>NZ_FQWR01000011.1:0-114744 GCF_900129735.1 Fibrobacter sp. UWCM | reverse complement strand
TCTCTTCCTGTGGTATTCCTTGACCGCGTCGATGACGATTGCCGTGTTGGTTGTGGGCTCGATGTTTGCCGCCCGCACTTCCCTGATTTCGTCGATAAGCGGCGTCAGTTCCGGCGGTAGCGATACTTGAATTCGTTCAGCCATTGTCCTTTCCTTGTTTCTTTTAAGAAATCTAGTAAAAAAATTTGAGAAAGTCAATAGTTTTTTGTTTTACCTCGGCTCATAAAGAGCCCCTATAAGACCTACTTTCTGAATATACCTTATTTTATGCGGGTTCGCAAGCGGTTTGACGCTGAAAAAAACAGAAAAATTGGATAGATTCTTGACTTTTGGGCCATTTTTTGTTGTGAAAAAATCAATGGTATTGGATTGTTGGGTGGTTGACGAAAGGCTTAGGGGAGTATAAATTTAGAGAGTGGTGTATGGGTAAAGCGAGGAAAAATGAAATTCGGGATTGGCAAGGCGTATGTCGTAACGACTGCGGCGATACTTACTTTGGCTTGTTCGGCTTTTGCGGCCGACTGGTACGCGAAGGAGACGCGCTGGGCGGGGCATGACCCGGACATCATCCGTTACGAAGACGGCTATGCGCTTGCCACGACGGACAACCACATGCTCATGCAGTTCTCCGAAGACGCACTGAACTGGAAGAACGGCGAGCCCGCCATGCCGGAATTTTCGAAGTGGCTTTACAAGTACGCGCCGAACATGATTGACATTTGGGCGCCGGACATTCATTACATCGGCGGGGAATACCGCATGTACTATTGCGGCTCCGAGATGGGCATCCGTTCATCGGGCATGGGATTCATGTCGAGCAAGGAAATCGACCCGACCAAGCCCGGCTACGGCTGGACAGACCAGGGCGAGGTGATTCACACGGTCAAGAGCGACGCCTACAACGCGATTGACGCGGCGGTACTGAAGGACAACGATGGCAAGGTCTGGATGGCGTTCGGTTCGTGGGGCACGGGCATCCACATTCTGGAACTTGACGAATCGACAGGCAAGGTGAAAGACGGCGCGAAGATGACCAACATCGCGAACCGTGGCGGCTCGGGAATCGAGGGCGCAAGCCTCATCGAGCACGATGGTTACTACTACCTGTTTACGGCGTGGGATAACTGCTGCAAGAAGGGTGCCGACCTCGAGAATAATTCCTACAAGACGACGGTGGGGCGCTCCAACCGCATCGACGGCGGGTACGTGGACCGCAATGGCAAGGCGTTGCTGGATGGCGGCGGCACGATTCTGCTGAGCCGTTATGGGCGCTACTACGGGCCTGCGGGCGGCGAGGCGTTCCAGGACGTGAACCGCCAGCGTTTCGTGAACCATTACTACGACAAGAACGACGGCGGAAATTCTTACATACAAGTTCGCGACATCGTCTACACCGACGACGGCTGGCCGGAACTGGGGCAGCCCTTCCTCGGGCGTTACCTGAGTGCCGAGGCGGAACATGGCGCCTTGACGCACGTGGATATTTCGAGCAGTTCCGATGCATCGAACGGCGAGTTCTGCGCCTACATCAACTACGAAGACAGCAAGATTCGCCTGCCGATGATTATCCCGCAGGCAGGCGATTACCTGATTCGCTACCGCTACGACAACAACTGGACCGAAGACGGCGCGAACGGAAGTTCGCACTTCGTGAGCATCAATGGCAAGAACCAGGAAGTGGCGCTGCCGCTGACGGGCGCGTGGAGCGCATTCCCCGAGAAGTCGGTGGTGTACATCCCTGCAAAACTCAAGCGCGGCTCGAACTTCATCGAAATTACGAAGGGCAAGCACTATGCGGAACTCGACCGCCTCGACTTCTTGCGCATTATCCGCGACACGATTCCCGCGAACGGCTTTGACAACGGCATCCGCGTGCGTTTGACGGCTGATGATGAGTTCGCCATCAAGGATGGCGGCTATGCGATTTTCGAGAACGTGATTACTGATTCCATCGTGGGCCCGGGCGTGCTTGTGCAGGTGAAGAATGGCGCCGGCGGCACGCTGAACATCCGCAAGGATAGCAAGAAGGGCGACGTGATTTCCAAGTGCGAGTTACCCTCGGCGGGTGACGCGAGCAAGTGGATTGACGTGCGCTGCTCCAACCTGCCGGAACTCAAGGGCGTGCAGGACTTCTACCTGACGGCGGAAGGCCTAGGCGGCGAAACGCTTCTCGGAAACATCAAGTTCGACGAAGGCGTGAAGGATACGACGACTGCAATCCGCCGGATCGATGGTCGCAACGGACGAGCCCTCCGCGCGGGTAACGTGCGTGCGCTGGGCAAGGGCTACCGCGACTTGAAGGGTCGCCGTCACGAGAAACTTATCCGCTACAGGGTGATGTTCTAAAGTCTTTTACCGACGAACCAAATCTTTTATTGTTATAATTGTGTTGTATGGTAATCTATTCTGAACCGTTTGACAAGAAAATTCTGTTGGAACTGCAGACACATTACTTTGGCGATATGGTCAAGGGCGTTGTTGATATTTCCAAAAGAAAAATTGCTTTGGACGCGGAAATGCATGCCGACTTGGAAACCCTTCTTTTGCAAGAAGGGTCCAAACAAGGAGATCTTTGGGGCTTCAACCTTTATCCAGAAATGGAAGGGGAAGACTTCCTTGAATTTGATTCGTTGATTAATATTCGTCCTAATCAGGGTAATCGTAGCCGTGGCGTCGAAAACCCTGCCACCCAAGAAAAAATCAAGAATATAATCTATTCCTTATGCAAGTAGAGAATGCTCAACATAAGGAACTTGCAGCGGGACGATGGGCAGAAATGCCATTGTCGATGCAGATGCTGAATATCGGCAGCGAGATTTCGCGTGCGAACCGTTGGAAGGCTAAAGGAAACCAGAACCAAGTTGAAAGGGCTATTTTTAGGGCACTGGAACTAATCGACCTTACGATTGAGGCTCAGCGTGGTAAGCATAGTCTCAAAGAATTTACGCGGATGAGAGAAACCGTCTGTGACTACTACCTTGGGGATAATTTCTACAGATCCACCGGGGAGCAAATACAGCGCGATTTCGATATGTTTTTCCCTTGTGCAAAACCCTGACACTTCACTTGAGTTGATGGATTTTAGGTTTGGATGTATTGGGGAAAGGAGAACTGATGATGTGTGTGTTTAGGACTAGAAGTAATATTCGTAGTTCAGCATGATGGGCAAGAAGGGGAACTGCGAAATGGAAGTCTTTTCGGGCGGGTTCTTGCTCGTATCGTAGAAACTGAAGAACATGTTGTCGTGATCGGTCAGGTTGATGATGGTCCAGCTGAAGTTCCACTTGCCTTCGCGACCGATGTCGATGGCCTTCACGTCAATGCGGAAGTAGTCCGTCTGGCGGCCCGCATTGCGGCTCCCGGGCAGCACCGTTATCTTGTCTGAATACTCCTGGCTCCCGATTTCCTTGCGGTAGTAATAGCCCTTGTACTCGCTGATGGGCATACCCGAGGAATACTTGAGCGCAAGCGAAGAACGGAAGTACCTGCCCTTTTTCTCGTGCTTCCAGAGCGCATCCTCGTCACCCTTCCAGTTGATTCCCAAATCCAGCTTGAGTGCGTACGGCTGGTGCCAACTCGGGAAATACGCCTTGGTTCCGTCGTTTGCGCGCATTACGCTCATGCTCTGGCTCCAGTTTATGCCTCCGAACCACCAGCCCTTATTCTTGCGCAGCGAAAGTTCGTACCCGAACGAGTAACCGTCCGCCGTCCCGAAGTAATCCGCCATCACCATCTCTTTCGATTGCGATTCGTCGCTGCTGTCAACCTCCACCATGAAGGTATTCAGGTTGTTCTGCGTCTTGTAGTAAACACCTACGGTCGCGTCGTAGTCCTCGAGAATCTCGCGCTGGCTGTATTCCACCGCGAACAGCCACGACGAGGCGGGGTCAATATGCTTGCCCTTCGTAGTCGTAGTCGCCGGGTAGTAAAATTCGTTGAGGGTTTCCTGGTCGGTATAGATAATGGAGTTCAGGTACTGCAGGTAGTAACCGCCATACAGCTCGAGCGTCTTGGTATCGTCGAGGTTTACCGTGAGCGATGCGCGCGGTTCCACGCCAAAATGTTCCGCGCCGGTCTGGTAGTTGAAACGCATACCGAATTGCAGCAGGTAATCCGGAGAAATCTTCCAGGCATCCTGCACGTAGGCCACGTGGTGGAAGGGTTCCTGAATGTCGACAATGCTCGCATTCGACATCTGCTCGCGGTAATGCTCGTAATCGTATTCCAGTTCGTAGCCCGCGGTAAGCACGTGGTTCTCGATACCGCGGTAGTTCACCCACTGCTTGCCCGTGAAGGTGTAGAGGAACATCTCGATAGACATGAGGTCGCTGATTTTCATGGTCTGATAGAACTGGCTATATGCGAGGGTGGCGTTGTAGTCCCAGTCGCCGTTGATGCGGTGCATTACGTTAATCGGGATGGCGACATTCCCCCAGTCCATATACAGCGGGTCGAAACTCAGTTCGTCCTTGCCCACGTAAAAACTGAACTTGAGGCGGGTATCGTCTGTTATGTTGTACATAAGCGTACCCTGCAAGTCCGTAAACTCGTAATCCAGCGCGAGGTCCAGAAGCCCGATGGCATTGAACAGGTCGAGCATGTACCCGATGTAGGTCGTGCGGCCCGCGAGCACCCAGCGTGCAGGGCCCTTGTGGCCTTCGGTATGGAGCTGCGCCGCGAACGTGCTTATCTTGACGCTCGACTTGCTGAACCATTCCTCCACAGTATCCTGGCCGCCCGCGCGCCCGTCCATCTTGAGCACAGAACTTAGGCGGTTGCCGTACTGCGCCGGGAACCCGCTCTTGTAGAACTGTACGTCATCGATGCCTTCCACAAGGAACGTGCTGAACAGCCCGAAGAAATGCACCGGTGAATACACGACCGCGTTGTCGAACAGGAACAGGTTCTGGTCGGCAGCGCCGCCGCGCACGTAAATCTTGGAACTGAAATCGGAACTCGCGACTACGCCCGGGAGCGCCTGGATACTCTTGATGACGTCGGCCTCAGCGAGGCCCGGCATGCGCTTGATGGACTTCGCGGAAACCACCGATTCGCCCGGCTTGCGCTTGGGGCGCTTGCGCAACTGCACCACGACCTTCTTGAGTTCGGTCTTCTTTTCCTTATCGCCTGCGGCAAGGAGCGCATCGACATCGACGTCCTTAGACTGTGCGGAATCCGGGGGCGACGCCGTTTCAGGTCCCTGAGCCTGTCGAAGGGACGGTACCGAATCTATGGTTGGTTCGGCAGGCTCACCAACCTTGACTGAATCCTCCGCAAACCCGTCGCCGAGTGCCTGCGAGAAACTGCGCTCGCTCCCGGTGTAGACAAGTTCGTAGCACTTTTCCTTCTCGGCGCCTGCAGTATCGGAATTGGTGACACAAACGTTCCAGAGCGTATCTTCCGGGAGGATTGCGCGGAAGGGCTCGCCCACGACAGTCTGGATAGCCTCGCCCGATTCGAGAATTTCCACGTTCAGCTTTTCGCCCGCGGCGAAGGAAGCGTCGCGCACCACGCCGTTGAAGACGATTCCCGCGACCTGCGCGGAATCTGCGGCTGTAGAGCCGGGAACAGACTGCGCGAAGGCGGCGGTCGTGAGCAACAAGGCGATGATACTAATACAAAATTTCAAAAAAGTTCCCGCGTTTCATCCAAAAATAGCAAATGGAAAAGCCCATTTGCCATTTAAACACCCGAAGGCACGAAAAGTGTCACTTTAATGTTCTCATTAGGCATAGCATGGCCTGTGAGCCTAATTACAGGCGTTTCTTATTATATTCCGGGAATAAACACTTCCTATTTTCTGCCGTCCAGATCATTTCTTCAAGAGTTTGGTAAAGGTGGTCCGGATTGATGGGTTTGGAAAGGTGCGCATTCATGCCCACCTGCAGGCTCCGCTGCACGTCTTCGTCGAAGGCGTTTGCCGTGAGCGCAATAATGGGAACCTTCTTGGCGTCATCGCGATCCAGCTTGCGGATGGCGGCTGTCGCTTCCAGGCCGTCCATTTCGGGCATGCGCACATCCATAAGGATGGCATCGTAATAACTTTCGGGATGGTCGCGGAACATTTCCAGGGCCTTGCGACCGTTTACGGCCAGTTCCACCTGCAAGTCCCGCATCTTCAGCACTTCCATCATGATCTGCGCGTTGACTTCCATGTCTTCGGCAAGGAGAACCCGCTTTCCGGCAAGTTCCACCTTGTTCTTCGCAAGCGAGGTGTGTTCCTTCTTGCGCCGGAGGGCGTTCTTGAATTCGTCCAGCAGGATTCCCGAGAACAAGGGCTTAGAAATGAAGCAGTCCACGCCGGCTGCCAGGGCCTCGTCCAGGATGTCGTCCCAGTTGTAGGCCGTCAATATGATAATGGCGGACTCGTCGCCGGTCACCTTGCGGATTTCGCGCGCCGTCTCGATGCCGTTCATCTCGGGCATCTGCCAGTCAACCACAATCAGGTTGTAGGGCTCGCGTCTCGCGTGGCGGAGTTTCGCCATCTCCACCGCTTCCTTGCCCGTAAGCACCGTGTCGGTGAGGATTCCCGCCTTGCCGAGCACGAGTTTCGCGTGCCCCAGGGCAATCTCGTCGTCGTCCACCACAAGCACGCTCATTTCGCTCGGGTGGATTTCGATTTCGTCGTCGGTCGCCTGCTTGCGCATGCTGTCGTTGAGGGTGAGCGTCACGCAGAACGTGGTCCCCTTGCCCTTTTCGCTTTCCACATCGATCTTGCCGTTCATCATGTCGACGATACCCTTGGTAATCGCCATGCCGAGGCCACTGCTGCCGTACTCGAAAGCCGTGGTGGCGTTTTCCTGGGTGAACGTGTCGAAAATCTTGGGCAGGAATTCCTTGCTGATGCCGATACCGGTATCGCTAATCTTGAAGACGAGCGTGGACTTGTTGTCGAACGCAGCAATCTTTTCCACGTTGAGGTCGATGTTTCCGCCCTTCGGGGTGAACTTGACCGCATTGCCCAGGATGTTGATGAGAATCTGGCGAATCTTGGTGACGTCGCCGACGTAGTAGTCGTCCAGGCTGCCCGCCACATGGCACGAATAGTTTAGGCCCTTGGTGCGGCTCTGGTCGTCGATGATAGTGTTCACCTGCTCCAAAAGCTTGGGGAACGAGAATTCTTCGCTATTGATCTTCGTGCGGCCGCTCTCGATACGGCTCATGTCCAGAATCTCGTTGATGAGGCTCAGCAGGTGTTCTGCGGAGGAGCCGATCTTTTCCAGGTAGCCGCGCGTCTTCGACGAAATCTCGGGTTCGTGCAGCGCAAGGCTGTCGAGGCCGATAATCGCGTTCATGGGCGTGCGGATTTCGTGGCTCATGTTGGAGAGGAATATGGTCTTCGCCTTGCTCGCCTCTTCTGCCGTCTTGAGCGCATCGGAAAGCGCCTGGTTCTTGGCAAGGGAATCGCGCATTTCCTCGTCGATATCGGAAAATCCGAAACCTACAATGCGGAGCGGTGCATCCGGGGCGTCGCCGGCATTGTGCACGCCCGCCATGCGCAGCATTTCGTAACTCTCCTTGCCGCCATGGTTTGCTAGGTAGCGCAAGGTATAGATCTTGTTCTTCGCGACACCCGCGCGCACGTTTTCGGGCTGTATAAAGGCGAGGAACTTTTCGCGAGATTCCGGTGCGACAAACTTTTCGGCATAGGTTTTGAAACTTTCCAGGTAGCCGATTTTGTCCCCTTCCTTGAAAGGTACCGGAACGGAGCCGTCCTTGCGGTAGCATATCGCCATTCCGGTATCCAGGTTCAGGTAGTAGACGCTACGGTAATCTGACGCAAGCGCGGTAATCATGTTACGCTGTTCGTTCCTCTTGCGTTCTTCTTCAACTAACTTCTGCTGGAGCGCAAGCTGTTCTTCCAGTTTTTCCTGCTTGATGCGGCTTTCGGCATCGGCTACCTCTTTTTCTAACTTGAGTTGAGAGGTACGCCTGATTTGCATGAAGAGGAACAAGAACACGGTCAAGAGCACTAGTGCGATAATCCCGGATAGCAGAAGGCTGCGTTCCAAAATGTCTTCCGAAATGGAACCGATTTGCTCGGAGATGACGCTTTCGCGGATAAGGTAGGTCAGCATCCAGTCCGTAGAATGGATGGGAACATAGTACATGGTTTCACGGATGCCGTTATACTCGAAGGAAACGACGCCCGCCTCGTGGTTCGCGAAGTCGGAGCGCATCTTTTCCATGGAGAAGCCTTTTTCGAATCCGGCTTTTTCCATGGCGGCAAGCAGATTGTCGCCGCTCGCAAGCCCACCTAGCACCAGGTTCGTAAGCGAATTGCCTGCCTTCGAGTAGATGTTGCAAAATGTAATTCCCTGCCGGTCGGATTCCAGCGAAATACCTTCCAGCATGCGGTTCATGTCGATTTCCATGAAGCACACGACCAAAACCCGACCATTAAAGGCAAGACGGTCCACAGGCACGGCAATGACAACAGTCTTCTTTTCTTCACTGTTTTTCTTTAATGAAATTTCGGATTTTGCCAGGGTCCTGTAATCGAAATTATAGAGATCAATGTCGGTGCGCGTACCGCGGGATGTGTAGATGAGACCCGTAGTGTCCACGAAGGCGAACTTTTCTAGACCGTACAGTTGCTTCATGCGGAGCTGGTAGCTCTGCAAGCTTGCAGTACTTGCGAGGTCTTCTTTTGAAAGCAGGCCCACGGCCACATCTAGGTCGTTGATATAGCCGTTCAATTTCGACGCCACCACCTGTTCGCGGCGGTTCGCGAGTTCGTTCATAAAGAGGAGCGTTACGTTGCGCACGGCCTTTTCCGTATCTCCGCTCGCATGGCGCCCCGTGAAGATTGTCCCCAGCACAAGGATGATAACGATGATGGGGGCCACGATAGTGGCGATACTTACAATCCCGATTCTTTTTTTCGTTTCCATAACATTGTCCTGTTAAAACTTTACCGTACCCACTGCGCAAGTGTTTCCGTGAGCATGCCGACATCGATGGGCTTTGCCAGGTGAGCGTTCATGCCGGCTTCTTTCGACTTCTTGAGGTCATCGCCAAAGGCATTCGCGGTCATGGCGATAATGGGAACTTCCGCCTTCTTCTTGTCGGAGAGCGCTCGAATCTGGCGACTCGCTTCGCAGCCGTCCATCACGGGCATCTGGATATCCATGACAATCCCGTTGTAGTAACCGGCGGGGTTCTTCTCCACCATATCGACCGCCTGCTTGCCGTTTACCGCCATCTCGACCTTGAACCCGAGACTTTCGAGAATGATTTTTGCAAGTTCGCGGTTCACTTCCATGTCTTCTACCAGCAACAGCCGCATGTTCGTGAAATCCGCCTTGGCTGCGATGGAGGTATTGCGCTCGCCGCTTTCGGGAACCTCCGTGCCAGCGGCTGTCTTCAGTACCACATTCATGAAGAATTCCGTCCCTTCACCGACCTTCGATTCGAACCTAATGGTCCCGCCCATCAGTGTCACGACATTCTTTGCGATTGCAAGCCCGAGGCCCGTACCCTGCACTCCGCTGATGGTAGAGACGCGCTCCCGCTCGAAGGCATCGAACACGCGGTCTGCAAACTCGGGCGAAATGCCGATACCGTCGTCCTTGACGCGGATTTCGAACGCGGCCTTGCCCTCTTCGATGCATTCCTTTTCGGCGAGAGTCACGGAAACGTGCCCGCCTTCCGAAGTAAACTTGAATGCGTTGCTGACCAGGTTCAGAATCACGCGGTTCATGCGGTTCCTGTCGCAGAGCACCACCGGGTTCCTGAGGCCGTCGTATTTCACGGCAAAGGCAATGTTCTTGCCCACCATCTGCGCCTCGAACATGTCGCGGATTTCATCCATCATTTTCCGCAGGTCGGTGGGCCGCTCTTCCAGTTCCATCTTCCCGATTTCGATGCGGCTCATTTCGAGCATATCGTTGATGAGGGCCATCAGGTACATGTTCGAAGAATCAATCTTGGTCAGGTATTTCTGGATTTGCTCGGGGGTCGCCTCCGGTTTGCGCGCCAGGTTGGTGTAGCCGATAATGGCATTCATGGGCGTGCGCAGGTCGTGACTCATGTTCGAAAGGAATATGGTCTTTGCCTTGTTGGACTCCTCGGCAATATGCTTTTCGTGGTCCAGTTTCTGTTCACGTTGCTGCTGCGTGCGGTAGATGTTCACCACGATGAAAATGCACAGGACGATGAAGAGAGTTTCTACCAGGTTGTTCTTCAGCTGGGAATCACGGACAAGGTCCATCTGCTCTTCCATGAAGTCCTTTTCCTGTACCACCTGGGCTTCGGTCATGGGAATATGCATCTTTTTATGCAGATCCGTATGGAACTCGCTGATATGCACAATGACTTTCTCGGCCTCGTCGTTGGTGACCTGGCGTTCCCACATCACCGCCGAGAACAGCAATATGAACAGCATGGTCACCCACATGATGGCCGACTTGCCGAAACGGTTCTCCTGGTCGCGCATGAACACGGCCCTGTAAACGACGAACCCCACAATGCTCCACGCCATCAGAATCATGAAGGATTCCGTAGCGATGGTATTCATGTTCCAAAGCGTCGGCGTAAGCGGGAAGAAAAAGAAGAAGGCGGATATTACGACACCCAGGATTCCTGTAAAGTTCAGCACTGTCTTTTGTCTGCCGGTTTCACTGCGGGCAATTTTCACTATCCCCGCAGAAACATACAGATAAATGATAGATGCACTGATGGAGGTGATGTCCACAATCCAGCCGATGGCCGTTCTCCCGAAGAACGGAATAATGCAGGAAAGGAGCATCACGTAGATAATGCCGTAGTTGGTGGCGCCGTGACGGTTGATATGCCCGAACCAGGACGGCATCACGGAATCTTCGGCGAGGCTCAGGAACATGCGCCCGATTGTTCGGTAAAGCCCAAGAAGGCTCGTGGAAATGGCCGCCGTGATGGTTATGGCGAGCACAATAAGGCCGCCGTTGCCGAGGGTCTTGAAAACGGCGTGGAATACCGGGACGGCATCGATTCCCTTGAAGTTTTGCAGGTTGGCAAAATAGGTTTCCCAGTCGCCAAAATTCGCGGGGGTCACCGAAACCGAAAGAAGAGCTATGAGGGCGTAGACAATCGCTCCGGTTGCAAGAGCCGCCACCATGATGGCGAAACCGTATTTCGGCTTGAAGTCATAGGTGGAAGAGGCAAAGCTCACCACGCCAAAGCCTACAAATGCCCAGGGGGCAAGCACCAGCACGTTCACGATCTGCATCAGGGGGGAATGGTCCTTCGCGACTCCCGCCGTCGCAAAGGCCGGGCCCATATCCGAGAAATCAATCCCGCCCTTGCAGGCAATAATTGCAAACAGGCCGACCACACCGCCAAAGAATATGAGGGCAAGCACCGTATTCACCAGGCGCAGCACGTTGGTGTTCCTGCAACTGATGAACCCGAACAGAAGTATAATTGCAAGCGTGGTAAACAGCTCGCCTGCCCAGACCTCGTAGCCTATGATGGTATAACTGAAGCCCCTTTGCAATACGGGTCCGAACAAGAAACGGATAAACAGCACAAAGGCCGACATATTGGCCCACAATACCGCCAGGTACGCAAGGGCCGTGGCCCAGGTGCAAAGGAAGGAATGGTCGTAGCCGAAAAGCTGCTTGGTAAAGGAGAATACGCTCCCCGTGCCGGGAATGCGCTTCATCATGATGTGGAAATTGTAGGCGACAACACCCATCAGCACGGCGCCAAGCACAAGGGCGATAACTGTTCCCAGGGGGCCCGCAATCGGCAGGAGCGTTGTCGCGGGCATCACGAATGCGCCCCAGCCTACGGCACAACCGAAGGAGAGCGCCCACGCGCTCAAAACGGACAATTTTTTGTATTTTTCAGACAACATAACGCTACACCCTTATCCACTTCTGCAAAATTTTCGCAAGTTCCTTGAAATCTATCGGCTTGGAGATATGGTCGTTCATGCCGACTTCCTTCGCCTTGCGGATATCGTCGGCAAAGGCGTTCGCGGTCATCGCCACGATGGGGATTCTCCTTGCATAGGTCGTCATGGCCCTGATGGCCGCAGTCGCCTGGTAGCCATCCATGTTGGGCATCTGGATGTCCATGAATACCAGGTCGAATTCACCCTCGCTACTGTCCGCCATCCGTTCCACGGCCGCTGCGCCATCCATGACCCATTCTATTTCGAGCCCAGTCATCTGCAGCACGTTCTTCGCAATTTCCGCATTGACCGGGTGGTCTTCCACCAGCAAGATGCGCTTGCCCTCGAACTTGAGGTCTTCCAGATTCTTGAGCGGGTCTTCCTTGTGGGCTTCCGCATTCTGCACGTCCAAAAACTTGAGGTAGATGGTGACGGCAAACCGCGATCCCTCCCCGGGCTTGCTTTTCACTTGGATGTCGCCACCCATCATGCGCACAAGGCTCTGCGTGATGGTCATGCCCAGACCCGTTCCCTGAATTGCGGCCGTCTTCTTGTCGTTTGCACGCGTGAACGGTTCGAACAGGTGCTTCTGGAAATCCTCCGTCATGCCGATGCCGTTGTCTTCAAAGACAAATTCGTAGCAGGCGACACCATGGGCGTTGGTGGGCCTTTCCGCCACCGTGAGCGAGATGGTCCCGCCATCGGGAGTGTACTTGATGGCATTGCTCATCAAGTTCACGAACACCTGCTGGATGCGGTGGCTGTCGCCGATGACGTTTTCGTGAACCACGTCCGCAACGTCAAGCTTCAGGGTGTGGTGGTGGCTCTCGAGCTGCGCCTTGGTCATCGCAAGCAGCGTATCCACGAGTTCCGAGAGATTGAAATTTTCCTCGTTCAGTTCCACCTTGCCCGACTCGATCTTGTTCATGTCGAGCACCTCGTTGATGAGCGAAAGCAGGTGGCTCGAAGCTTCCGAAATTTTCTTGAGGCAGTCTTCCACGCGTTCCCGGTCGTCCAGGTGGGCGGTCGCGATTGCCGTCATGCCGATAATCCCGTTCATGGGCGTACGGATGTCGTGGCTCATGCTCGAAAGGAAGTCGCTTTTGGCCTTGCTGGTGGCGTTTGCCGTTTCAATGGCGTCGCGCAGCACCTGCTGTATTTCCTGGTCCTTGCGCACATCCTCGTCCACGTCCTTGAAACCCGCCACAATACCGGTCTTGCCATTGGGGAGCTGCACCTGCGCAAACTCGATGCGGTAGTACCGTTCTTCGCTCCCGACGATGCGCTTGAACCCTACGCCGAAAACCTTCTTGCTCGTGGTGTTCGCCACAATGTTTTCAAGCGTCAGTTCCTTTTCCAGGCGCTCCCTGTCCGACGGGGCAACATAGTTGTTGATGTAGTTCGCCTTGGCGTCTTCGTAGGTGAGCAGTTCCAGAGCCTCGTTGGTGGGCCTCGCGTGGATGCTGCCTTCGGATGTATCGGCACGGAACAGCGAGAAACTCCCGGTCGCAATGTCGTTGATGAGCCATACGGCGTAGTACGCGCGGCTCAACGCATCGATGACCGCAGTAAATACAGCCTTGTCCGCCTCCATCTGCACGCGCTTTTCGGTAATGTCCGAAATGAACACGTAGAAAAGCCCGCCGTACACATCGGAGTTCACGTAATGGCCGTAGTCGTCGAGCCAGCGTATCTTGCCGTCCTTGCGGACAATTCGGTATTCCACGTAGTCCAGGTTGCCTTGGCTCTTTTCGATCTGGTCCACAATGGAGCCGGAGACCTTCTCGTAGTCGTCCGGGTAGAGCATCCCCTTGAAGGTATAGCCCGTAAGCTGCTTGAACTCTTCGAGCGTCTCGCAGCCGAAAATCTTGAACACGGCCTTGTTTGCGTACAGCAGTTCCTCGTTGCCAGTTGCCTTGTAAATGAAAAAGCCGCCCGGCATGTCTTCGCCGATCTGCTCAATAACTTGCAATGCCTGCTCGCTCAGGGGAAGGTGTCGACCGAACATGGGGACCTCGTATTCTGGTAATTCTGTTTTAAAGATATCTAAAAAAATTGCTTTGTCGCACAATCCGATACCTTTTTATTTCTTTTTACATATATTTATTCACGGATAAAAGGAGTTTTCTCCAATGAAAAAACTACGCCAGATCACTACCGTCAAGAGACACGTCCTAATCGTAGACGACGAAGTGGTAAACCGAGAAATCCTGGGTAATATCCTTTCCGTGAACTACGACGTCGAATACGCCGACAACGCCAAGGAAGCCCTCGAAGCCCTCTCCAGACAAGACAAGCGGTTCTCGCTTATCCTGCTCGACCTGCTCATGCCCGTGATGGACGGGTTTGAATTCCTGAAAAAAAGAGAAACCACCGAAACACTCAAGCGCATTCCGGTCATCGTGATGACCTCCGAAAAGGAATCCGAAGTCCGCAGTCTCAAACTGGGCGCCGCCGACTTTATCGCGAAACCCTTCGACATGCCCGAAGTGGTGCTCGCCCGCTGCGAAAGAATCATCGAACTCTTCGAAGACCAGGACATTATCCGCCAGACGGAGCGCGACCATGTTTCGGGTCTCTACACCAAGGACTACTTCTTTGAATACATCCGCCAGATAGAACTGTGGAGCAGGGACATTCCCCGCGACGCAATCGTCTTCGACATCGAGCAGTTCCACCTGGTGAACGAGTTCTGCGGAAGGGACTTTGGCGACCGCCTGCTTGCAGAAATCGGTAGCGCGCTCAAGAATGAACTCGCCCCCATGAACGCCATCGCCTGCCGTGCGGATGCGGATACCTTCTACATCTTCGCGACCCACCAGGAAAACTACGACAACATCCGCAACATCGTCCAGGGAATCATTACAGAATTTTTCGAGGTGAACCACATCCGCGTGCGCTTTGGCCTGTGGGAAAACGTGGACCGCAACGTAGAAATCGAGGCATGGTTCGACCGCGCGAAGGCCGCCTGCGACAAGAACCGCGGCGACTTGACCCATGCGTTTACCCGCTACAACAACGAGATGCATTCCCGCTACATGTTCAAGGAAACGCTCATCCGCGACTTGCAGAGCGCCATAGACAACAAGAACCTGATTGTCTATTACCAGCCCAAGTACAACATCGAAGGCGACACCCCGCGGCTCACCAGCGCCGAAGCCCTTATCCGCTGGATACACCCGACACTCGGATTCATAAGCCCGGGCGACTTTATTCCGCTGTTCGAAGGGAACGGCCTTATACAAAAAGTAGACAACTTTGTCTGGAACGAAGTCGCAAAACAGATCCGCAAATGGAAGGACGAATTCGGCGTGACGGTGCCCGTTTCCGTGAACGTGTCCCGCATCGACATCATGGACCCGGAACTGGAAACGAAACTTATGCGCCTTCTCGAAGAAAACGGCCTTTCTCCAGAAGAATACATGCTCGAAGTGACCGAGAGCGCCTACTGCGAGAACATGGAGCGCCTTATCGAGGTCATCGAGAACCTGCGCAAGAAGGGATTCCGCATCGAGATGGACGATTTCGGTTCCGGATACTCCTCGTTGAACATGATTACCACGCTGCCCATCGACATCCTGAAAATCGACATGTCGTTCGTGCGCAACATGGAAAAGGACGAACGCAACCTGAAGCTCGTGGAACTTGTGGCGGGCATCGCGAAATTCCTCAAGATTCCTGCCGTAGCGGAAGGCGTAGAAACGCAGTCGCAGCTCGATACCCTCAAGGGAATGGGCTGCCAGATTATCCAGGGATACTTCTTCTCGAAGCCGGTCCCGCCGAAGGACTTTGCGCCCTTCATAGAAAAGGAACTTGAACGCCGGAGGGGCGCATGATTACCATCGAAAAACTGAACGCTTTTGGGGCAAATACCGCCGAAGGGCTTGCACGCTGCTTCGGGAACGAGGCGCTGTACCTGAAACTCGTGGCGACCATTCCCGGCGAGGGCAACTTCGACAAGCTCAAGGATTCCATTGCCGCGAAAGACCTGAAAGCCGCCTTCGAGGCGGCCCATGCACTGAAGGGTGTTCTCGGGAATCTCTCGCTCACGCCGCTCTACACGCCGGTTGTAGAAATTACCGAATTGCTCCGCAACAATACCGATATGGATTACAAAAGCCTGCTCGATACCATCCTCGAAAAGAAGGACGAACTCGGCAGGCTTTGCGCGGATTAGACTTTATTTTTAGAACCTTCCCACGGTGAGGCCAGCGTAGAAGCCGGGCCACCAGCGCGCATTGTGCCCATTGGCGCTGAAATCGTCGTGGTATTCACTGCGGGGCTTGACAATTACTTTATCTGCATTCCCTTCGCTCACTATATTGAGCGTGCCGCCGACAGTCATGCCGAAGCCCGGGAACAGCTTGTGCACGAAGCCCAGGCGCAGGCGGTGATGGAAGTTGATGTCGTCCTCGTCCATATCCGTCCCGAATCCTTCACGTGCGTTGAGGAACATGTATTCCAGTTCGAAGTGGTTGCCGTACTTGCCGAATTGCGTACCGAAACCGAGACCCGTTTCGTACATGTCGCTGAAATGCTTGAAGTTCGAACCCTTCTCGAATTCGCGGGTGCCTTCGAAGGCGGTAAACAGGTAGGCCGTGCCCAAGTGGAGCGAAAGCCCGAGCGCACCCATCTCGTTTACGGAAGAGGTCACGCTCCACACGCCGTTACCCACGATGTTGATGAGCCCTATCGGGGTGGTTTCGCAAGTACCGCAGATGTTGATGATACCGACCTGCCTGCCGTTCGCACGGCCCGCGATGTTCATGGTACTCACCTGCGCGCCTTCGACTGTGCCTGCGATGTTCATGGCTGCGGTCACCTGCACGTCGGATTCCCCGGCGATGTTCATGGCTGCAGAAACCTGCACACCGGCTTCGCCCGCAATGTTCATGGCGGCCGTCACCTGCACGTCGGCCTGGCCGGCATAGTTTAATGCCGGAGAAACCTGGGCGCCATTGAGGGAGTCTGCGATAAAGTTCGCCGTACTCGAAATCTGCGCGCCCGAGGAATTCTTGCCCGCAATATTGAGCGTCGACGCAATCTGCGCACCGTCAAAGGACTGCGCGTAGTTAATCATGCCGCTAATCTGCGCACCCTCGAAATGAGCATTCGCGCCGTTGTAGATGTCGGTCACCTGCAGACCGTGCATCTCTTTTCTCGCGACGTTCGCGATAAGGCTCAGCTGCGTTCCGAGCATGTAGTCATCGGCCTCTGCAACAAAGAAACCAATCTGGATTCCCTTGCGCGGGTCCTTGTCGCTGTCCACCGCGTTGAAGGTCACACGGTATTTGCCATTGTGATCGAGAGAGTCGAGCGAGCATGCGATAGAATCGCCCGCAGTGCAGTCACGCAATCCGCCGATTTCGCCACGCAGCGTCGTCTGTTCAGCACTCACGGCGGCAAACTGCCTGTGCGAAAGCTTTTCGCGGCGGTTGTTCTGGAGCGTCACCACCGCCTCGCTGAATTCCGCAGGGCGTTCCAGGCGCACAGTGTACTTGCCGGCAGGGAACCCGAGGCTCATCGCACGGCCCGCCTTCTTGTAGAGTTCCGCGACGAGTTCTCCGTTTGCATCGCGGATGAACAGGCGGCCATCCACGTCCTCATCGAGTTCGAGGCCTGCACTTGTGCTACGCAGGTCGGTCATCACCACATCGCCCGTACCCGCGAGGTTCATGTCGCGGCTCGGGTGCTGGGCGCCGCCCATCGTCTTCTCGGTGCGCTGGAGAGTTTCGTTAAAGGCAAACTGGTACGCTTCGGACAAAGTAACCTTTCCGTCACCGCTCAGGTCACCGGCGCCGCGGAGCCCGCTCACCAGCGAATGCGTGAAGAACGAGCCCCTGAGCTTGTCGCTTTCCTGGCTAGATTCATCCTGCGTGCTGCTGGTAATGAACGCGTAACCCTTCATGTCGCTGCTCTGGTCCACCATGAACGCGGGCACCGCCACACCGCCCTTCAGGCGTGTGATAGCACCCGAGCCGCAGGCATCGATAACCGCAATCTTCACGTCGGCCTTCATCGCGTCTATGCGCTTGCGCAGTTCCTTCCAGGCATAAACTTCATTCCCGAGGCGGAGTCCCTTCTCGTCGGCGTGCCCGCTGTAGTAAAACAGCACCTCGTTGCGGCCCGCGGCGTTCTTGCCCTGCGCGATTTTCGCATCAAGACCGTCGAGCTGTTTCTGGAGGGCGGCCACGCCCGGCTCCTTTACCAGAATCACGTTACCCGCCTGCACGCCGCCCATCTCACCGAGCACCTTCGCGAACGACTTCGCGTCACTTTCCGCATAGCGCAGCACCGGCCGGCCCTGCCCGCCATAGTTCGCGCTTACCGCCACCACATAGCGGTTGATGCGCGCGTTATCGCCCTGCGGCGCGGCACCGTTTATAGCCGCAATAGCAGTGGCACCGTTTATAGCAGTATTTACAACTGCGCCGTTTATGCTCGCAACTTCCGCGCCGCTTAAACCCGCGCCAGTCATAGCCGCATTCGCATTGGTAACCGCCGCAAAAACAAGCAATGCAATCAGTGAAATCACCTGGAGCGTAATCGACGCGTCCAACTTCTCGATAATATTCCTCATTAGTTCACTCCCCCTACCTTGCGCAGTGTGATGCTCACGTTGTGCACGTCCTTGTCCTTGAGCAGCGCATCAATGTTGTTCGCGTCCAGCTCAAACGCCGCACGCGACGTGAGCAAGAAGAACTTCTCGAATTTCGGCGCGTTGTCCAGCTTGTATGCAAACGGGAGCGTCGTCATCTTGCCCGGCTCGAGCGCAACCGCACTGGAACCGTCGGCCATGTGCATCGTGAGCGTGCCGTTGCCATCCATGCTAAAAAGCATACCGAAGCACTTTTCCGGCACGGCATAGCGCAACTGAATCTCGTCGCCCTCGCGGGCCTCGCCCAGGTTCGGCATCTGCACCGCGCTGTCGCCCGTCTTCTTCCACACTTCCATGCGCGCGTCCAGGCCCTTGATGCGAGTGTCGCCGGCACCACCCGGAATTTCCGAGGCGTCGACCATCGCGACGTCCATCACCTGCGCACCGCCAGCAACCTGCGTGCCGGCATCCGGGCCGATTTCGCGCTGGCTAAAGAGCGCCACCGATACCACCGCAAGCACGAGGGCCGCAGCGGCAGCGAACTTCACGAGCCTGAAATTCACGCCATTGCCTGCGCCGTTCATGCCGGCTCCGCGACCCGCGCCGTTTAAACCCGAGCCAAGCTCGCGGGCATCCATCTTCTCGGAAAGCCTCTCGAAGGGCAGCTTCTTCAGAATCGCCGCGTTATCCTCGCGCATCATCTTCACGCGACCGGCGAAAATCTCGTCCGTCTTCTCGAGTTCGCGAATCTCGCGCATCTCGCCCTCGGGCAAGTCGCCCGTAAGGTATCGTTCCAGTTTCCAATCGGGGATCATCACTTTACCTCCAGATTCTTTACCTTGGCCTGCAGGCCACGCAAGCGCTTGCGCACCCCGCTTACCGAGAGCCCCACCTCGCGGGCAGTCTCTTCGAGCGTCATGCCGTCCACAAAATGCAACACGGCAATCGTGCGGCTGGATTCCGGCTCGCGCGAGAACAGTTTCGCGAGAATGCCCCTCGCTTCCTTTTCGCCTTCGTCGTCATCGGCGCAGGCAATCGAGAGCAAAAGTTCGCTCGTGTCGCAATCGAGCCCGCGGCGCTTCTTGTCGCGGATACGGTTCAGGCAGAGCCTCGTCGCCGTATTCCACAAGAGGCTCGACGGCTGCGAAACATCCAGGCTGTCCCAGCGTTCGAACACGCGCAGAAACACATTCTGCACCATGTCCTCGGCCTCGGTTACATCGCGCAGGAGCATCATGGCACGGCGGTAAACCATCGGGGCGTACGCCTCGTACAGTTTCGAAAATGCCATGCGGTCTGCGGGACTTTTCCTTTCCATGCCTTTGTAACACCCGGGGAGGTCAAAAGTGTCACCGCAAATTTAGAATTTTTTCGTTTTTTACTGTCTTTTTTCCCAGTAGTCCGTATTTTCGCAAAGGCTAGCCTTCTAGAATTCCAGCCAGCCACTCTCCATGCCGGTCACGGGCACTACGCGCTCGAACCCGTCGCTGTTCACAACAAAAGCGATTCCGGTGAGGTAGTTCATCCAGCGCTGCGGCGTAAAGTGCATCTTGCAGAAATGCACGAGCGTCGGCACCACCCAGGCATCGTGCGTCGCGAAGATATTGAAACGCGCAGTCCCCTTCTCGAGCATGAACTTGCGCACTTCCTCGGCGCGCTCGTGCAGCGGGTAGAATGCAGGGTGGTCGTCGCTATCAATCCAGCTGCAGATGTTCTGGTAAAAGCGTTCGTTGAGCACGTCAAGGTACGAGGGATAATCCTTCACGTAGAGGTGCCCGAGAACCGCCAGCGGAGTGACCGTCGCGCATCCTGTATCCGGCGAGCCCGCAACCTGCGAACCACCGCAGCAACCCGCAAGCGCGCGACCTTCCGCGATGCACTTCGCGGTATCCATGCACCTGCCTACCGGACTGGAGTAGTACACCGCATCGCCCTCCGGCGGGAACATCTTGCCGAGTGCAACGGCACGCTCGCGCCCCGCAGCGGTCAGGCCCACGTGCGCCCCGTAGTCGGCATCGGCAGCTGTGATGTGCGGCCTTTCGGCATGCCTTACCAGCAGGTACACGCGCTCCGTTGACTTGAGACCCGCAAAGAAATCGTTAGCTTGTACAAAATCCCGCATCGCCGTCTCCTAGAATATCGCAATCCACAGCAGGTGCCCCAGCACAAAGCTCAATATGCCGAGCAAGAAACCACAAACGATATCCGTCAACCAGTGCACGCCAAAGTACACGCGCAAAAGCCCCCAAGTGAGCGGCAACAGGAGCATCACCCAGCCGTACTGCGGCACAATGAAGGTCACGGCGCTCGCAACGGCGAGGTTGTTCATCGTATGGCCCGAAGGGAAGCTGTACTTGTCGAGCGGCGGGACCTCCGCCTTGATTTGCGGGTTCGCGGCAAACGGGCGCGGACGCTTGGTATTGAGTTTCACCACCTCGTAAATCACGAGGCTCATGGCGAGTGCCATCAGGGCCTGCCACAGGATAGGCAAAAAGTTGTCGAACCCGACACGCCAGATAATGAACAGCACGAACAGCGCCCATATATAGCCGTCACCCAGGCGCACGTAAAACTTGAGCCAACGGTCGACCTTCGGCGAAAAATGCCTGTTGGTCCAGTACACCGAAACGCGGTTATCAAAATCTGCGATTTTCTTGAGCATCGAGGTAAATGTACATTATTCCTCTCGCAAACCGCCGGCAAAATTCCTATTATTTAGACGAAAGAACGCCGTTTCACGGCTACAGACGAAAGACGAAAGATTAAATTTGGCGCTCAATCTATCGTCTATCGTCTATCGTCTATCGTCTAAAAAGGAAACTACAATGCGCGTACTCGTTCTTAATTGCGGCAGCTCCTCGGTCAAGTTCGCCGTTATCGACACCCAGACCAAACAGTCCATCTCCAGCGGCCTCGTCGAAAATATCGGCGTGAACGGCCACGTGAAGGCAAAGGGCCCCGAAGGCAACATCGATTTCAATTTCGACTGCCCCACGCACGCCGAAGCCGTTGCCGAAGTGCAGAAGTTCCTCGCCGAACAGAAGCTCACCGACACCATCGAAGCCATCGGCCACCGCGTGGTGCACGGCGGCAAGTACGTCAAGAGCGAAAAGGTGACGCAAGAAGTCATCGACTACATCCGCAGCATCACGCTGTTCGCCCCGCTGCACGAACCCGCACACGCCACCGGCATGGAATGCGCCACCAAGTTCTTCCCGGGCCTCCCGCAGGTCGCCGTGTTCGACACCGCCTTCCACCAGACCATGCCGCGCAAGGCCTACCTCTACGGCATCCCCTACAAGTTCTACGAAGAAGACAAGATTCGCCGCTACGGTGCACACGGTACAAGCCATCGCTTCGTGACCGGCGAAGCCGCCAAGATCTTGGGCAAAAAACCGGAAGACTGCTGCTTCATTACCGCTCACCTCGGTAACGGTTCCAGCTGCTCCGCCATTTTGAACGGCCAGTGCGTTGACACCACCATGGGCTTCACCCCGCTCGAGGGCCTCATCATGGGCACCCGCTCCGGCTCCCTTGACCCGGCCATCCTCTTCTTCATCAGCAAAAAATACGGCTACGATATCGACCGTCTTGACAAGCTCGTGAACAAGGAATCGGGCCTGCTCGGCCTCTCCGGACTTTCTAACGACATGCGCACTCTGACGCAGGCCGCAAGCGAAGGCCATGTGGGCGCACAGATTGCCCTCGAAACCTTCGCCTACAGGCTCACCCGCGAAATCGGCGGCATCGCCATGGCACTCCCGCGCATCGACGCGCTCGTGTTTACCGGCGGTATCGGCGAGAACAGCAAGCTTGTCCGCAAGATGGCGATGGACAACCTCAAAATTCTCGGCTACCAGATCGACGAAGCCCGCAACGAAAAGAACGGCAAGGAATCCGGCCACATCATTAGCAAGGACGGCACCCCGACCGCGATGGTCGTTGCGACGAACGAGGAACTCCTCATCGCGCTGGATACTGAAGCGCTCGTTAAATAGCAGTAACCGTGAGCAACAAGCCCCATGCGTTAAGCTGGGGCGGTTGCGAGAGTGAGCGCCAACCCTGCACTTGTTTTGCTGATTCTGGCGCGAACGGTCTGAAAAGGCCCCGCACATTCGCGGGGCTTTTCACATTTATAAAAGATCCCCGCCTGCGCGGGGATGACAAATGCAGGTTACTTGATAGTCCAGGTCTGCTTGTTGACCATCAGGATCTTGCGGCCCTGCACCTGAGCGGCGGCGTTACGCACCTGCGCTTCGCTCACCGGGAGCTTGGCCTTCCACATCACGCGGCCCTGCATGTCGAACATCATGGCCGAACCGCGGTTCGCAAGGATAGCGTTCTGCCAGCCCATCTTCGCCGGAGCGGCCACCTGCGCGATACCCGCGTTGGGGTCGAACATGAACACGAGCGACTTCGCGATAGATGCAGCGCCGCCTTCGTCGGTCGCCATCACCTTCACGATGTACTGCACGTGGTTCTGCAGGTACTGCGTCTCGTCCTTGAGCGTAATGATCAGGCTGTCGCCCTCGACCGTCGCATTCAGGAACCTGTCAACAGAGGTAACGGACATCACGAGCACGGAATCGTCCGGATCCTCGAACAGTTCGAACACGCCGAACGCCTTGCGCCAGCCTGCTGCAGGCACGGGAACGGTATCGGTCGCACCGCCGATGCGCATCGGCTTGTCGTTGATGCAGGACACCTTGACCGGGAGCTTGAACGTAGTCGAAGCCTTGAGGGAATCCGTCGCAATCACGTCGATAAACGATTCTCCGCAGGCATCCTTCACGGCATGGACCGTCATGGCAAACGAGGCATTCATGGTCACGGAAACGATGCTGTCGGGGCTGCTCACCGCGTAGGTCATCTTGGCGGTCGGGCCATCCGGGTCCTCGAACCAGGTCTTGACTTCGGTCGCCTTGAACGTGATGCCCGTCGCGAAATCTTCCTTCAGGGCGAGGAGCGCAGAGCCTACCGTATCCGCAGCGACAATGACCGGGGCCTTGTTCTTGTACGTGACATTCAGCACGACAGTCGCCGCCTCGGATTCCTGGCCCTCGGCATTCCTGATAACGTAGGTAAAGGAATCCTCGCCCTCATAGTCGCCCGCCTCGTAGGTGAACGCGCCCGTAGTATCGACGGTAACCGTACCGTGTTCCGCCTGGGTCGCAAGAATCGCCTTCAGTGCAGACTTGCCGTCGGGGTTCACGTCGTTAACGAGCAGGCCCTTTGCCGCCGGGATAAAGTTCAGGGAATCCTGCACCACTTCGAAGGTATCGGCAAACGCCTTCGGAAGGTCAGGCACTTCCGTGACCGTCACGGGGATATTAAAGCTCACGGTATCCTTGCCGTCAACCGCAAACAGCTGGATTACGTCGTCGCCGTTGGCATCGGGCACCGCAGTAACCGTTATCACGTGGTTGGCACCATACTTCTTGTATCGAAGGTCAACAACACCCTTCAAGCTCCTTGCATTGACGGGGAAATCCGAACCTTGCACATCCGGATCGGAGAACACAATATTTGCCCCCGGAATAATCAAATCGAAAGTGGGGAAATCCTCAACCACGGCAATGCCCTTTGCAAAGTTGGCTGCCGCCTCATCCACGATATCGCCAATGTAGATGGTCGAGTCGACTATGGTGACAGTTGCCGGGTCATCGACATTCTTCACCTTGATGGTGACCGTAGCAGGTTCACTTTCTGCACCGCCGTCATCGGTAATGGTGTAGGTAAACGTATCTATTCCGTGGAAATCAGCATTGGGAGTGTAAGTGAACACGCCCGTTATAAGCGAAGATACCGTCACTGTACCATTTTCCGGTTGGGTATATTTATACAACTTGAATCCATCATCATCGGCATCATAATCGTTATCCAGAAGTCCCACCGAAGTCTTCAGTTCTGAATCCTCGACCGCTTCGTAGGTATCGTTAACGGCAACGGGAGCGTTAGCGCGGTCAACCAGGGTAGCGGTAATGCTGTACGTAACGGAAGCGGCAGCATCGCTCGCGACGAAAGTAACCTTTGCCGTGGTACCTTCTGCCGGGTTCGGCACGCTACCGAGCATGGCGACATCACTCAGGGAGTAACTCTTTTTACCCGTGAGGTCAACGAGGCCCTCGCCAGCAGTCAACACGATGTTCAGATTGTCTTCATCTGCATCCTCGAAAATATCCTTGAAGGCGACCTTGAGCGTATCGCCTTCCAAGAGTTCAGCCACATCGTCCGCCTCGACGCCCGTCTTGAGGGTCGGGGCCGTGTTCACGCAGGATTTGCCGAAGGAGATTGCGGCAATATTGATGACATTCACGTTAGGGCCAGCATATTCGGTCTTGTAACTGAACTGCATACCTGTCTGCAACGAAAGGTCGAGAGCCTTCACGACAGTTTTTGTACCCCAATCTTCCTGAGCAAATTCGCTAAACGGGAAAAACACCGTCCCCATAACATCCTGCGCCTCAACGACAACGCCATTGAAATTGCCATCCTTAATGGATGACTGCTTGAGGTCCATACGGAAATTGGCAGCGGCGGTATAGGTAAGGCACACGCCCATATCCTTAAACGCACTCAAATCTTTTGCCGCGTCTTTTGCTGCCCAGCCGAAACCGGTACCAGCATAAGTCTGGACATTCTTCTTGATTACAGCAGTAAATTCCATCGCCTCCGTAGTCGTAGCGATTTCAGCCGTCGCCCCATGAGCGCTATCCGCATAGGTGTACCAGTTCCCGTACGGCGGGATTTCGCCCTTCGTGTACTTGCCGTCGACAAAGCTCATCACGGTCGTGACGCCAGCCATCGACATCCCGGTCAACGCAGCCAAAGCAAGCATAGAAAGTTTCATATTCATAACTCCTCCTCTCTTAAAAGGCCATGAGTAATATATGTAATATAAAAATAAACAATCCCCTCCGTTTTTGCAACAGCGAAACCCCGCTTTTGCAGCGATTTTTATAGACATATCGTCAATAATGTGCTACCCGCCGAGCAGGTCCAGCTCTTCGTAGCGTTCGTAGGCCTTTTCAAGCTCGGATTCGCGGTCCGCAATCTCTTTTTGTAGTTCCACGATGCGTTTTGCGTCGGTATAGACTTCCGGCTTGGCAAGTTCTGCCTGAAAACCGGCAATTTCGGCTTCCAGTTTCTCGATTTTATCGGGAAGTGCGGCATATTCGCGTTCCTCGTTGTAGGAACGCTTCTTCTTTTTTGCCAGATTTTGTGAAATTTGAGCATTTTGAGCGGATTGCAGGTTCGCGGAGGCGCCAGACCTTTGAGAATTCGCCCTTTCTTCAGCAATTCTTGCCGCATTTGCCGCTTCTTTTTCGCGAATCTTGCGGTTATTCTCGTAATCCGTGTACCCGCCGGTCGCCTCGAACACGTTTCCGCCCTCTTCTATGGCAAAGATGCCCGTAGCGAACGAGTCCAGGAAGGCACGGTCATGGCTCACGGCGATGACGGTGCCGTTGTATTCGGCGAGGAGGTCGGCCAGCAGGTCGAGCGTTTCCATGTCGAGGTCGTTGGTGGGCTCGTCGAGAACCAGCACGTTGCTCGGGTGGCTGAACAGGCAGGCGAGCATCAGGCGGGCGCGCTCGCCGCCACTCAGGGCACTGATGGGGCCGCGGGCGCGTTCGGCCGAAAAGAGGAAATCCTGCAGGTAACTCAGCACGTGGCGGCGCACGCCGTTCATCGTGATATACGCCTGGCCGTCCCCGATGTTTTCCACGAGGCTCTTGTCTTCGCGGAGGCGGGCCCGCATCTGGTCGAAGTACGCCACCTGCAGGTTGGACCCGAGCCGCACCTCGCCCGAATCGGGAGCGATTTCGCCCAAAATGAGCTTGAGGAGGGTCGTCTTGCCGGAACCGTTCGGGCCCACGATGCCTATGCGGTCGCCGCGAGAAACCTCGGTCGTAAAGTGCGATATGAGGGGGGCGCCCTCGTAGGCGAAACTCACGTCGGTGAGGCGCGCCACCATGCGGCCCGAGCGTTCGGCCTCGGTAATCTGCATGTTCACGTTGCCCGTGCGGGTGCGGCGGGCGGCGCGTTCCTCGCGCATGCGGATGAGTGCGCGCACGCGGCCCTCGTTGCGGGTGCGGCGTGCCTGGATTCCCTTGCGTATCCAGACTTCCTCTTCGGCAAGGCGCTTGTCAAAGAGCGCGTTCGCCTTCTCCTCTTCGGCGAGCGCCTGGTCCCTGAACTGCACGAACTTGTCGTACGGGAAGTCCCAGCCGCGCACACGGCCACGGTCGAGTTCAAAAATGCGGGTAGCCGTGCGCCGTACAAACGCGCGGTCGTGACTCACGAAGAGTACCGCGCACTCGAGGCGGGTCACGATGCCTTCCAGCCACTGGATGGCGGGAATGTCCAGGTGGTTCGTGGGTTCGTCGAGCAGCAACAGGTCCGGGTCGCTCGCGACTGCGCGGGCGAATAGCACGCGGCGCTTCTGCCCTCCGGACAAGCTATCGAACAGAGCTTCGGGCGCGATGCCCGTCTTTCCGAGAATCGCTTCCGCATGCGCGTTGCGAATCTCGGAGTCGACGCCGTTTAATTCAACCTCGTTTGCAGCCGCACCGTTTAATGAAGCGCCATTTAACGCGCGGGCTAGAGATGCGCCGGCTAAAGATGCGCCGCCCATCACCACGTCGCGCACCGTGCCTTCCATGTGGGCGGGGATTTCCTGCACCATGCGCGAAACCCGCAGGCCCGACTTCTTCACGATATCGCCGAAGTTGTACTCCATCTCGCCCGTCAATATCTTGAGCAGCGTGCTCTTGCCCTCGCCGTTACGGCCCACCAGGCAAATGCGGTCGCCCGCCTCGATATCGAACGAGACGTTATCTAAAAGCGGCGGGCCGCCAAAGCGGAGGGTAATATTCTGTGCGGAAAGGATGGGCATACCGCCCGCAATCTAGAAAAATATCGTTCTACCGAACATATATGCGACGGGTCTCATTACCTATTTTCAAAATATATAGTCCCCGAACTGGCAATTTCACTTTAACGGAGCCCCGAACAACGCCTCTAGATACAACCTGGCCGATGGAATTGAAAACAAGGTAAGGAGCCTCCCGTTCACTTGTCATGAGCAAGTCTCTCCCTAAAGCCCGAATTTCCAGACGAGACCTATCTCCCTTTCTAGAAACCGGCACCGCGCTGGTAATCTTACCATGCTCCACAGTAAAACTACCTTTAAGTTCCTGATATAACTCATAATCGTACAATCGCATTTTTACAAAGTATTTGCCATCATCCAGGGAATCCCCTCTTAAATTAACACTCTGCCGGTCAACATCATAATAGGCAATTTCGGTTGTATCTAGTGACCGACGTTCCGCTACAACAAGGGAACTGTCCTCAGAATAGACAGAATAGAATAAAGCTACCGGGTCTATATAGAAATAACATGTCGGACTATAGTCAGGATTCAGTTCCGGCCAATTTGCAGCAAGGTCGTTCCGTACACACTCTTCAATCGATATGGCGGTTGCATTTTTATTTTCGCTAAAATACCCCCCTGCCAAACCCGAATTCAAGTGCCTTGCAAGACCAGTACTACCAATTGGGCGAATCAGGGAACTATCAGATTCCATATAAATTAAAAAACTTTCTGGAACCCATTCATCTACTTTCCAGCGGTAATAAAACCTTCTTAAGTCATCTTCCGCCGATAGCGACATTTTTCTCTTATAGCTACGATTAGGAGAATCTACCAGTATCGGAGTTTCATTGTTCAGGTTACCATAGGCAGGAGGAATAACGATTATTGTCAAATCGCTTTTGGGGGAAGCTAGCTCGTAGTCTTCCTTGCCACACGAGGACTCGTTACGAACATCGGTAAAGTAAAATCCCCCGAGTATTCCTTCTCCGGCCAACAATAATCATCCGCTATATAGTAAATCGAATCTGACCCAAATATTTCGACAATCAACTTTATGTTTATAGCATCCTGCTCATGTCCCTTATCGGTAAAATTGCTCCCTATGGGGTAAGAACGCGCACTGTCCTTCGAGGAGTAAACAAAAATGGCATCCGGCAGACTATTCTTTTCCCATGAGTAACCAAACCAGCCGTTTTCGCCGACGTTTTCCATCTGGTGGGCAATACCATCACCATTTTCCACAAGAACCGGAGTTTCATTCAGCCAGTTCCGTGATGGCGGAACTTGAACAAAAAATGTCACTTGCTCCGCGATTGCCAGGGAAGTCAACATTAACAACAAAAGAAGCATCCTTATCATAGCCTTACCTCCTCATTGCATATGATGGCCATCGACACAAAATAAAAAAATTACCACACTGTCATTACAAAAGATGCCGCGCATTCCTGCACGGCACCTATCAAGGAATAAGTCTAGCCGTAATCTAGCGCCCCGCCTAGAATCCAGTGACGTTGAACGCCCTGGTCATAAGGCGCATACCCGAAGCACTTTCGACGACAGCGTGGACGCGGCCCGCACGAATTTGCGGCATGGCGCCACCCTGCGCACCGAGCACGCCGAGCAGGTTGCCCTGCATGTCGAACAGCCTGACCCGCGCACCGGCAGGCGCGCCGGCAACCGCGAGGAATTTGCCCGTAACATGCATCGCGATGCCCGAAGGAGTTTTTACGCCGCGCATAAAATCCGGTATGGAATCGTTCGTCGTCGTATCCTGCGCAGAAGTATCGGCAACCGTGGTGTCGGCAGAACTCGTGTCCGGAGGCGGCTCCTGCGACTTGAGAATCTCGAGCATCGTCTCGGCGTAGCGCTTGCCGAACGTCTCGTAGCCTTCGCGAGTGAAGTGCAGCGTGTAGCTCGCCTCCTTCAACGCGGGGCAGCCCTGCGCCGAAATCAGGTGGCCGTTCGGGATAAGGTCCGCCGCCTGCTTCACGGCATCGTTACGCCAGCCCAAATCGCCCGTGGGCGCAAGTTCGCCAATGAGTATCGGCGTCTTTTCCGGGTCGAGCTCCAGTTCGGCAATCAGGTCGTCGTAGACCTTCTTCACGCGGCTCGGCCAGTCGCTCATCTGGTAGTCCGCCTCTCCCTGGTGGAAAAGGAACCCCTTGATGACGCCCTTCTGCTTGGCAATCTTGCCCATCTCGACGATGCGCTTGTACACGTCGCCGCCGTATTCGTCCAGGTACTGGATCCACCAGGTATCGCCCTTGTTCTTCGCGTTCTGCACGTAGGCCTTGTTGCGGTCCTTGTCGAACAGGTCTATGCTCTGCCCGCCAATCGCGACGTTCGCCACCGCGACCTTGATGCTGTCCGGGAGGTTAGCGACCATGGTGCGCCCGAATATATCGGCGATGCCCACCTTGGACTGGCTGTGACCCATCGGGGGTGCCGCCGGGTAGAACTCGCCCACCTTCTGGTTCGAATGGTTCGCCGCGCGCAACACGAGGAATCGCGGGTCCTGAACGCGGTCCTTGTCGGTAATGGTCGCCTGCCCCGACATGTTGGATTGCCCGTAGGCCAGGTAAATATGGAGGTTCGGGTCTTGCGCAAGGCATGCCGTGGCAAGGAGCCACACCACGAAAAACATTGCCCGCACGGTTAATGTTACTTTATTCATATTCCTAGAATCCGGTATTAACGATAGCCTTTGTCATGAGACGCACGCCTGCAGCACTTTCGACAATGGCGAGGAGCCTCCCCTTTGCCTTCGGGAGGTCGCCGCCGGCCGCACCCAGCGTCGCCACCACGTTACCGCGCACGTCGTAGAGTTTCACGATTGCTCCGGCCGGAGCGCCATTCACCTCGATGCGGCCCGCCGTCACGTGCATGCCGATTTTCGGCAGAGCGATGCGCCCGTCACCACAGGACGTAATCGACGTATCGGTCACGGAGGTATCCACCTTAGAAGTATCAATCTTGGAGGTATCCGGGTTCGAAGCCACATACGGGATTTCCGGCGTCTCCCAGTCAATCCAGTCGGCATAGTTATCAATCTTGAAACCCTTGCCGTTCGTGGGCTTGACGTGGATATCGGTATTGGCGTTCTTGCCGCGCAGGAACTTGTCGACAAATGCTGTCACGGAATTGTTCTGGTTCGGCGCTGCCTGGCAATGCTCGTGGCCGCCGGTAAAGTCGAAACCGATACGGTCTTCGATGCCCATGGCCTTCCACACCTCGGTCGCTGCCATGATGGACTTGTAGCCCGATTCGTCGCCCAGCCATTCGTAGGGCGGGTTGCCAAGTGCAATCACTGCGCGCGGGGCGATCATGGCGATGAGTTCGTGATGGTCGTGCGGGAGCTTGTACGGGTCCTGGCTCTTGAGGCTCTGCATGAACCAGCTGTAGTTCGTGTTGTCAATTTTTTCGATGTTCGTGCCGCGGCTTGCGAAGTCTGCGGAAGTGCGCCACGAGTTGATGCCGCCGCCACCCGATTCCTGGGCAATGGTGAGCGTCACGCGTTCGTCGAAGGCGCCAGCGAAGAGCGCCATCTTGCCCGCATAGGAGCAGCCCGTGACCGCAATCTTGCTCATATCGAGGTGGTATTCATCGGCAATTTGCGCAAGACCGTCAATCAGGCGGCTCACGCCCCAAGACCATGCGGAATAGTCACCGTTCTGGTTCTTGTTGCCGTAGAACTTGTAGAAGCCCACGTTCGTGTCCTTCTGGCCGTTCATGGAATATTTCGCCACCTGGTCATGATTGAAGGGCACCTGCACAAAGCCGCTGAACAGGCTAGAGGAAAGCGAACCCGTGCCGCTGTTCATGCCGATGATAATCGGGTGCGGGCCGTTGCCAGAAGGAATGCTGAACTTCGACGTAATCGTCATCGTCTTGCCGCCTTCCTTGACAGTGACCGTGAGGGTGCCGCCGCTGTAGGTAGCGCTCACGTCGGATGGAATCGGCTTGTCGCCAATCTCGTACTTCTCGATATCCGCCTTGATCTCGTTACGGCGCTTGCTCCAGTCATCGAACTTGGTGACCTTCGTGCCGTCGTGGAATTCGAACGGGTTGGGAAGTTTCTTGTTGGATTTTAACTGGCCTGCCGTAGCTCCCAGGTCCTTGCCCCGGTTCTCGACATCGTAATTGAGCGGCGCCTGTGCAGCAACCGCAGTGCACAGCCCAAAGGTAAGGGCCGCATAAATGATACCTTTCATTCTTGCTCCTTTACCAACCATCCTGAACCAAACCCATCATAATATATATTCAAAAAAACGAAACCTCGCTTAGCGCGGGGCGCGTTCCATTTACAAAATGTAAACGGGGGAACAGGAAAAAAGAAATTGTCTTCAATTCTCCCCAATATTTATGTATATTTTTCTCCAAAATAGGGTTTTCTCTTATTCTCAGCTAGAAATCTCGACAGTTTCCAGATATAGAGGATAGGACGAACGCTCACGTCTGCGGCAAATCTCTTTGCCGTATCGTTTTTGTTGAAGGCGAATTTTATTTGTCTTTTAACTTTACGGCCTTTATGGGGCGTGAGTTGTTTGTGTTTATTTGTATCGGGCAGTCGAGAGCCTCTAGCTGATAAGCGCATTCAACTCCACGCCTTTTTGTTTTCAAACAGACTGGAATGATGCTGAACAAGAGTTAACTCAAATTAGAGTTTTACTCTTGTTCTTAGCTAGAAATCTCGACAATTTCAGGTACATAGAATAAGACAACAACTCGCAACACCCACTTTATCATGTGGGCGTAGTATGTCTAGCACATTCCATATGCGCTAGATATTGTGCATGTATGTTGTTCTTTTGAAAAGTCGCGGTTAAAGCTCCAACGAGAGTGGCTCGTTCACTCTTGATGCGGAGCAGAAATGACTAAAAAAAAGAGCAGCAAAAACACCAATGTAATCAAATTCATTGATTTATTTGCCGGCATCGGTGGCATTCGAGCTGGATTAGAATCAGCCATCCATGAATGTGGCTTTGCGTCAGAATGCGTTTTTACCTCAGAAATCAAGCCACACGCAATTTCAATACTAAAACAAAATCATCCTAATGAAAAAATCATTGGTGACATTACCAAAGTTGACGCCAAAGACATCCCCGATTTTGACATTTTATGTGCTGGTTTTCCTTGCCAAGCTTTCTCGGCCGCCGGAAAAAGAGAAGGCTTTGCTGACACACGAGGTACGCTCTTTTTTGACGTAGAACGGATTTTGAAAACAAAAAAACCAAAAGGCTTCATTCTTGAAAATGTTGAGGGCTTAGTCAATCACGATAAAGGCCGCACTCTTCAAGTAATTTTATCGCATTTAGAGGACATTGGATACAAGGTTTCATATAAAGTAATAAACTCTAAAAATTTCGGAGTTCCACAGGAACGCAAGCGAATTTATATTACTGGCACATTCTCAAAGAAAATTTCTTTAGATGATTTTCCTTTAGAAAGAAAAAAATTATCAGATATTCTAGAAAAAGGGAAACCCACTGAAGATAGTAAGTTTATTCGCCTGCTTTTATCAAAATTCCGTATAGACGAACTGTATGGAAAATCTATAAAAGACAAAAGAGGAGGAAAATCAAACATCCATAGTTGGGATTTAGAAATAAAGGGAAAAACAACCAAAGAGGAAAGAAAACTTCTTGACAAAATCCTAACCGAACGAAGGAAAAAGAAATGGGCAGAAATATACAACATTGACTGGATGGACGGAATGCCTTTAACAGAGGAAATGATTGCTAGTTTTTACCCTAGCAAAAAACTAACATCTCTTTTAAACGGCCTTGTAAAAAAAGGGTATATTGTTTACGAGCATCCTAAAAAGAAAATTGTAGAGAACGGAGTATCCTATAGAGAGTATGATACCAGTCTACCTAAAGGTTACAATATTGTTGCCGGCAAATTAAGTTTTGAAATCAACAAAATACTAGATCCAAATGATATAGCCCCAACCTTAGTAGCCATGGACATGCAAAAACTTTACGTTGTAGATGGCGGGGGACTTCGTAAATTTACATTACGCGAAGGTCTACGATTGTTCGGTTATCCAGAAAATTTCAAGTTTGATATTAATGAAAAAAACGGTTTCGATCTACTAGGCAACACTGTTGTTGTTCCCGTTATCAAAGCAGTTTGCAAGCGCCTTATTTCAAGCATTAGGTAATACAATGAGCAAAGCAAACGAAATATTTGACCAATTGAAAAATGACTTCGGATTCAATGGCGCATCCGGTTCAGTCCAGTTCTCATTAAAAGATTTCAACATAACTGTTGATCAAAATAATATTATTGGCAATATCTTGGAGGAATGGATAGCCAAATGGCTAGACAGCAAAGGCATTCCCAACATTCATAATCTAAAGCAGGAATCCCCTGACTTTTGGCTTAATCCAAATAATCTTTCCGAAGATTGGCTCGAAATTAAATCTTTTACGGGATCACCTAATTTTGATATTGCTGCCTTTAGAAGTTTTATAAACCTCATCATTGAAAAGCCATACAAGTTACAATCACAATATCTTCTTATCAAATATAAAATGGAAAACGGCGTCGTCACCATTGAAGATTTTTGGCTTAAAAAGGTTTGGGAAATCAGTTGTACAAGTAGTAAATTTCCTCTTAAGGTTCAATATAAAAATAAGACCATTGTCAACATTCGTCCCGCAACATGGTATTCTGAAAAAGCAGAATATCCTGTCTTCGAATGTCTAGAAGACTTTTTATCCGCTCTAGAACAAACAATATACAAATACCACGAAACAAATTATCTAGCAGAAACCTGGTCAGAAAAATTAGTTAGTAGTTACAACAAATTTTATGGGATAAGGCTTAATATCCCTAGATGGAATGATATAAAAATCAGGTACTTTAACGATTCTGACGTTCCCATATTAAAATGCAAAAAAGCCGCCGGCGGTTAAGCCGACAATTAAAAACATACTTTAGTAATTAATAAAGCATATGACCATCAAGTTCGGGAACTATAATATCGGTAACACGGGAAATGTTCTAATGTTCCCGCTTTATATGCTAGTGTTCTTGGACCAGCATCAACACAATCAAAATAACTATGCAGTAACCTTGAAAACAAGGTCTTAATTACTACATTATAATATGTGAGACGACTTGCCAAGACCATAGCCGCCGCGAGCATCCTGCTCGCCATGCCAGCATTCTCCGCTACGGATAGTGCGGCAGCTCCCGCAAGTTCCGCGACCATCCAGGCCGACACCGCCTCTGCCGACACTTCGCATTTCCAGTGGTGGAGTGCCGTGCCCGTGCTCGGGTACACCGAGGAGACGGAACTGCAGTACGGCGCGATGGTGAACTTCTTCATTCCCTCGTCGTTCAAGGGCGGCAACTCGCAGGAGATAGACATCGCCGCCTACGGTTCCACCCGCAAACAGTTCCAGTTCGCGGCCACGCCCTATTTTTACCTCGCGCACGACCGCATCTCGGGCTGGCTCGACTTCCGGTACCAGAACTGGGTGGGGCACTTTTTCGGGATAGGCAACGACGTCGACATCGACGACTACATCAGTTTTGACCGCGAGACCTTCTTCTTCATGGCGCTCGTGGAATCGAACCTAGGGCTTCCGCCTGCGCTCCAGTTCTTCCGCTACGGCATGGTGCTCGACATCAACCACAGCACGATGGAGTTCAGGGAATACGACGGCGAAATCGCGCTCCCCGCAAACCCGGACGGCTGGCGCACCGCCCTCGGGTACCACCTCACGGTAGACACGCGCGACAACCCCAACTGGGCGCGCCACGGCATGTACCTGCAGTGGGAACACCGGTTCTACAACGACGCGCTCGGCGATTTCAGCTTCACGTACCAGGAACTCGACCTGCGCACCTACGGCGAGACCATCTGGAACACCTCCATGGCGGTTGGCCTCATGTGGCAGCGCTCCGACGGCGACGTGCCCTTCGAGTACATGGCGGGCCCCGACGGCATCAAGCGTTTCCGCGGCGTGGAGACAAAGTACTTCCGCGACAACCAGGCGCTCATGATGCAGGTGGAACTCCGCAAGACATTGTTCTGGCGACTCGCCGGCGACATCTTCTTCGAAGGGGGCAAGGTCGGGCCGTACTTCAGCCAGCTGCTGCGCAATGAATGGCACCGTTCCGTCGGGTTCGGCGGCAAGTTCGCGCTCAACAAGAGCGAACGCCTTTACGCCCGCGCCGAGTTCTCGTGGGTGGATTTCAAGAGCCTCGGCATGACGTTCTACTTTAGAGAGGCGTTTTAAAGCACTTGTGCTCAACCATGCATTAACGCAAATAATGAATCCGTTCCTTAATCTTGAGAATTACTGGATAAGCATGCCGTTTAATCCGCACACCAGCAAGGCCGCTTTCAAGAACCTTCCCATTCATATCGAATATGATGTATTTCTCTCCCTGAAGGTCCTTAGGCACAACGACATCTCTGCCAACGAACAATAACCCACCAGCCCTGTTTTCCGCGAGACCCCGTATGGGTTCTGTTTCACAGGATTCTTCAATCCAAGTCAGTATCGTTTTGGGGTAGGTAAAGGGAGTCCAAGGACCACGTTCATAATAGAACTTGGAAATGTCATAAATCGAATCGCATTTACGGTCACAAAGTTCATCATCTTCGCGGTCCATCTCTTCTACAAGAGGCGCTATCAATGAATCCGCCTCTTCGTATGTTAGGCTCAATTTTTCGCACTGCTGCCAGTGCAGGAACTCGTCGCGGAATACTTCGCCTATGGTATGGGTCGCCTTGGTAGAGGTAAATATGTACAATTCATCAAAATTTGATCTATAAATATAAACATTAGAGTCCAGGAAACTGCGCTCCGTATGCTCCCGATTACTAGTCTCGTAATATTTGTGACAAGCATAACCATCTTCAAGCGTATATACAAGATCAAGCGGAACAACACTTGGAAAAAAATAATTTCGGTCACCCATATACCATATGGAATCATCCAAAAATTCAATTTTTGCTTCATCTTCAATTCTGCAGTATTCAGCAAAAGAAAAAGCAACTGCAATTAGACAAAATAAAATTATACGTTTCATTCATTTCCTCCTTTTATTACAAAATCAACCATAAGACCTGAAGCACTTACACGAGTAAAAGAAAACAAAAGAATAAGGATAAAAAAATACTTTTTCATATTCAACTTTATTTTAAATATACCCTCCCCCACCATCACTGTCAAGAAAAAATCGCTCTAGCAGGGGCGGTTCCATTCAAAATAACACTCGCCCGCGCCGAGTTCTCGTGGGTGGACTTCAAGAGCCTCGGCATGACGTTCTACTTTAGAGAAGCGTTTTAAAGCACTTGTGCTCAGCCATGCATTAACGCAAATAATGAATCCGTTCCTTTATGCGGAGGATTGCAGGGGCGGCAGGCGTTTTCAGGAGTGCGGGCAGGTTGCCGGACCGTATCTGGACTCCGTTCAGGTCGAATAGCACATAGGGCTTACCAACAAGGGACTTGTCCAGGACTTGAAAGCCTTCGGGAACCTTGCGGAACCGCGCCATAGGTGCAGACGCCACCAAGCGGGGCAGGGAAACAGATTCAACAGGAACTGTCCCATCGCAAATTCCGAGCGAACCTATTTTCGTAATCTTGAAGTCACCCGTGGTACTGTCAGGGCCCGTAAAAACAAATTTTAGCGACGATATCTTTTTTATGTATTCCGATGATTCCATTACCGGGCCCCAAAGTCTATTTGCCTTTGCCCAAGGAAAATCAACTGCAACTATAGATTCAGAAGCATCCACTTTAAACCAAAAATCCGCATCATTAATTGATTCATAACGTTCGTTCTCATAACCAATCTTTATCCTAAAGTCAGTGGACGAACTATATTCAACACACAAGCCATTCCATTGAGAAATATCAACTCCTTCTTGTTCTATACTCCAAATATTAAACCCAAGTCCTACATACGGATTACTGGTGTTATCTTTCTTTCGAAGGACAAAGGACCCTTGTATTCCTCCATATGATTGAATCAATGGACCATAGAAGTTCGCCATCTCATTTTCTTTTACATCAGATGGCCAAATAAATTGTGACAACCCACCACTATTTTCATCATTATAATCCCACCAATATCCGGATGTTTCGTCCGGCGAACCCGTTATCACACGTCCAAGAGTATCCTTAGACGCATCCCACAGGAATGCGGGTGCAACTACGCGATCTGCATAACAGATGGATAAAAAAAACAAAAGGATGAAAAGAAAAAAAAGCTTCATTATTCCCCCTTATTCAAATAGACAATATTTGACTCTCTTCTATCAGTAAATATACTCTTAGTAATGGAAGCTTGCAGAAACAGATTGTAAATTTTTCACATACTAAAGCCTCGGCATGACGTTCTACTTTAGAGAGGCTTTTTAAGACCGCTCGCGGCACTTTCCGGTGATTTAAATCACGGTGTAAAAAGGGCATTTTGAGCCTTTCTGTATACAGAAAAACGCGGACTCCCGGTGGAATCCGCGCTTTTTATTTTGAGATAGAATAGCTTGAAAGGCCTTAGTCCTTGATGCTCGTCCAGTCGAGCACGCCCTTCTTGTACAGGTAGATGTAGCCCGCTTCGAGGATGAACAGGAACCCGAGGAGCACGAACAGGAGTTCCCAGCCGCCCGCGAGGAACTGCACCGTCCACGGGTAGAGGAACGCCACTTCCAGGTCAAAAACGAGGAAAAGCATGGCTACCATGTAGTATTTGACGGGGTAGCGCTCGTTCGCCGTGCCCGAAACGTGGGCAAGGCCGCACTCGTAGGCGGAACCCTTGATGAGGACGTTCTTCACCTTGCCCGGGTGCAGGAACCAGTTGGCAAGGAGCAGTATGGACGGGATGCAAACCGCCATGATGACCAGGATGGTCATGGCGAACGTGGTGTCGAAAATTTCAACATTGCTCATAGTGACGAAAAATATAGTAAAAAACTTTTTTCTGTTAACTCCCCGAATTGTAAAGTATATTTGGAGCATGAAACGAATCATTTTAAAAATGGGCGTTTTGGGTGTGTTTTGTTTAGTTGCTGGCTGTTCCGACGACGGGAGCACCAGTCCGTTACAGCCAGTCGCCGATAACGAAACGGAGTCCTCCTCCGACAAGGCAGTCGACAACAGTTCCTCCGGCACTGCACCGAGCAGCGCTTCCTCGACGAACTCGAGCGCAAGCAAGGAAGGCGATTCCCAGGATACGTCCGTAGTCCACCAGCAGGTGGTGATTACCGATTCCGGCACCGTCGAGGGCAGCACCTATATCAGTAGCGGAGTGTTCTGCTGGACCGAAGGCTGCGAGGCCAAGTACGCGTCCTCCTCCTCGGCTGCTCCCCAGTCCAGCGAAGGCAAGATTGTGATTACCGAATCCTCCTCGTCCGCGGCACCCCCTCCGGTCGTGGAAGGGAACACGCTGAAGGATAACCGCAACGGCAAGAGCTACAAGCTGCAGAACGCCGCGGGCAAGCTCTGGATGGCGGAAAACCTGAACTTCGAAACAGCCAACAGTTTCTGCTCTACCGAGGGTGGCGAAGACTACTGCGCCAAGTACGGGCGCTACTACACCTACGCCGCAGCCCAGCGAGCCTGTCCCGAAGGCTGGCGCCTCCCGACAGCCGCCGAAGTAACCGCACTCGATAGCGAAGTTCCGCACGAGTGGTGGAGCGTGGGCGGAAGATTCAAGGTTGCCGACGGCAAGGTTACGGAGTACGGCCTGGAAAACGAACAGGGCTACATCTGGATCCAGGCCGAGGGTGAGAACAACTCCTTCCGCGTCAAGAACTACAACGATAGCGACCTTCACGAGCTACAAAAAAGCGACGGTAACGAACGCGCCTACAACGTGCGTTGCGTGCAGAACTAAAAGATCCTCGCCTGGGCGAGGATGACGAATGCAAGGGTCCGCGAAGGATTCAGATCTGTTTTTAATGTCCCGCGAGACTCTCGCGGGATTTTTTTGCCTGCGGGCGGTTATTCGCCTGAACTAGAAGGCGGTTCTATAAACTTGGCACAATACTCTGCAACCTGCTCGCGGACGCTGTTCCCGCGCACCTTCCCCAGCAGGTCCACGATATCCTCGAGCGGCGCGGCCATGAACGCCTCCGCACTCTTGTAGCGGGAAAGGATTTTCACGCGGGTTTCGTGACCCACGCCGGGCATCTTGAGCCATTCCACTTCCAAATCCTTCTTGCGCTTGCTCCGCTGGTACGTGATGGCGAAGCGGTGCGCCTCGTCGCGGGCGTTCTGCAGGAGTTTCAACGCGGGGCTCGTGCGGTGCAGCACGATGCTCTTCCGGTCGTCGGGGAACACGATTTCTTCGAGGCGCTTCGCAAGTCCGATGAGCGGCAGGTCCTTGTCGTGCCCGAGCTCCTTCAGAATCTGCATGGTAGCATCCACCTGGCCCTTACCGCCGTCGCATACCCACAGGTCGGGCATGGGCGTGCCTTCTTCTTCCAGCCGGCGGATGCGTCGCGTCATCACCTCGCGCATGCTCGCGAAGTCATCCACGCCCGTGACCGTCTTGATGATGAACTTGCGGTAGTTCGCCTTGTCGGGCTTGCCGTTCTTGAAGGCGACGAGACTTGCCACCGTGTTCGTGCCCGAGAGGTGCGAAATGTCCACGCACTCGATACGGAAGGGGGTCTTCTTGAGGCCTAGAACCTTCTGCAGTTCAAAGACGCTCTGGTCGATTTCGCTATACTTCTGCACCTCCGCGCGCATCTCCACCAGAATCATGTCGGCATTCGCGCCCGCAAGCTTCAGGAACCCGAGTTTCTCGCCACGTTGCGGGTTCGTGATTGCCACCTTGTGGCCCGCCTTCTCGGCAAGGGCCTGCGCGAGCGGTTCCGTATCCGGCGAGTCTCCGGCAATGCCGCCCTCGTCGCCCACCCCGAGGGGAACGTCGGTCGCGATTTCGCCCGGGATAAACTCCACGTCCATGTACCACTGCAAAAGCATCTGCCGGAAAATCTCGGTCTCGTCCTCTTCCAGCTTGCATTCCAGGCGGTAGTGGCGGCGCCCGCAGAGCACGCCGTTCCTGTACTCGAATATCACCGCGGCCGCCATCGTGCCGTTCCGGCGCAGGCTCAGCACGTCCATGCACAGGCGCGCATCCGTCACGTCCGTCTTCTGGTGCACGCCCGTAGCCTTCAGGGCCTGGATGGCATCGCGCTTCTTCATCGCGGCCTCGAAATCCAGCCGGTCGCTCGCCTCCTGCATTTCCCGTTCCCACTGGGCAATCAGGTCGTCGCGCTTCCCGTTCAAGAGCATCTGCGTCTGGAGCACCGCCTGGTGGTACTCCTCCCGCGTCACGAGCCCCGCGCACGGGGCGCCACACCGCCCTATGTGGTAGTTGAGGCAGGGCCTCGCGGGCTTTGCCAGCGGGAGCTTCAGCTTGCACTCGCGAATCTTGAACAGGCGGGCGGCAATGTCCTGCAGCTGGCCTATCATGCGGGAATTCATGTAGGGCCCGTAGTACTGGCAGCCGTCCTTACGCACCGCACGCGAAAGGAAGAGCCTCGGGAACGGCTCGTTCACCGAGAACGCGAGGTAGGGGAAATGCTTGTCGTCCTTCAGCAGCACGTTGTACTTGGGCGTGTGCTTGCGGATGAGGTTCGCCTCCAGGATTAGCGCCTCGGACTCGCTCTCGGTAATAATCCACTCGATGTCGCGTATATAGGGCAGCATGAGCGTCGCGGCCCGGTGGCCGTTATGCTCGCTCCCGTCAAAGTAGCTCCGCACGCGGTTCTTGAGCACCTTCGCCTTGCCGATGTAGATAATCTTCCCCTGGGCGTTACGCATGATGTAGACGCCCGGCAACGCGGGGAGTTCGGCAAGCCTGCGCTCGATATGTTCGCTAACGGGAATCACTGACCTACAAGGTAAAATTTATTCCGCCCCGACATTTCTCGCTTTTCATAAAATTTTCATTTTATTCCCCTAATATTCATAGCAATAAACGCTCCCACCCCGAAATAAACGATGTAGTTTAACGTTTGGAAGGCGTCGGCCAAGGATGGGGAGGGTGCAGGGAGGGGCCCGTGCGGCCTTCGCAACTCCGAGCTGGGGCCCCTCCCGCATAACTTTTATACCAAAAAAACACGTCTTTCCAAGACATCTTTTTTTATGATTTTTTCGTATCTTTACAAAAAAATTTTATATATCTTTTGATAGGTGATTCACACCCCCTGATCACGGAGCAATAAATGAACCTAGAGAACATCAATCTCCTCTCGCAAAAGGTCGATGGCGTCCTCACAACCGTACGCAACCTGCGGCAAGAAAACGCCACCCTGAAGCAGACCCTGGCAACCAAAGAGGCCGAAATGCAGGACAGGAACCTGGTCCTCGAGAGCCTCAACAACGAAATAAACGACTGCAAGGCGGCACTCCAGGCCCGCGCCAACCAGGCCGCCGCACAGGACGAGGCGATAAACCAGAAACAGGGCGAGATTGACGGGCTCCGTGGCGAACTCGACAGCGCGAACGCCAAGATTACCGACCTGCAGAACATGCTCGACCAGACGAACGGCAACCTGCAGAACGCGAACGAGAAGATTTCATGGCTCGACGCCGGCATCAACGAGAGGGACGAGAAGCTGAACGCCCTCCAGAACGACTGCATGGCATCCAAGGCGAACGAGAGCATCCTGAACCAGAAAATCGAGGAACTGAACCGCATCATCGCGGAGAAGGACAACCTGATTGCCGAACGGGACAACACCATCGCCGAGAAGGACAACGCGATTGACGTGCTCAACACCGAGAAGGCGAGCCTGAACGAGACCATCCAGGCGCAGGGCGAAGAAATCCGCGAGGCGCAGGAACGCTTCAAGCAGATGGTATCGACCATCGAGAACGAACTCGGGACCGAGATTCCCGTGGACGTGGCATTCAACGAGCAGCCCGCCGCGCAGCCCGAACCGGAAGAGGCAGCACAGCCAGAACCGGCCGCCCCCGAGCAGGTCGCGGAACCCGCGGCAGAAGAAGTTGCTCAGCCCGAACCTGAACCGGTCGCAGAACCCGAACAGGTTGCGGAGCCCGAATCGCATATCGTTCCCGCAGAAGATGAAGAAGATATTATAGAAGTACACCCCGCAAATGAGAAGGAACCGGACCTTTTCGCGAGCGCAGGAGGCTCGCAACCCGGTTTTTTCGGCTAAAATGGCTGATGGATGACGATCCATTCGGCGTAGGAATGAAATAATGGTAGAAGTCAATACACACAGGTCCGTAACCGTAAACGTCGGAAGCGAACGGCTGACGATAAAGACCGACCTTCCCGACGGGGATATCAAGGAAATCGTTGACTATATCGACGAACGGTATAGCAGTTACGAGCGTTACAACCTCGAAACCGGCAAGCGCATGGCACTGCTCGCTCTCGAAATGTGCGAGCAGCTGTTCGCGCACCGCAAGATGCTCCACGAGATAAAGGTCGAACGCGACGAACTGAACAACGCCATGAAGGAAATGTCCGCACTCCTCGAAGAAGGGCAGGAAGTCAGCAGTTATTAGTCTTTTTACAATTTCATGACAAACAAAATGCAAAATATGGCTATTAGCCTATTGCATCTGCCCCTAAATTAAGGTATATTAAAAACATAGGCATCGCACGGATTAACGCCCGATCTAACAAGATATAAACAGCTCGTGGCTCTTGTGGTCTAGTTTAGGCGCGCATCGACGTGAAAAACGAAGCACCAAGGCACTGCTATCTTTCAGAAATAGTAGTTTCGAGTGTTCCACCGTGGCGGATGCCTTTTTTTGTACCCAGAATCAGCATGAACTGGGCCGGGACGTACACCCACCATACAAAGTTGTTCGCAATTTCCGCAACTGCCGAGAGGGCGCTGTGGTCTTCGCCCGTAAGGAGTGCGAGGCCCACGAGGACATCCCCGAAGAAGAACGTGACCATGCCCCAGCGGATGAGCTGCGCGTTTGCCGCCGGGAAGTAGCTGTTGCGCGGGGCAAGGATACCCACGATTAGCGACGTGATGACAAAGATGCCATAAACGACGACGATTACCGCCGTAATGTTGTCAAGCGTAGGCTCGATGACATTGCCGCCGAAAAGTGCAGCCGAAAAACCCGCCACCGGTATCAGCAGGAACTTGTGCACCTTCCCGGGCTTGTCGTCAGTTTCCGACTTGCGCGTATGTCTGTGGATGAGTACCACCTGGAACATGATGAAGAACGCAATCCCGAGGATGTTGCTGAGCGCACGCTCGTCCGGCGCAAAGAACTTGACCATGCTGAAACTGAAATCGGCGAGGAACGAGAAGACAAAGGCCATGCGGAGCGTCTTTGCATCGAGCTTGGAAAACGAGTCGCGCGAAACGAGGAACGCCATCACCGTAAGGAGGCATGACATCGAGAACTTGGTGAGCAGCTGGAGCGAGCCCGCATCGACAAGGCACTGGTTCACTGCGCCACACCTGTAAAAATCAAGCCAGTCCTTGCCCGTAGTGACGGCAAGTAGAATCGCAATCAGCCCGAATACAACCCTTTGCGCAGTGTTCTCCAAAAACATGCGCTAAAGTATAGTAATTAGTCATTAGTCATTAGTCATTGGTTGTTAGTTATTAGTTACTAGAAGATGCGGGAAGGCAAGTGTTTGTCGCGGGCAACGGGGTTGCCGTTGCCTGCATATACCGCTATTCCACGCGGACTTTGCGCACGGACTTGCCGGCACGCAGCAGGTAAACGCCCGCATTCAGCGCGCGTACCCTCTCCTCGCGCATATTGCCAATGAAATGCCCCTGCACGTCAAAGACCTGCACCGTGGCGCCGGCACCGAGCAACGGGCATGCAGGCGCCCCGCCCGCAAGGCCGCGCAATCCGATTGCAGTCGTGGAATCGTGCGACGACGTGTCCGTAACGCTGGTGTCGTTCACGCTCGTATCCGGTTCCACGAAGGGGTGCGCCGGGTCGTCCACCACCACCTTGAACGTCACGGAGCCCTCGCAGCCCGAGGCGTTCGTGTGGACCGCCTTGTAGTAGCCGCTCATGGTGCCGTCCATCTTGCCGATGTGGATTTCGCGGTTCGTGGAGGTAAAGCCCTTCGGGCCGCTCCATACCCAGCGACCGCCTTCCCACGGGTGCGGGCCAATCGAAAGCGAATCGCCCTTGGAAAGCGAGATTTCGGTTGCGGTGGACCAGCCCTCGTTATTGTTGATTTTCGAATACGGGATGATGGAATCCGGCTTGCATGCGCCACCTTCGGCGCCTTCGATTACCATCGTGGTAATCGTGTTGGACTTCGCGGTCATCGAAAGCGCCTTGCCCGAAATCACGATACCGGATTGCTTGGTGAGGCTGCCCGGCAGTTCGAACCGCACCACCTTCGCGCTCGTGCCAATCTTCACGAATTCACCCAAATCAAATTCATACTTCACGTCGCTTGAGCCGCTGTTGCGCACGATAAGCACCAGCGCTCCCTCGGGCGTGAGTGCCGCGAGCGTGTTGCCGTTGTCGCTATCGATAATGCGCGAACCCGGACGGATGTAGCGGCTGAATGCGGCATGCATGTAGTAGCGCGCGTTCGGGCTGAAAGTCTGCTTGCTGTGGTTCAGCGCGAGGCTCCTCCAGTTCTCGGCCGGGTCGCCAATCTGCCAATCCACCCAGGCGCTCGCCTTCATGTCGCGCAGGTCTGCCAAAATCACGCCCGCCATCCAGAGCGCAATGTTCTCGTCGCCGCTCTTGTGAAGCGGGCCCGTCTCGGACTGCCAAACCTTCTTGTCTTTCGCGAACGCCGCATTGAAAAGCTTTGCGCGGTTGTCGCCGCCGGAATAGCTGTGCGTGTTCACCTGGAACATGTAAGAAAGCGCTTCGCCGCTGTACTTGTTGAACTGGTTCAAGGCATCGCCGATGTTCGTCTCGTCGGCAGCACTCACCGAAGTCTCGGGGAACAGGCCCTTCTTCTGAAGCGCCTTGCCGAGTTCCACAATCATCTTCGTCTGGTTGTTCTTGAAGCCGCAACCTTCCTGCCCGCCGTTGGACTTCCACCAGCCAGCACTCGGCTCGTTGAACGGTTCCACCGTGCGGAACGTGATTCCCCATTCCTTCTTGAAGTGCAGCGCCACTTCGGAGAGGTAGTCCGCGAAGTCGTCGAAATAGTCTTCCTTGAGGTTGTCGCTACCGTCGCTACTGCCCGAAACGCAGCCACTCTTGGTCATCCACCACGGGGGCGAATTGCTGAACGCCTCGAAAATCGGGCTCTTCACGCGCTTGGAAAGTTCAATCGCAATCGTGCGCTGGTACGGGTCGGCCGTCCAGTCGAAATCGCCCTTTTCCGTGGGCTTATAGCCGGGAACGTTCGCGCCGCCGTCGCCCTTCGTGAGGTGATTATGGCCCGGCTGGTCGCCGCCGCCAATATTGTAGCGGAAAATCGTATAACCGAGACCCGTATCGGGGTCGGCAATCGCACCCAGAAGCTTGCTGCGGTTCGCCTCGCTCCAGGCGCCCGCCTTTACGGCCCACCAGCAGAGGCTCGTGCCCCAGCCCTCGAAAACCTGGTATTTTTTCCCGGGGTCGACAACGACCTTAGTTTGTGCATGTGCGGGAGAAACGATACCCGCGAGGCCCGCGACAAACGCCGCCATCGCCAGAGCCGCACCGGATACTCCAAAATTCCTTTTTTTCATAAACCAATCCCTTTCTTGCGCCATGTTATTTTACATGGCCTGATTATAAATATACCCTAACAACTGGGGATTGTCAAATGTGGACTTTTTCGGGGGAAAATTTTTTTCAAGTCCTATTTGACATTTTATGCCATTCTGGCGATACTATATTTGAAGCGATAAAGAACTCCGGCTCCGTGCCGGAAAGGAAGAACATGAAGTTCATACACACCGCCGACTGGCATTTGGGCAACTCGATGCACGACATCAACCGCCAAAAAGAAACCGAGCAGTTCCTCGCCTGGCTCAGGGAACGCATCGTGGAACTCGGGGCGCAGTGCCTCGTAATCGCAGGCGACATCTTCGATACCACCAACCCGCCCATCGAGGCGCGCAAGCAGTATTTCCGGTTCCTCGCCTCCCTGCTCGAAACAAACTGCAAGAACATCGTCCTCATCGGCGGGAACCACGACTCGGGCGCACTGCTCGACGCCCCGCGCGACCTGCTCGAAGCCCTCAATATCCAGATGGTGGGCTCCCTCGGGGAGCGCCCCGTAGAAGAACTCGTGAAGGAACTGACGGATGCCAGCGGGAACGTCGTGGGCATCAGCGCCGCAGTCCCGTATGTACGCGAAACGGAACTGCGCCGTTTCAAGCCCGAAGACGCGGTGGATTTCGCCCAGAGTACATATAGCGGGCTCTACAGCGCCGTTTACGAGGCCGCCGAAAAATTGCGCGCCGGCCGCGACATCCCCATCGTGGCAACGGGCCACCTGTACGCCTCCAGGCTGGAAGGCCGCCCCGAAAACGACGAGGGCAGGGACGCGAAGGAACACGGCATGCGCGACATCGTCGGGAACCTCGGGACTATCCCCGTCTCCGTTTTCCCGGAAGGCCTCGACTACGTGGCCCTCGGGCATATTCACTACACCACCATGGTGGCGCGCAACCCGAAGGTGCGGTACTCGGGCTCGCCGTTCGTGCTCGGGTTTGACGAGGCAAGCATCCCGCACCATATCCTGGCAATCGACCTGCAGAAGGGCGCAGAACCCGCCGTGCAGAAAATCGAGACCCCGCAGTACTTCAAGTTCCTGCGCGTATCGGGCTCTGTCGCGGATATCGTCATGCAGCTGAACCAGCTGAAAAATGCGCCCGCAGAAAAGCCCCTGAAGGTGGAAGTCGTGTACGACTACGCTCCGGGCGTGAGCATCAACGAGGCGCTCGAATCCGTGCTGGAAGGCGCCCCGTTCGAGGTCGTGAGCAAGAAGGTGAAACGCGCCGACACCCTTGCGGCGGACGCCTTCTCGGACGATACGCTCGAATCGGTCGACGTCCTTACCGACGAGGAAGTTTTCAAGCGTCTCGTGATGAGCAGGATGGGTGCGCCCGAAATGGACGAATGCATCCAGAAGACCCTCGATGATTACCTCCCGCTTTTCAAGCAGGTAGTCGAAGAAGTCAACAACGAAACCGGCAGCGAGGAGGCCTAATACATGAAGATTCTGAAAGTCGAATTCGAAAATATCAACAGTCTCGCCGGCAAGTGGTGCATCGACTTTACCGACCCCTCCTACAGCGAACTGGACCACAGCCTTTTCGTCATCAGCGGAAAGACGGGCATGGGCAAGACGAGCATTCTCGACGCCATCACGCTCGCCCTCTACGGCGCCACCCCGCGCCAGGGTGTAATCTACAACGGCAACGACGGTAACGCCGTCATGACATCGGACAAGGGCACCTGTTTCGCCCGCGTCACGTACCGCTGCCGCAAGGGCACCTACGTATCGGAATGGAACCAGCGCCGCGCCCGCGACAGGGCCGATGGCAACCTGCAAAACGCGCAGGGCAAAATCTGGCGCATCGAGAATCCGCAAGACCCGATCTTTGCGGGCAATACCGGCAGGAACAGCGAACTGGCCAGGGCGAATGCCGAAATCATCCAGCTGGACTACTCGCAGTTTTGCCGTTCCATCATGCTCGCGCAGGGCGAATTCAGCAAGTTTCTCACCAGCGAAGAGAAGGAACGCGCCGACATCCTCGAAAAACTGAACGGCACCGAAAAGTACCGCCGCATCGGAAAGAAGGTGGGTGACCACAGGCGCGAGACGAAAGCGGCAAAGGACACTTCGCAGGCGGCATTCGATGCGTTGAACAACACCATGCCCAAGGCCGAGGACATCGAGAAGGACAAAGCCCTGCTCACAGAAGTCGCGGACAAGGAAAAGGCCCTCACGGACAAGAAGAAGGATCTCGAAGCCCGTATCGCCTGGCGCAACTCGATGAACGAAAGCACCCGCAGCCTGGAAAGCGCAGAAACCGAACTTGCAAAAGCGAACAAGGACAAGAGCGAATTCGCCGGCAACGAGAAGCGGCTTGCAGATGCCGAGAAGGCCCGCGAATGCGCAACGCTGCATACGGAACTGCGGGGATTCCGCAAGCACGAGGCAGACGACAAGGCGAAACTCGAAAATTTCCAGAAGCAGCTCCCGCAGGTGGCAAGCGACCTGAAAACCGCGGGCGATAACAAGGCCATCGCCGAAAAGGAGAAGACGGCCACCGAGCAGTTTATCGCCGAAAACGAAGCGCTCTGGAACGAAATCCGCAAGCTCGACCAGAACGTGAAAAACGCGACAAGCGTGAAGGCCGAAGCCGAAAACCGCAAGGCCACCGCCGCACAGTCTCTCTCCGAAGCAGAAGCGGAACTGAAAAAGGCGCAGGATGCCATCAAGTCGCTCGAACCGCAGGTCGAATCCCTCGCACAGACCCAGGAAGCGAACGCGAAGGACGCGGAACTTGCAGGAATTATCCCGCAGAGCGAAACGCTTGTCGCAAGCATCCGCGGGTTCGACAAGAAAATCGCCGACGAAGAGAAGGCGAAAAAGGCGTTCGCAGATGACTTGAAAAAGGCAGAAGAAGGTCTCAATGACGCAAACGCGCTCAGGCAGGAACTTCTCGAGCAGCAGAACGAACTTTTCCGGAACGACGTGCTCGCGCTCGCCAACGTCATCCAGAACCACCTGGAAGAGGGCAAGGCGTGCCCGGTCTGCGGCTCTACGGAACACCCCGCCTGCGGACACTCGAACGAAACGGTCGCCGATGAATCCAGCGTGACAAGCACCGCCGAAAAAATTCGCGAACTGAACACGAAGTTGCAGGACGCAGATGCGAAACTCGGGCAGTACGAAAATGCCAAGAGCCGCGCGTTGACCGCCGGGAATGCGGCAAGCGAAAACATCGAATCGCTGAACAGCCAGAAAAACGAGGCGAGCGAAAAGGTGGCGGAACTCTGGAAGCCCTGGGCTGAATTTGACCTTACAAACGCAGACAGCACCCTTGCCGACCTGAAATTGCGCCTGCAGCAGTTCACCGCAAACAAGACCAAGTTTGATAAACTTTCGAATGATCTTGCCATCGCCCGCAACAACGTGGAACTGTACGGCAAGAAGGTCCAGCATGAACAGGACCATCTCGAAAAGGAAACCGCAAACCTCGATGATGTCTCCCGCAAGCTGGATGAACTCCGCAGTTCCCGCAGCGAGAAGTTCGGCGACAAGGACGTGGAAGCCGTTGCGAAGGAAGCGACTGCCAGCAAGACCGCAGCCGCCAACAAGTACGACGCTGCCGACAAGGCGTTCCGCAATATCGAAATCAGGCACAACGAACTCAATACGCAAATCGCGGCGCTCAAGGGTTCCCTCGAAAAGACCGCGGGCGATATCAAGACCGCAAGCGAAAAATTCGTGAACGCAATCGCCGCGAAGGGTTTCGCCGACGAGAGCGCGTTCCAGGCCGCATTGCTGCAGGAAACCGAATTCACGAAGTTGCAGAACGAAAAGAAGCGTATCGACGGCGCCATCGCTACCGCAACCGGCAAGAAGCAGGCGGCAACCGAGGCCCTCGAAAAACTGAAGGCGGAACGCTCCGACGAGACGCCCCTGCAGGCCCTTACCGAGGGGAAAGCTGCCGTCGAAAAGGAACTCGGCGAACTGCAAGGCTCATCGGGTGCCGCACGCGCCCGCGTGAAAGCCTATACAGAAAACGTCGCCCAGTTGCAGATTCTGCAGAAGGATCTCGACGCGAAGAAGGCGGAACTTTCCCGCTGGGAGGCGATGGGCGAATGGTTCGGCGTAATGGACGGCAGCGACTTCGCCACCTTCGTGCAGGGACTTACCTTCAAGTCGCTCCTGAAGCTTGCCAACAAGCACCTGGCGATTGTCAAGGACCGCTTCAGGCTTGTCGCCGAAGGGAACCTCGGTTTCAAGGTGGCCGATTCTGAATTCGGCAACGACCGCCGTATCTCGAACCTCTCCGGTGGCGAAAAGTTCCTGGTGAGCCTCTCGCTCGCCCTCGGGATTGCCGACTTCGCGAGCCGCAACGTGCGCGTGGAATCGCTCTTCATGGACGAGGGCTTCGGCACGCTGGACGACGACACCCTGGAAGACGTGATGTACTGCCTCCGCTGCCAGCAGCGCGAAGGAAAGATGCTCGGAATCATCACCCACGTGGAATCGGTGGTGAACAGCATCAGCCAGAAAATCATGCTGGAACGCAGTACCAGCCAGAAGGGCCACAGCACGATAACCGGCCCCGGCGTCACTCGGGTGGCGTAGGTCACGCAACCGGCGTAGGTCACGCGCCCGGCCTAAAATGGACTGCGACGACCTACCCGTAGGTTTCGCTCAAATATTCCGCAAATTCCTTGAGCCTGCTGCGCAATGCGGCAGGCTTTTTTACGTGCGCCACGTTCGAGAAAGACACGACCCAGTTGAACAGGAGCTGGTTTACCTCGGCCTTGAGCTTCACGTTGATTTTCCCGTCCTTCGTCTTGCCGATTTTCATGGAGCGGTTGAACGGGTTTTCTTCTAGGTACAGGCGCGCACGGCTCTTGAACTCGATTTCGATATCCTGGAGTTTCGGTTCCTGCCCGCTCAAAAACGCCGCGCCCGATGTCACCTGCCTGCGCAGCTTGTCCACAACCTTCGGGTCTTCGACAAACGTCTGCTTCGAAAGCTTCACGCTCTTCATGCGCCTGAACTTGAGCGTGTAGGTATCGCCCGCATGCCTTTCGGACTGGCAACCCACATAGAGTTCGTCCTTGTAAATAATGACCATCAGCGGGGTGCGCGTCGACAGCTTCTCGGAATCGCCGCCATCGCGGTAGACCACGTCGATTTTGCGGTGGTCGTGAATCGCCTGCAAGATGGTGCGGATCTTTTCGCTGGCGTCCTCCTCGATATCGGGCGGCGTTCCCATAAACAGGATTTTCGTGTTCAGGTCGTCACCGAGCTGCCGGAGCGATTTCTGCTCGCGGGTAGGCAGGCTTTTCTCGATACGTTCCAGGAGCTGCGTGATGATTTCGCTTGTCGCAGGGTATATATTCGCGATGCGCTTCAAAAACACGAAATGCAGCATGGTGTTCTCGAAGTTCGGGAACAGCAGGCGTTCCGCGTTGTGGAGCGCGGAACGGTAGACCGCCGTGCGGCCATCGTTCTCGCAGGCGATATACCGGCCGCCATCCATTTCAGAAAGGAACCGCATATCACGCTGAACGTTACGGCGCTCCTCGTCGGGAATGTTGAATGCGTTCATCAGGTCACTCACGGTGAATTTCTTGCTCGGGTTCGAAATCACCTTCGCAAAGAGCTGTACTGTCCTTTCTCCGCGGGTCATGTCTGCCATAATATCTCCTGGTTGTATATACCATAAATATATACAAAAGGAACCATTTCATAACAAAATAGTTCCCTTATGCGACAAATATGGTCGTAAAATGAGCGTTTACAGGCCCATTGTGCGGCCCTCGCGGCTATCCTTGTAGGCAAGCTCCGACTTGAGCGCGTTGAGGACTGCTTCCGCGGTGAGTTCGCTCTCGTCGTAAAAACGGAGCGATGCGTATGCAGCGTTGAAGTCGCCCGGAGTGAGCATGCGCAGGCTGCGCGCCGCCTCGGGCATTTCGACCTTCGGGAAGAATCCCTTCCACAAAGCCTCAATGCCTTCGGGCTTCAGGTAGCCGAACTTCACCTTCAGCGCAAAGCGCCTGCGGGACGCCGTATCGAGTTCCCCCTCGAAGTTCGTCGCCGCGATGAAGATCCCCTTGAAGTTCTCCATCTGGGTGAGCATCTCGTTCACCTGCGTCACCTCCCAGTTACGGGCGGCACCGCTGCGGTCGCGAATCATGCTGTCCGCCTCGTCCAGGAAGAGAATCGCCTTCTTCTCTTCCGCTTCCTTGAACATCTTGCGGATTGCCTTCTCGGTCTCGCCCACGTAGCAGTTCAGCAGGTCGCTCGCCTTCTTGATTATTAGCTTGCGGTCGAGAATGCGGGCGATATGCTTCGCGAATTCCGTCTTGCCGGTACCGGGCGCCCCGTACAAGAGCATGTTCAGGCTATCGGCGCGGTCGCCCTTCTGCATGTCCTTCCACTTCGCGTCGAACGCGCTCATCACCTTCAGGATTTTCGGCATGTCCGCATCGGTGTTGATGGCATCGAGCAGGTAGCGCGGCGCTCGGCTTTCCTTGTCGCGACTCGCGTATTCCATATCCAGGTTCAGCAGGTTCGCCTGCGCCTCCGCGATGGTGCGGATGCTCTCCAGCGGGTCCACCTTGCAGCCCGACTCCAGCAACTTCTTGGTGCCCGCAATCGCCTGCGTAATGCCGCCCGCCGTAATCTGGAACTCCGAAGCAAAGCGCTTCAGTTCCTCTTCCGAGATAATAGCGCCTGCGCCCTGTTCACTTACCACGGACTGCCACACCTGTTCGCGCTTTTCGACATCGGGGCGTTCGAAACGCACGGAGTAGTCGAACCTGCGCAGCGTGCTGTTCTCAATATAGCCAATGTTGTTCGAAATCCAGATGACCGGAATCTTGATCTGTTCCAGGAAGAAGTTCAGCGCACCCTTCTCGCAGCAGTTGAGAATCACGTCGGATTCATCCACCAGGAGAATCGCCTTCTTCTTCTGGTACTTGGTGGCGGCATACAGGATACTCCCCATGCGGCTACGCACCACCGAGTTTTCCTTGCTGTCGCGATGCACGCCCTCGGTGCTGATGTTGGTGAGCACCAGCGGGCGCTTGAGTTCCTTCGCAATCGCCTTCGCGAGTTCAGTCTTGCCGGTACCCTCGACCCCGTAGAAGAAAATGTTCAGACCCTCGCCCACCTTCGCGTGCTTGATCATGTCGAAAGCCATTTCCACCTTCGGGTCCTTGCGGCAGAGTTTCTTGTACGGCACGCAGCCGCCCTCGTAAACCCTGAAGTAGAGGCTGTCCAGGTCATTGCCCGAATGCCCGTCCAGGAACATCCCGATTCGCTTGGAAATATCGAGGTCCTCGTCCAGGATACCCATCTGCTTGAGGGTGCCCTTGTTCGAGACCAGGTTCTCGAAATCCACATCCGGATAAAGCTGCGGGAAAACATCCGGGAGCGCCGCCCCGCGGAACCTGCGGGAACCAATCATGTCCAGGAGCGAACTGCACTGCTCCTTGTTGAAGAAAATCCACGAGAACAGCACGATTTCCATCTCGGCGTCGCTCAGGTTGAACGCGTTCTGCACAATGTTCAGGCGGCGGAAATATCCGTCGTCCACGCTGCAATTCTCCTCGAGAACCTTCTCGAGCTCGCGGGCAACGCTCTCGTAAAACACCTTCTGCGAGGAGGTGTCGAAAATGCCCTCGCCGCACAGGTAGTTGCGCACGAAATCGGCAATCTCCTTGACGGAACACGACCTGTCGATTACATCGTTAAAGCGCACCACCGCCATTTGGCGCCTCTGGTAAGCAACGCTCGTCTCCTCGCTGCTTTCGTCGCAGCGGAGCCTCTTTCCGGCGTAACTCCCGTTCACTTCCTTCACGAACCGCTTCTTGGCGGCACCGGTAATGCAGTCCTCTTCGGCATTGAGCTTCTCGAAATGCTCCGAGAGGTCCTTCAGCACGCGCGAGGCGGCCTCCTTCGTGAAAATCGCGATGCAGTCATCCGCATCCGGCATGCTCTTGGAGGCGCGCATCATGCGGATCCAGTACTCGTAACTCTTGAGCGTCACGAAGTCGTGTGTAATCTTCTTGTCATAGCGGCCGGCCTTGAGCGAGCCCAGTACACCCTTAAAATAATTCTTCTTCATACAATCCTCACCTATATATCGTCGCGAAAGTCAAAAATGTAAAGCGACCCGCGACCTTTTTTTCAACATTTTTAATATAGATTGAGAACGCGACAAATACTGCCGCAAAAAATCATTTCAAGTCCAGGACCGGGCTGAGGGCAGCGCCCCAATAGTACACGGCACGCATAAAGCTCCCCAGGCGCTTCGGAGCGCTCGCGTTTATGGGAAAATATCCCTTCTCGTTCAGGGCTTCTACGCTGTAGTATTTATCCTTGTCGTAGCAGAGGACCTCGTCGCGGAGGCTTTCCGCAATCGAAGCTTGGCATTCCACTGGCGACATCTGGAATTTTACGGCGTGCATGCGCTCCGCGACCGTTTGCATGTTGTGCTCGAAGGTCGCCGAATTAGGCGTATTGAATACAACGTAACGGCAATCCCCCGCAATCTTCTTTACGGCGTACCCCAGGTGGTTCATGCAGAGTTCAAAACGGGTAAGGTTGAACATGGGGGTAAGCTTCTTTTCCGATTCAGGCAACTCCACCAACGCGAACTGCTGTACCCTGAGCCACTCAAGAGCCGCCTCGTAGGTTTCGTTTTTTCCGAGGCCATTATGCATATAGTACGCACGCTTCCGGAATTCCAAAAATTCATCCACGTTCTCTTCAGAAAGCATCTTCCGCGTTTTTTCGTCCAGCCCATCCACAAGCGCATCAATCTGAGCGATGGCATCGAATACCGCCGACGGTTCCTGAAGTGGAAGGCTCGAATTCACCTGGACCAGATAGTAATATCCGGTGTCATCCGTCGTCTTGGAATACTGCGAGAATTCAGGTACACGGGCGCCCGCGCGTTCCATGAAGATGTAGCTGTCCACCTCCAATCTCGCTGCCAACGACTTGGCGATTTCCGCCGACGCGACAACGCAAACCAGGCAATCGCCATGTTCGCCCTCGACAAGCCTACACGGGAAGAAATTCTCCTGCATTTCAATCTCTTGCGGGAACATTCCCTTCTTGACGGCAAACACCGCCATGTTCAACCCATTGCTTGAAACAGGCGATCCACCCGCCTGGCCATAGTCGGGCAAGGTCATCTTGTGCGATTCGCAGAGCAGGCGCGTCATGACATCCAGTTCACGGTGCATCTCCCTCCGGTCCCTGCGTTTCCCGGCACCCTGCAACTGGTCGATTGCGAAGTGCAGCTTGCGGATATTCCACGGTTTGATTTTGCATTGTTCCATTTCATCCTCCTTATATTTCATCATCGGGAAGCAAGCTGGAATTCCTTCAGCTTCAGTTCGTTGATCATAGTTTCAAGGTTACAGGGCTCGCCGTCGTCACGCAATTTGAGCCCCGCTTTTCTCCATTTCGCATCTTTTCCTTCGGCAGCATTCTTTTCGTATGCGACCTCGGCAAGGGTCCACTTGGCGATAATGCTTTTTACGACCTTTTCGATATCTCTCTCGTGCCCTATGCTCATCAGGCCACAGTAACCGCCAAAGCTACGGTTCTTGACGTGAATTTCCTTCTTGCACTTGGGGCAAACCGCAGTCGCCATCGATCCTCCCGAAAGGGGCGAACCCGAAAACGAGCGGATGACCGCCGTGTCGCCGCACTTGCATTCCACTTTGAATTGTTCGTTGTCCCAGATTTCGAGGAGCGAGGAAAGCTTGAGGCCGATACTGACGAGGGTGCCAGCGAAGTTAAAATGCCTTACAGCGGACAGGTGTCCCACATAAAGCCCGCCGCCCCTGATTGCGTAATGCACATCGATATTCGCATACCGCGGGGTAGCGACAATTTCGTCCCTGTGCCGTAGGATAAGATCCAGATTATTGTAAAGCAACGCGCACTTGCGTTCGGAACGTTTTTTCAGGAGGGCGTTCAATTCCTCCTGTTCCCTGTTTTCCTGATGCATCTCGTCGCTCGTGAGCTTGAGACCGTCCGCCTCTCGCTTGCAAAAATCAACGAAACTTTCGCAATTGTTGTCCGAATGTATTGTCGCCATAAGTGACCTCCTGTCGATGGCACTGAGTTTGCGCAGCAAGGCCGCCTTGCCCTCTGCATTATATTATCGCTTATTTATGCATAAATGTAAATATACGCATAAGTCTAAACGTAATATACAAACCCCAGGCGACAAATACTGTCTCGATTTTGTCGATTTCAGGTAATTTTTAGGGGATTTTCGCCTTTTATATGGCCATTTACGGCAAAAAATCGCCAAGGTATTTATCTTTCAGCACGTCATCGTGCGAGTCGATAATCCGCTTGAGTTCGGGAATCACGGATTCCACGGAATTCCCGTTCTTCAGCGATTCGCCAACAGCGATCAAGGCCTCGTCGCGGGTCGTTTTATAGAGCAAGTCGACAAGTTCCCGAGCGCTGGAGACATCGAGCGCGAGGTCGTCGGAATGGATTTCGGGACCGCACGTCTCAAAATACCCAAAAAGAGATTCTGCCGAACAACCCGGGCTCTCATCGCGCTCCCACATGGTAAAGACTCGGCAAACCTCCCTGCCGTCAGGACGCACGCCCATGAACTCACGCTTCCAATACGCAACGTCCAGTTCCATCTCGTTTCCGCAATGCGGGCAAGTTCCCTCGCAAGCAAAACTTGACTTCACCTTATAGAAGTTCAAGCGTTCATCGCCAGCAACTTCACTGAAACGCCCATCAACTACGCAGGCTTCACCGCATTCGGAACATGTGACATCCACGTCTTGCAGGCAGATTGTGGGAAAGTTCTTGTCTATTTCCATAGAGATTCCTTTACTGTACTTTTATGGTTACGATATATATTTTTCCCTAGAACGGGAGATCGTCTATAGATTCCTTCTCCGCCTGCTTGAGCCCACGGCGGAGTGCTGCGGCGTACTTTTTCTGGACAGAAAACGAGGGTGGGAGCACGCAAGTCGCATCGCAAAGACGAGTGCAAAATTCAGCGTGACCTTTTTCGTCGATGTTGCATGCAACCACGGTATAGGAGCAGTCGGCGTCGTCAAAATCTTGAACAATCCCAAGCTCAGCATAGTCGTCATAGGCTATCTCAACGAAGTCGCCTTCCTTGAATTTAGCAGTCTTGTCGCTGCCCGTGCACCATAGCGAACCGTCTTTTAGGTAGCGCCGAATCGAAAGGGGCGCATACACGTTAACAACGCATTCCCGCGGCATTTCCTTGATGACAAATCCATAGACGTCATCGCGTTTTCGACGAACGATTTTCTTGATGTTCTTTTCGGCATCGCGCAAGGTCTCGAAATACCCGACCTTCGTTTGCCAGGTGAGGGCGCATGGACCGGCACAGCGGTAGCACCTTTCCTTATAGACCTGATATATATGACTTTCGCAGGGTGCGAACTCGTAAACCTCTAGGATGAAAATACTCTTTGTTTGTTCTGCTCGTTTTTTCATGCTTACTCCTTCACGTTTTCCGTCCCCTTGATCCAGCGGGTACCCGGGCCGTAATTGACGATGTTTACGGCGAAGGGTGTCTGTTCCAGCAGTTGCTCGATTTGTTTGACCACATTCAAAATTTCGGGAATCTTCTCCGCGAAATTGTTCTTGTTCAGGGTGATTTCTATCATCTTGTGCTTTTTTGTCTTGATGCGCAGAATGTAGCGTTCCGGCGTGCCGCCGGTACCAAAATACTTGTACTCGCTTTCCAGGTTCCACTCGTAGCCGGACTGCGACATCATCTGCGGCACGATGGTCTCGATACTCTTCGACGCCATTTCCGCAAGCTTCTTCTGCTTTATCTCCTCGGTCCTTTTCTCTTCGATAATCGCCTCGGCCTGCTTCTCGTACTCCGGGTACTTCTCAAGAAAACCGCGCAGGTCTTCCAGCGAGGCGCAGATATCCACGTCATGGATGTCTTCCGATATCATGTGTACGTAATCGCCCCTGGAAAGGCCGATCTTGCTCCGGAAAAAGATATGCCCTATTCCAGTCGCAAGATTAACGGAGAGCTTGATGCCCATTTTCGACCGCTCTCTCCACGCCTTGGGACTGAATTCTATTTCGACACACGAGTCCTTGAGGCGCCTGAGTATCTCGTTATGATAGTCCTTTATTTCATTCGCAAAGAGGGTCATCTTGTAGGCCACTATCTTGTAATCCCTGCAGTAGGGGTCCTTCCCGTCTTCGCGCGACCTGCCGAGCCCCAGGGTGAGCCCGCGCCAGAACTCAGCCATCAAAAAATGGCACGAGGTCTCTAGAAGTTTCTTTTTTTTCATCATTCACTCCTCGGAATAAAGGTGACGCGATTGCGCCTGATTTTGCGGATCCACGTAGAGTTCTCTGCATAGCACTGCCTGCTGCAAATGACCCACAGCACGTCGATGGGGCGCTTGGTGTTGAATACCGGAGGCGGGGCGTAGCCGTCGGTAAAGTAGATGAGCCCGTCGTATTCGGGGTGTTCGCAGTAGTAGTCGGCAGCGGGCTGGAAACTCGTACCGCCGCGGCCCATAATCTTCACGGTCCTGCGCGCCTTCTTGAGCGGCTCGATTTCGCCCTGAATTTGGGCGTCGAACTGCAATACGTCCAGTTTCTCGACTCCGTATTTGAAAAGGCGGTTGATGACCGAGAAGAAAAACTGTAGGCTCCTGTCGGTGACGGACCCGCTTACATCTACCGCGATAAGCAAGTTCGTCGAGAGTTCGTAGCGGCTGCCCATCGCGTCGAAACCGGAACGGCGGTTGGGCCGCATGCGCGTGAGGCGGCGCCTGCTTGAGATGACCGAGGTCTTGAACAAACTAAGCATCTTGCGGTAGTCCATGTCAACTTTCAGGCTTGCCTTGATGAGGCCCTGCAACTTGCCCGCAACGGTGCCCCAGTTGTTGCTCGCGGTGGCGACTTCGATAAACTCGTTTATACTGCAGCACGCCTCCTCGTTGTCTTCCCAGAGTTCCGAGATTTGCGAGTTGCGATGTTCCTGCGAATTGCCGGCGCCAGAATTACCCGAAGCGCCCGAACCCTTGCCACCGGAGCCGCCGCCGTCTCGGCCAGAACTGCCGCGATTATTTTGGCCAGAACTGCCGCCGCTTTCGCCGTCGCCCTCCTGACCGGAACCATTTCCATCCTGCCCGCCTTCTCCCTGTTCAGACTTGTCGCCCTGACCGGGGCCACTATCCGTTTTCTGCGACTCGCCACCAGACTTTCCCGAATTCGGTGTCGATTCTTGCAGGAGCAGATTGTAGTATTCCTCGAAGCACAGCCCGCCGGGGAGCTTCTGCTCCGTACCGCTCATCTGCTTCTTCACTTCGCGCGATACATCGTACACGTCCGCAATCGTTATATTGCTCGCCATGGTCAGCAGCGCCTTCGCGGCGAAAGGGGGCTGTCGCTGGTATGGGTGCTTGAGCAATATGCGGAACATCTCGATTTTCATGTATTCCGCCAGCACGTCGTCTGCAATCTTGTCCAGAATTTTCGGGGCGAATTCAATCTTCATGTTGCCAGTTCTCATCGGCACTTCAATCGCACTGTTCTCCACGAATTCGTGACTGCAGTAAACCGCAAACAGCAGCGGCTCCGTCAGGAACCACCGCTCGCCGATTTTCTTGATGCGGTCTATAGCATTCATATCTACTCAATCTCGATGGATCCTATCGGCCTCTTTGAGGCCTCCAGGATGACAAACTGGGTTAAATTGACTGGACGAATTGCGTGATTTTCTTGTACAGTTCGGGGCACTTCATGATGACAAGCGTCATGGCGGCCGGGTACATCGAGGAGGAATACAGGTTCGCGAAATGCGCCTGCGCCTCGCGGAATTTTTCGCCCGAAAGGAATTCAAAGTATGCGGCGAAGTTCTCTATCACCTTCGTCTCGTCCTTTGCGTCGTAGCCCTTCGTCTCAATGAAGCGGAATACGGACTCGTTCACGGAGGCAAGTTGCGGCGTGGTGCACTTCCTGATTGCCGACTTATGCTTCGCGAAATCGCCGAGTAGTATGTCTTTCGCGCTTGGGAGTTTCTTCTGGTTGATTGTCGCGAAGAACTTCGATGCGGCAGGCATCCCGATGATGCCCGCAATTACGGTCTTTAAAAGCGCCGATACTTCGTTTGTCTGTAACACCTTCGAGACGCGCTCCCACCCGCGCCTGTCGGGCGACTTTTCGAGCCCCTGGTCCTCGCGGGTAAAGGCGGCACCGTCGAGCATATCCGGGTTTTCCGAGATGAAGTCGATAACGCGGGAATCGAGCCCCGCCTTGGATGCCCACAGGAGCCATTCCTGCGCGGTGGGCTTGAATTCGTAGATGTTGAAGCGGCTCACGAGTGCCGGATCCAAGTCAGTGAGCTGGTATTCCTCGCCGTCGTTCACCGCGCTAATCACGCGGGAGCCCTCGGGCAACTTGCGGCCCGCAAGAGTCCGGTTGAGCGTCAGGTCCATGATGGTCTGCAAAACCTCCGGGCGGGCGCGGTTCAGTTCGTCCAGGAAAAGGACCACGGGCTTGCCGTCCGTCGGGAACCAGTACGGCGGTATAAAAATGGTCTTGCCTGCGACCTCGTCGAGCCGCGGAAGCCCAATCAAATCGCCCGGATCGCTCATCTGCCCGAGGAACAGAATTACCACGCGTTCTCCGCGCGCCGTGAAGAACCTCTCCAGGATCTGCGACTTGCCAATCCCGTGCTTGCCCGTGAGCATTATGTTCTGCGATGCGGGAGTCGCTGCCAACAGCTTTTCCAATTCATTCGCGTTTATTCTTACCGCCATACAATCCTCTTGTCTATTTTATTATCTCTATATTCATCGGAAACGTCATGTTCTTGCTCAGGGCTTCTATCTGCCCGAGCACATCGGGCAACTCCGCCAGACGCTTGGCAAAATTCCTGCGGTTGAGCGTAAACTCCATCCAGGTTCCGTGCCCTCCAACCTTGAGCAGGTAATCCCTGCCCCGTTCTACCAGGTCCCAACGGTATCCCATCGGTGTAAGGAGCTGTGAAACGGTCGCCTGGATGCCGCTCTTCGCCATTTCCTCCAGCTTGTTATTTTTCTCGAATTCAAGTTTCTTTCGTTCGAGCCCTTCCATGTACCGCGGGAAATTGTCGATGAAATTTTCAAAGTTGCTTATTGTCTGTGACAGATCGCAATTCGCTTCCGTCCGGGATAATGGTGAAAGCCCTTCGATATCGAGGCGCACATGGAAATCGGTCGACAAACGGAATTCGATAGTACCGACAGAATCAAGCTGCCGGACAATTCTGACACCAGCGATTTTATCGCCTTGCTGGTAGAATTCCCCCGAATGTGTGCCAGTCCTAAGTACAATGCAATCACATTCAAGGTGCCGTTCCTTCAGTTCGTTATAAGCGCAAAGCACCTCCCCTTCGGAAGGCACATACCCCCGCTCACCGGGGACAAGAATCCCGCCAACCAGCTTTTCCCAATACCTGTACGCAATCCGTTCAAAAGAACGGTCCTTGTTCTTATTAACCATAATAGCGTCCTGTGCATAATATACCATCCAACTGCGACAAATAATGTCGCTTTGGAAATTGGCCGAAAAATTCCCGACGAATGCATTATTTTATCGTTTTATACCGAAATTTTGTCAAAAAAAGCCAGGTAATAGGGAAAAACGCGAATTATCCGGTACGCTAGCGCGCAAAAGGTGTTAAATTATGTTATATAGGTACAGAGGATTCTGCGCATGACTACGTCTAGATTTTCGACTCTTTCCGCCATCGCCCTGCTCGTGGGCTTGTTGGCATGCTATTCCGTGGCCGCACCCGCTGCCGGCCGCACCGACAAGAACGATGCCGCACTCGTCGACGAAGACAACGCGAAGGCACCCGAGGCAAAGGCCGAAGGGGCCGAGAGCGCCGCCCCTGCAAAAGAAGAAGCCGCACCTGCGCAGTCCAACCCCGAATGCGACAATACCGCCAAGCCGGAAAGCAACATCCCGATATTCCCCATCGTGATGTCGGCCATCGGTACAGTCGCCTTCATCGTCCTCGCCATCATCTTCTAGGGGGCTACCATGCGAAACTTTTTCAAGAATTTCCCGACCGTAGCGATCCTCGCCACCTTCCTTGCGACCTCCGCCCTCGCCGACTCGATGTGCTATGACCTGTGCGTATCGTGCCACGGCGAAACACGCGCCGAGAACTGCGACAAGATAGAATCCACCTGCAACTGCCCGTTCGTCATCGACAGCGCGAAATCCAAGAACATGGGCGTGGAACTCGGCAAGCGCAAGCTCACCGAGGCGATTCTCGCAGGCTGCGACAAGGCCGCATGTGCCCGGAGCATCACATTCGAAAACGGATACTACAAGTCGATGGACAAGGGCCGCACCATGCTCACGAAGTTCCAGCTGCTCTCGGGTACGTCCGACGCAAGCGAACGCGCCCTCAAGATGCAGCCCCAGGCTATCCGCGCCGCAAACGCTACGGTCGATTCGCTCCAGAGGCGCCGTAGCCTGCTGCCCATCGCGCCGATGTCGCAGGAATGCACCGACCGCTGCAACACTTGCGCGCTCGCTGCACAGCCCGCAGGCGACGTGATTCTCATTGAGCAGGAACCAGAAATTGCAACGCCGCCCGATTCCGCGGCGCTCGCGAAGGCACACGCAGATTCTATCGCCCGCGCCGATTCCGCCGCGAAGGCCGAAGCCGAACTCAAGGCGTTCTGCCAGCTTGCGGAATCCTCGTGCCAGTGCAAGGCGCACGAGCAGAACACCCGCGACATCATCGCCATCGACAAGGAGATTGCCGAAAAGACGGCATACGCCGACAGCCTCCTCAAGTTCCGTACAAAGCTCCTGCGCGAAGAGATGGCCCGCGCCATCGCGGATTCCGTGCAGGCGCATTGCAACGTGGAAGGCAAGTGCAGTTACACCGTCACGTTCACAAGCGCTGAATTCGCCATCCTCGAGATGCACCCGACCGAAGAACCCAAGCCGGTAGCGGCCGCAGCACCCGCGGATACCGCAAAGGCGGCACCCGCAGTAGAGCAGGCGCCCGCAAGCGCACCTGCCGACACCACGGCCGCGCAGCCCGCACCCGCGGCCTGCCCGCAAGCCGCCGAATCCGCCCCGGCCGATTCCACAAAGAAGAAGGACCGCATTTTCTACAAGGTCATGGAATTCACGTACGGCAACTTCGGCGAGCACAGCTACTACCAGAAGGGCTACGGACGCATCCGCAACCTTGACGACGAAACCGGATACGAGGGCGGGCTCACCTATTACCTGCGCTGGTACTTCTACGACGGCGGCGCGTTCAGCATAGGCATGGGCACGTTCTACCACTACAAGAAATTCACCCTCGAAGATACCCTCGCTCTTACAGACAAAGTAGATATCTACTACCACAACATCGGGCTCGATATCCCGATATCGTTCAGGCTAGGCGTGCCCTACATTCCCATATTCAAGCCGTTCATAAGCCAGACCTTCAACTTCCACAAGCCCATCTTCGAGATATACAAGGTGGAGGCTCCGGAATCCGAGAAGGAACTGAGCAAGGAAGAAGAAGTCAAGGAGGCGGCGAAGGACCAGCTCGGGCTCGGGTTCCTCGACGATATCGAGACGCGCTTCAACGGAGTGAAGGACCTCACGTTCTCCGTGTGGCTCGGGATTGGCCTGCAGATTACGCGCCACTTCTCCGCCGAATACCAGTTCAACTTCGGCGTAGGCGGCAGCGGGCACTCGCACAGGTTCGATACCGACAACTACTGGCGTATCGTAGTCGATTTCGCGTGGTAGCTTATAGCCCGCGCGGCAAGGCGCTCGCTACTTCTTCCTGAAAACTGTAAGGAGTGATTTCGCGCGGGTGGCGCCTACGAGCAGGCAGCGTTTCCAGTCTTCGTGCCTGCTCGCCTCGGCGGGTTCCTCGATGTCGGTAAGTATTACCGCCGTAGAATCAAGACCCTTGATACGGTAGACGCTCACGATATTTACCTTGTCCTTAATCAGAGTCTTGTCGCCCCCCGCATTCCATACAATGCGGTCATCAGAAATACCCTTGAGCGCGGAACTCTTGTCGCTCTTCATCGATACCACGAGGATATCCGAAACGGAAAGGTGCTTCTTCTTTATGAGTTCGTCGATACGAGCGCGCAGCATCTGCGCCTGCTCTGCACCGTCCCTGTACTGCATTTCCTTGACAGTTTCACCAAGCACTATGTTGTCGAAAGCCTGCAGCCTGAACCCGGTATTCTTGCGCACCCATTCGAGAATACGCTTCGTGCTGCGGAACCCGCGGTTCAGCACCATCACGGGCATCTTCTCGACCTGCGCGTTATCGATACCGTTGCGGCTTGCATACAGGCGTTGCGCCGGATCGTAGAAGAACCTCACGGTGCCGTGTTCCTCGTTGTGCAAGAGCCCGAGGAATGAGTCTACCCATTCGCTCGCGAAGTCCTGCCCTTCGTCGATGATTACCGCATCGTAAAAGAACTTCTCGCGCGTTTTCTTGTCTTTCGCCAGAATTTTCTGCGCCTTCACGAATGCCTGGGGGAGTTCCTTGTCAAAATACAGCGACCTGTCGCCACTCTTCGCTACCTTCACCTTCGCGGCGCGTACATATTTCTCGCACCATTCAGAATAGGCAAGCACGTCTACGCGCCCGTAACTCACGCCGCCGTCCTGCGCATACTTCTTTTCGACACCTATGCGGTCCTTGCTTATTACCTTGTCTACATCGTGCTTGAGTTCTGTTGCCAGCAGGTCGTTATAGCAGGCTATCGCCACGTTCTTGCCTATGCGCGAAAGGCGAAGCGCATCCCACACTACCATGTGCGACTTCCCAGAACCGGCCACTCCCTCGATGCGCATGCGCGGGTTGCGCGAGATGGATTCCATCATCATCTGCTGCATCTCGGTCGCCTCCTGGAAGCAGTTCTCGTAACTGCTCTTAATGATTTCTGCCGCATCGGGTTTTTCGCCCTGGCCGTCAAGGAAGTTCCTGAGCCTAAAGAGCGAATCCTCGTCGAGGTACTCGTTCATGAACGGCATGTTGCCGTTCGCCTGTACAGGAGTTTCGAGAATCTCGATGATTCGCTTCTCGAAACGTTTCGCGTTGAGAACGTCTGGCCGCAGCAGCGCGCGCTTCCTCGGGATTTCCGAACCGGGAATCCCTTCCATGCTGTCCATGTCGCTAAAGCATACCGCCCACTGCACGCGCACCTTGCGCATCTTCCCTTCGCGTGCGGGCTCGAGGATTTCCTTCATGTATTCGTGCAGGGGAGAAATAAGCGAACCCACTTGCTCGCTCGGCGGCGGCACCAGCGGGTTATTACCACTGAACCATTCCGTGGCCTTTGATTTCTCGTTATACCTTGTCCAAATCTTGCCGCCCTTGCATTCCACAATAAGCATGCCGTACTCACGGTGGTACAGAATGCAGTCAACCTCCCTGTTCATGGCGCCACACGCACGGCTGTTGAAAACAAGGTGGCGGTTCATCCACACGTCCCACGCGGGTCCGAGTGTTTCTGCCATATGGAAAATGGCCCACTCCGCGCTGGATTCTGAATTCGGGTTGATAGTAATACGGATCGGCATCTAGATCTCCGGCATAAAGGTTGACAACATATATCTATAAAAAAAAACGCCCCAGCGGGCGGTCTTCTGCAAATTTTTTCTTGCGGGCTTTCGCTACTTCTTGAGGCCTGCCGCCTCGAAGAACGGGATGTTGCGCGGGTTGGGGAGCGCCACCTCGGTAATCCAGTTGTACTCGGCGATGCCCTTGAGGCCGATGCGTGCGCACAGCTGGTCGCGGGCCACGTTGTAGGCGTCGAGAATCTGGACCTTCTCGCCTTCCTTCGCTTCCTCGATTTTCTTGGACCAGCTCACGCCGAGTTCCACGAGGGCGGCGCTCGCCTTCACGTACTTGTTCGCCTGGTCCTGCGTCACCACGGGTTCTGCAGGGGCGGTGAACGGGTCGACGTTCACTATGGGTACGGATTTCGGGAGGTTCGCCTGCACCTGCTGCATCTGCGGCTGGTCGCCATCGTCGTTTTCACAGGCAACAAAAAAAGAGGCGATAGCCAGAATTGAAATTGCAAGAATTCGTTTCGACATATGCGCCTCTTTTTTTAATAGCGGTTCAGGGATTTGAACCCCGGACCAATGGATTATGATTCCAGTGCTCTACCACTGAGCTAAACCGCCACGTAGGGGCAAATATAGCATAGTAGTCGAGCAATTTCAAGGGATTTCCCGAAAAAAACTAGTAATGTACCTCGGTTTTGACGGAATCGCCCCAGTAAATAACCTGCCAACCGGGCTCGGTGCTCTTCAACTTGAAGTACGGCCTGTCGGCGTCAATCTGCATCTGCGTAGGCGGAGCGGCATGCACGTGGATGTGCGAGAACTTCATCTGGTGCTCGCTGTGGTAGTGCCCGCAGAAAACGTGGTTCAGGTTCTTGAACTTCGAGAGAACCTGCTGCACCTCCATCATGTTCCTCAGGTGGTAGTGCAGGTCCATGAACTTGTGCCCGCAAAAGCAGGGCGGGTGGTGCATAAACAGTATAACTTCGCCGTCGACCTTCGGGACTTCTTCCTCGAGCCAGTCGAGCTGGTCGCGGGAAACCTCACCGATTGCACTGTCCAGGAAGAACATGGACTTGCCTTCGAGGTCGTAGCGGAAATAGCACTTGCCGTTCTTCACCGGCATGTCGAAGAACTTCACCATCACGTCGAGACTGTCGTGGTTGCCGGGGATAATGCACACGGGGCACTTGACCCCCTTGAGCTGTTCCGCGATATAGCGGTAGGCGCCCGGCTCGGCGTTCTCGTTCGCGAGGTCGCCCGAAAGCACGAGAAGGTCGATATCCTTCATGGATTCGGAATTCAACGCGGTAAGGAAGTTCTTGCGAACATCGATCCCTTGGACAAGGTTTTCATCCTCACCGATATGGATATCCGTTATCTGACCTATCTTCAATACTTTAGACGACATTAGTGCCTTTAATATAAAATATTAACTGCCGTTTATACAAGAAAAAAGAATTTATCTGCACTGAGTGTGATATTTCGCATATTCACAGACCTGCAGGTTTCCGGATTCTTCAATAAGGGGGTGGTGAATAGTTGTTCACAGCCATTGAAAAGTAAGGTTCAACACTTGTGAACATTGAAAAAAGTTGAGAGACTATAAACTTTTCAACATTTCTCAACCTTCAACATTTCTTCATAACCTATTGACCATCATCACCTTATGCAAAATAGCCGGAAAACTTATCCACTATAAACAGCATCATAGTTATTACTATATATATAAATAAATAGATAACTATGATATGGTGGTGGATTAGGCCTTTTCCTCTTTCTTGGCAGGTGCTGCAGCCTGTGTCGGCATGCCCATCTGGCAGTTGCCCTGGAACATTGCTCCTTCCTGGATAATGAGCTGCTTGGTCTTGATGTTGCCCACGAACTTGGAGGAGCTCTCGAGGATGAGCTTTTCGGACACGTCGATATTGCCCTTCACGCTACCGGCGACAACGGCGTTGGTGGCCTTGATTTCGCCTTCGATGTAGCCGCTGCGCTCGATGATGAGCTCGCCTTCGATGTTGATGCTGCCGTTCACGTTGCCGGCAACACGCACGTCGCTCTTGCCGCTGATGTCACCCTTGATGGTGATGCTGCCGCCAATCTGGGTAATTTCCTGTTCGCCTTTTGTAGCCATTTTTAACCTCTTAGTAGTTGATATAGGTTTCCGGGTCCTGCGGGACCCCGTCTTTAATAATAGTATAATGCAGGTGCGGTCCGTTCGTGGTACCCGTGGCACCCACCGATCCGATGATGTCGCCCTTGTGAACGGGGCTCCCCTTTCTCGTCTTGATGTTCATCAGGTGCGAGTAGGTAGTGACGTAGCCGTTCCCGTGGTTGATTTCGATGGTGTTCCCGAGTTCGCCCTTCTTGCCTGCGAATTCCACGGTTCCCGTTCCGGTAGCGAAGACCGGGTTACCCGGGTTAGCCGAGAAGTCCGTACCGAGATGGCCGCTTTCTCCGCTGAATTTCTTGCTCACGATACCCACGACAGGTACGATATCCGGAATTTTCTCGATTTTTAACTTTTCCTCGAGGGTTTTCCACCCGTGTCCTTCGAAATCGATTTCGTTTTTCTCGGAAGGCGAGTGAGCGAACCTGTTCCTGTCTATAATACTGTTGATTTTGTTGGAGTCGTTCTCGATAAACGTCTCGAATATGTTCTGGATACGCTGTTCCAGTATCCAGAGGGAGTCAAGGCGCTCGAACATTTCCTCGTAGTTCTTGTCTTTCTTGATAAGTTGGGCATTGACCACGCGGATTTTCTCGTAACTTGCGACAATCCGGTTGATTTTTGCCAGATTGTAGCAGAAAGCACCGAGAACAATTATGAAAATTACCAGAAAAATCTTCCAGAAGAGGAACCACCTCGTCGAAACCTTGAACTTTTTGATTTCGTGCGAGTCTTCCGGGATAATCTGTACTGTGTAGTACTTCTTTTTCATGAGCTGCCTAGCGGTTTTCCATGATTTCCTGGATGCGAGTCAGGTCGTCCATGCTGTAGTACTTGATGACGATGGTGCCTTCCGGCTTGCCGGAGCTGCTCGGGTTGAGCTGCACCTTCGTGCCGAAGAACGTCTCCAGTTTGGATTCGAACTGTTTCATGTCGGCGCTCAGTTCCGGCTTGGGCTTCGCGGGCGTCTCGGGCCCTTCGGCAGGCTCAGGGACCTTGACGTTTTCGGTTGGTGAGCCTGTCGAACCATCGTCGTCGCCGCGGATAATCGCCTCGATCTGGCGAACGTTCAGACCTTCCTCGATGATGCGTTCCGCAAGCGATTCGGGGTCGCCAATCTTGTCGCTGCAGAGTGCGCGGGCGGCACCGCTGTTCAACTTTCCTTCCTCTATCCACAAGAGCACCTGTTCCGGGAGCTTGAGGAGGCGCAGGCTGTTGGTAATCGCGGAGCGCGACTTACTCACAATCTTGGCCAGGTCTTCGTGCTTGTAGCCGTGCTTATCGATAAGTTGTTGATAGGAACGTGCAATTTCGACCGGGTTCAGGTCGACGCGCTGGATATTCTCGATGAGCGCCCATTCCGCCATCGCCTTGTCGTCAAGGTCCTCGAAGACTTGCGCCTTGATTGTCGGGAGACCTGCAATCCTGGTCGCGCGGGTACGGCGTTCGCCGCTGATAATCTGGTAACGGTCGCCCACCTTGCGCAGGGCGATCGGCTGGATAAGACCCTGCTGCTTGATGGAGTCGGCAAGTTCGGAAAGTTCCTCGTCGTCGAACGCCTTGCGCGGCTGGAAGGGGTTCGGGTCGATAAGGTCAATCGAGATTTCAACAATCTTCTCGAACTTTTCGGCAGTTTCGGAAGGATTGTTGATAGTGTTCGCCTGTTCACCTTTAAAATTGATGTCGTGGTCCTTCATGATGGCGGCGAGGCCGCGACCCAGTGCAAAAGATTTCTTTCCCATTACTTACCCTTGTTCAGAATTTCCTCGGCGAGTTTCATGTATGCCTGCGAGCCGGTGCTCTGCACGTCGTACAGGATGACCGGCTTGCCGTGGCTGGGCGCTTCGCTCAGGCGGACGTTTCTCGGAATCATCGTCTGGAATACCGTGTCGGAGAGGTTCTCGCGGACTTCGGCGGCGACCTGCTTCGAGAGGCTCAGGTTTGCGGAGTACATCGTGAGGAGCGCACCCTCGATCTTGAGGTTCGCGTTCAGGTTCTTCTGCACTTCACGGATGGTCTTGAAAAGTTCGGTCATACCCTGCAGGGCGTAATATTCGCACTGGATAGGGATAAGCACGCTCGTCGCGGCGGTGAGCACGTTCAGCGTGAGCAGGTTCAGGCTCGGGGGTGCGTCGATGATGATGAACTCGTATTCGTTCTTGAGCACGTTGATGATTCGCTCGAGCCTGTGTTCGCGGCTCATCGCGTTCACCAGTTCGATTTCCATGACGGCGAGGTCCGGGCCAGAGGTAATGACCTTCAGGTAGTCGAGGCTCGTGTCCATGACGGCGGGCGCGATGTTCTCGAGCGTCATGTTGTCCGGGTTTTCCGCCAGGTCCAAAACCTCGTGGATATCCACTTCCTGGGATTCGTTGAAGCCGAGCCCCTGCGACGCGTTCCCCTGCGGGTCCATGTCGATAAGGAGAGTCTTCTTTTCGAGAGCGGCAAAACTTGCAGCCAGGTTGACGGCTGTCGTGGTCTTGCCCACGCCGCCCTTCTGGTTGCATACTGCTATCACTTTACTCATTTATTACCTCGAGTGACTAAGGCGTAATCCTGTTCTTCGTTCGGCAGCTTGTATTTCCAGATGTTGACTGCCGGGTCGTTTTCCAGGTGTGAAATGCTATTGAAACTTTTTAATGTGAGGAATAGTCCACCCTTCTTGAGGGCGGGCTGCGCACGTTCCCAGTCGTTTTCGAATGTCGAGAGGGCGCGGCAGCTGATGAAGTCCAGGTTGGCAAGGCCCGAAGTCTCGAAGCGCTTGCCCACCACGGTCAGGTTCTTGAGTCCGAGTTTTTCCTTCGCGTAGTTCATGAACTCCACGCGCATGTGGCGGGGCTCGACCGCATAGAACTGGACCTCGGGCATCGCGATGGCGAGCGGGAAGACCGGGCACCCTGCACCTGCACCCATGTCGGCCCATTTTTTCCCGATTGTCATCCTGGAGGAAACGGAGTTTCCGATAGGATCCATAGATTCTATCGCAATGTCCAATTCCTTCACTATATATATATAGGGAATGAGCGAGTCGGCGATGTGCCTGCTGAGAAACTTCTCGGAATCCTTCGCTGAAATCAAGTTGCCGAATTGCTTGGTTTCCACCACCAGATCGGCAAAGTCATAGAGCTTGTCCATTTGCTCTTTGGACAACTCAGAGAGAATATGTTCCTTCAGGAACTGGTTCAGGAGATTCTGCTGCTCTATGTTCGTTCTGTAACTCATTGCTATGTTTCACGTGGAACCAAAATCGTCAAAGATTTTGGTTCCACGTGAAACACAATTTAGTATATCTCACAAAAAAAAGAGAGCGCCGACATCGGCACCCTTTCACTTTTTTAAAATATCCGTTAATAAGTTTTTGATAAATGTTGAAATGCTGTGAACTTACCTTGAAAACTTCGTGGTGTACTTTCCCCTCGCGGGGCGTCCGAGGAGGTCGAAGTGTCTTCCCTTTTTAGAGATGTTAGTCGGGCGTGGTGTCTGGAAAATCCCCAGAGACTGCTCGGTGTTGAATGGTACGTAGAAGGTTTTGGTCCAAATGCTGTCGGTAGCCTTGCTGTTTGCCGAAGGATAGCCCACATTCCCTAGGAGTGCACCATAGTATTCAATGAGGGTATCCCCCTTGGTTTCGTACTCGTACAGTACCTCGTAAGAACTGTTATTCGTCCGGGTCTCGAAGCACCTGTTTTCGAATCCGGGATCGTACGTAACAATGAGGGTGCTTGAGGTCTTTTCGTAAAGGGTGTCGTTCCGGATGTGCCAAATTATTATAGTCGTATCGGAGTGTTCGTTTGATAACTTCTCGACATAAATGGAATCTTCCGTGTGGAATACCCTGTATACTAGGGGACCACGGTCATATATCTTGAAGTCTCCTTCTTGGGAGATTTCCGCTTTGTAACTCATCTGTTGAGGTTCATTTTTCTTGAATTCGCTATTCGGACTCAAGCGCGCGTACGATGTCCATAGGTAGGTATGGTCGTTTGAAAAGGTGAATTTTTCCTGGGTATTGTCAGAGCTCGTGCTGTCGATAATCAGTCCTGTGTAATTGTCGTTGAGTGCCTCGTATTGCGCGACAAAGATATCGAACTTGGCGCGGATGCAGTCGACCGCATGGGCGTTCAGTACCAAAAATGCGAGTATGGCTAATGTTCTCCTCATATCGCTAATATATATAAATCAATACAGAATGTTTCATGTGAAACCAACATGTCCAAGGCATCAGAACTTCAGTTTGCTGCTGGGTATCACGAAGCAACCGGCGGTTCCGTTCCCGCCAAGGACTGCCCCGAGTACCGCCCCTGTCGCGCAGAGCGTATTTATAAACAGCGTATTGTTTGCAAGTTCGCTCTTTTCTGCGCTCCGGACCGGCTGCTCGATGGTCCTGGAAGTATCGGCGGGCATCTCCACCTCGTCACTGTAGTCCACCTTGAATATCATGGCGCGGTCGATTTTCGGCAAGTGCTCTGCCTGCTTTTGTGGCAGTAGCTGGGCGAACGATATCCCGCCGGCAATCATTACGAGCAATATGATGAATATATAATGTTTCACGTGAAACCACCCCTATTGTCTTACTTCAGGAGAATTTTCTGCGAGTGGCTGATTCCCGGACCCTCGATGCGGAGCATGTACATGCCTGCCTTGAGCGTGGACAGATCCATTATGCCGGTAGCTGGTGCCGATATCACGACATTCCCCTGGAGATCGACGACGGTTGCCTTCCCGAGGGCTACCGCTCCGGTAAGTTGCAGTATGCGGCCCGAAAGGGTCGCCTTGACGGGAATCGTGGTGGGGTCGCTCCCGATTCTGTCGGGCATTGGACCGCAACATGAACACATACCGTAAGAACCGACCATATAAATCAGGAAATCCCCCTCAGTTCCCGCCCGTTCATTAAATGCCAGCTTGACGGAGGCCGTCTTTGCAAGTACGGAATCCAGGTTGGCTTCCTTGCCCCATCCGGTCTCCTGCCTGAATTTATCCCATCGAAAATTCGTGGTATTCATGGATGCCGCCTTCGCGACAGTTGCCTTGTAGTTGTTGAATGCGGTCACGTCCTCTTCATTTTCGGGAACGAGTTCGATGCTGAAACCGATTGTGGACTGGTACTCGAGGCAAAAGCCTCCCCAGGCGGAAATGTCTGCGCCTTCCTTTTGCTCGTTCCAGACATTGAAACCGATTCCGGCATAGGGGAACTCGTAGCCATCGCCCATTTTTACACTGGCCTGGATACCGTTGTAGTTTTCAATGAGCGGACCATAGAAATTGCCGTATGCGTTCGGTTTGATATCAGAAGGGAACGTGATAGTGGAATTTCCGCTATCAGCTGCATCGGTGTAATCGAACCACCAGCCGGACGTAGAGTCGGGTGACCCGGTTTCGACTCGGCCTATGGTGTCGGTCGAGGCGAGCCACAAAAATGTCGGGCTGGCGGTATTTGCCGCAAGTGCAGTTGTAGCGGCGCAGGCGAGCGCCATGAAAATCATTCTCCTATCCATATTTTCTCCTTTTAAGGAGGGCTTAATCCCTGATACCCAAATATATATTCAGTTTTCGCGAAAAATTCGTTTATTTGAGATATTTTTTTATTATTGACATTCTTTGTCATCAAATGTTTATATATTGCCGGCAGGACCATTCCAGGGAGGTTCCCATGTGTTCCCTCATCGCGGCAATTTTCATAACGGTTCTGCTTATCATGTGGTATAAATAGTATATTTATGCCGGAGGCCTATATGGTAGAAATCGAGATTATCCAGGGCGACATCACTAAACTTGCGGTGGATGCCATCGTGAATGCGGCGAACTGTTCCCTGCTGGGTGGCGGTGGTGTGGACGGCGCCATCCACCGGGCGGCAGGTCCGGAACTGTTGCAGGCGTGCATCCCCCTGAACGGTTGCGAGACGGGCAAGGCGAAAATCACCCCCGGGTTCAGGCTTCCGGCCAAATTCGTGATCCATACTCCGGGCCCCATCTACCGGGATGGCCTGCACGGCGAACCCGAACTGCTGGAATCCTGCTACAAAAGTTGCCTCGATTTGGCCGAGGAGAACGGCTGCGAGACGGTCGCCTTCCCCGCCATCTCCTGCGGGGTCTACGGCTACCCCTGGGAGGCCGCAACCGAGATTGCAATCCGAACTGTTGATAAGTACCCTGCAAAATGCCTCAAGAAGGTGGTCTTCTGCTGTTTCGGTGAACAGATGTTGAAAGTTTATCGGGACGCGTACCGGAAATAGGTGAAATCCATTTTTTGTATATTATATATAGTTGACTGCAACAGCGAACTTTTAACAAAAACAATAACAGACGTTATTAAGGAAAAACAAGATGGAAGAAGTCGTAAAATTTCTCAAGGCATGCGGTGCGTATTTCCTCGCGACGGCCGACGGCGACCAGCCGCGCGTCCGCCCGTTCGGTACCGCCAACATTTTCGAGGGCAAGCTCTACATCCAGACCGGCAAGTCGAAGGACTGCTCCAAGCAGATCCAGAAGAACGGCAAGGTCGAAATCTGTGCCATGAACAAGGCCGGTAACGAGTGGGTCCGCGTTGCCGGAACACTCGTCCGCGACGACCGCCGCGAACCGAAGGTCGACATGCTGGAGCACTACCCCGAGCTCAAGTCGATGTACTCGCCCGACGACGACAACACCGAGACGCTCTACTTCAAGGACGCGGTTGCCACGTTCTACAGCTTTACGGCGGCTCCCCGCACCGTGAAGTTCTAGGCGCCTGTTTCACAAGAAAGACCTTCCACGCGTCTTCCGGGTTTGACCCGGAATCTTTTGGACGGCGCGGCTGGCAGAAAAATTTGCCTCGACGACCTCATCGTCGGGGCATTTTATATTGTAAGAAGCCCTTGCTCTGTTAATTATATTGTAAACATTCTATTAACAAAATGCGTGGTAGCACAAAAGTTGACTTTTATATTCGTGAATAAATTTTGGATTGATTCCAATTTTTGGGATGTTTCACGTGAAACGCGGGTTGCTCATGTGGATAACTTGTGCGGTTTGGAAATTACTAATTACTATCACAAATCGTAAATTAACATAGTATTAACATTGAATTAACGTTACGTATACGGATGCTATGTTGAAAATATGACCTTCCCGGAGCCAGGATGACTTGACAATTCCGCAATCGACTGCTGGAAAAAAGTAGTCGTTCGCGTCACGCGGAATTGCATTATCGCCGTGATAGGCTTGATTATACCGCTTTGGAATAAAGCGGCGCGTGCTTTTTTGAAAATTATAGTCTATATTTATGTTTGTGTTGCGCCTTGTGGCGTAGTGTTTTTTGTTTCCGAGAGGTCCTATGTCTATATTCAGGAGCTTAACGGTTTGGGTGGTTTTGGCGGTCACCTTCACGATGGCTGCCCCGCAGAGCGCCAAGGTACGTTCTGTTCTTGGCGACGTCTCGTTCAAGAAGAAGGGTAATGGCGACTGGGCTAGCCTGCGCGTAGGCGCAAAGGTCCAGGACAAGGACCTCATCCAGACGGATGTGGAATCCGGCGTGCTCATCTCGATGCCCGAGGGCCGCACGATCTCCATCGAGGAGAACGCGCTTGTCGAGTTTACGCAGGTGCTGTTCATCAAGGATTCGCAGATTTCTGAAGTCAATATCAAGAAGGGCCTGTTGCGCTTCAACGCGCAGAAGCAGACCGGCAAGAAGAGCCAGTTCAAGTTCAAGACCGGGACCATGACCGCATCGATCCGCGGTACGGACGGCACCATCGGCGTGACCAACGGCGGGCAGTCGTTCGGTTCGCTCAACTCGGGCGAGATGGTGATGGAACAGGACGGCCAGGAAGTCGCGGTTCATGCGCAGCAGTTTGTCGCCTTCCGCAAGGGCAAGCCGCCCGTGGTTGTCGAGGCGAAGAACGCGGGCGATCCGGACTTCGCGAAGAAGATAAGCGAGGCCGTGGACGATACGACGAAGTCCGTCGAGGATATCCAGAAGCAGGCGAAGGAAATCGACGAGACTATCGAGAAGCGCAATGAGGACCTGCGGTCCAAGTACGAATGCCGGTTCGAGCCCGTTCCCACGCTGGTGAACGCCGACAGCATCGAGATCTTTGCAACCTGTACCGAAGGCATGCAGGTGGCGATTGGCCCCGAACGCTACACCTCCGACGGCAAGCGCATGCGCTTTGTGCCCACCTGGAGCCGTGCCGCGCTTGGCCCGAAGAAGTTCGAGGTGGTATGCACTGCCGAACACAATTCGTTTGTATGTGGCAACATTTCGTTTGTCTACAGGTTCGACCGCAGCGTGAAGGTTATCAAGTCCGACATGACCAAGTGCGAGGTGCTCTACACCACGTCCGGGTTCAGGGACAACGAGGGCAAGCTCTCTATATTCGCGCACGACAGCCTCCTCAAGGAAGTCACGCTGGATAGGGACTACGCGGCTACATTCAAGCTGTTGCCGGGTACGTTCAAGTACAGGTTCGTGCCCGAGAACGTGGAGGGCGTCGACGCCAGCATCGAACGTGAATTCGCCTGCTTCCCCAAGACGGGCGTGAAGGTGAAGGTGCGCGGTGGCGCGAAGGAAGTCTTCAAGAAGAAGGTTTCGCAGGGTGCCGCGCTCTATCCCGAGCTCCTGTTCGACGTGGAACACATCGTGGACAATGACCCCTCGCAGATAAAGTCGGTCGAGGTCAGTGTTGGCGGCAAGACGTACGAGACGAAGTACGTGCCCTCGGAAACGGGTATCGGCTACAGCGCCACGGTGCAGATTCCGCGCGGCAAGATGACCACAGTGAAGATCAAGGTCAGCATGCTTAGCGGCGAGACCGTGCTCGCTACCAAGGTGTATGAGTTCAGGTAGCGTGCGTCTGGAAGATAATTCCCGGCGCGGCGCACGCGCCATGTTCTTCCTGAAATTCTTGTATATCATTATCGTCGTATTCCTGGTGCTGTGCAATACCGTCATCCAGGTTACGGGCTATATGGCGAGCGGGGCCGTGACGGATGCGGATACCGCCCGGCATCTCTACTATCTGTTTTTGGCAGCCTTGGTTCCGATGATTGGAACTATGGCCGTATGCTTTGTCGTGTTCTGGCTTTTTTTCGTCTACTGGATATTGTGGCTTTACCGTGCCATAAGGAACTTGCGCTGCCTCACGACGACGACCTTCTCTCCGAACGTTGCGGTTGTTTGTTCGGTGCTCCTCCCCTACATCGGGCATATTTTCGATGTGTTCATCTTGCGCGATATCGCACGGCGGCAACAGAAGCTGCTTGACGGGCGCGGTATTCAATACACGCCCGTGACCGGGCGCGACCTCGTTATTTTCCTTGCCTTCATTCTTGTCGGCATCGTGGTGGCATTCGCCGAGATTGCAGATTCCTGGTCTGGCTGTTTTGCGGCATGTGCCGCGATGGTCGGGCTTATGGTGAGCTACTTGCGCGTGTTGCGCCCCTGCGTGGAGCAGGGAAACATGCTCTACAAACTTCACGAGGAAGATGTTCTGCGTGCGAAGGTGGACGAGGTCTTGCGCGAGCGCGAGATCGAGAAGGCGGCGCGCGAAATTCAGGAGGCGAAATTCGATGAATAGACTGACCATGCTCTTGCTTGCATTTTTACTTGTGCTTTCGACTGTGCTCGAAGGCTGTGCGGGTTTATTCCGGTTCACGCCTAAAGAAGATGCGGCGCCTGCCATGAACATGACGTTCACGCGCGTGTTCGGCAACTACATGATCCGTTCGCCCGAGCCCATGAAGATTGCGCTTGCCGATACCGGATGGAGCGCGCTTGAACTGTACGAGGACGCAGATTCGAAAGTGGTGACGTTCTACCGCGATTCGGGCCGCGTGAGCGTCTCGGTTTCGGCAACGACCCCGCAAAAGCTCAGGACCGATGGCATAAAGGACTATAACCCTGCCGACCCGGATTCCGTGAAAATCTGGAAGATGCTCGAGAAGGAAATGCGGGATTTCAAGGCCCCTGCGGGCGATTCGTCTGCGGCAGCTACGATTGGGAGCGTCGTGCGCACCGCGAACCGCGGGCACGTTTGCATGAGCGACAGCATCAAGAACAAGTGCACCTTCGTTATCGTGACCGAAAAAGGCAACTGGGTGATTTCGGGTGTGGTTGCCCCTAAGGACGTGAACGCCGAGGAACTCGGTACGCGGACGCTTTCCATGATAGACAACGCGGAACTGAGCGATTACGAGAAGCATGCGACCCGCGTGCTGAAGAGCTACGGCGTGGGCATGTCCATCTGGTACAACTGGGAGGACGAGGATGCGAATCCTGACCGCGATTTTAGCAAGGCGCTGCTCATCCGTCGGGGTGGTATCATCGACTTTGGCGGAAGGCTCGCTTTCAACTACTCGAATCTATTAGGATTCAACTACGGTGACGCCTGGCACAACTGGGGCTGGCGCTACATGACCATGTTCGGTTTCCGCATCTACATGTTCAGCGCGTTCGTGTCTCCGTTCATTGGCGCCCATATAGGGCTTGGCATGCAGTACGACGACCATTACAGCAAGTTTGCGGACAAGTTTGCGATAAACCTCGCGGGCGATGTCGATGCGGGTCTCGTGATTTGCCGTTACTGCAAGTACCAGGTTGAACTGGGTGCATCGTACGATGCCGTCGAGGACGGGTTCTTCAACGACCAGGTGTTCGGTGCGTTCAACTTCTACGCGGCAGTGAACTACTAAAAAAACGAAAAAATTGTTTCTTTTTCGTTACAATGAGAGTATATTAGTGGTATGAAAACTAAAATACTCCTTCTCCTGATTGTATTTTCCCTGACAGGCTGCGCGAGTGTCGTCAGGTCTATCGGACGTTCCGTCCTGAACGATGCCGTGGGCGCCGTGGTGCATAGCGGTTCCGGGTCCAGCAAGGCCGACGAGTGGTATTCCGGCAAATACATGCTGAAGTCTCCGGAGGAGATGATGGTGTACTTGCCCGAACCGAGCTGGAAACGTGTGGAAAACAGTTCCACGTCGAACAGCCAAAAGGTGAAATTCGAACGCAATGCGGGGAACGAGCGTATTCTGATAGAGACGTTTGGCAAGAGTGCGCTGATCGGCGATTTCAAGCAGATGCTGGAGTACGCGAAGACGGATTCCGCCAAGATCCAGATGATGTTGAAATGGAAGATGGGGCAGAACAGGGTCACGAATTCGGAAGATGCGGTAAGGACCGAGGGGCAGGACTTGGACAAGCGCAGGGCGTGGACCTGCATTGCAGCCGACGGGAAGAAGGTGTGCGATTTTGCAGTCTATACCGAGAACGAGAACTGGGTGTTCGTGAACGTCAGCGCTCCCCTGTCGGGTGATTCCCGCGAGCTGGGGGTAGCGTTGCTTGACCAGAGTGACGAGCAGAAGGTTGCCGATGCCGATACCGATACCTCGGACAAAAAAGAGAAGTCTCACGACTCCCGTACCTGGCGCACGCTGGGCGGCGGCATGGCTATCTGGTACAACTGGGAAGACGAGGACCTGAACCCGGATCGGGACTTCAGCAAGGCGGTTATACTGCGCGAAGGAAAGATTTTCGATACCGGGGATAGGTTCGCATTTACTTCCCTCAACATCTACGGGTGGAACCCGGGCGACGCGTGGCACAACTGGGGCTGGCGCGCGATGTACATGATAGGTTTCCGCGTCAACTTCTTCAACTTCGCGGTGACTCCCTTTGTTGGCGCGCAGTTCGGGCTTGGCATGCAGTACGACGACCATTACAGCAAGTTCCGCGACAAGTTCGCGATAAATATCGCGGGCGACGTGAATGCGGGTATGGTGTTCTGCCGCTACTGCAAGTATCAGTTTGAAGTGGGCGCCGTTTACGATGCCGTCGAGGACGGGTTCTTCAACGACCAGGTGTTCGGTGCGTTCAACTTCTACGCGGCAGTGAACTACTAGCCTTCGCGTAGTCCTGCAGGATTACTGCATTGTTCTTTCGGGGGGCTGTTACCGGGCCTTGGCGCTACACCTTGCTGTTTAGCGTAGTGCGTTCGTCGTAGAGTTTCTGCGAGATCTTCGTGAATGCTTCCACCACGACGGGGTCGAAGTGCTTGCCTGCGCCTTCCGTGATGATTGCCATCGCCTTCTCGTAGGTGAACGGCTTCTTGTACACACGCTCGGCCACGAGGGCGTCGAACACGTCCGCGACCGCCATGATGCGCGCCGACAGCGGGATTTCCTCGCCCTTGATTCCCGTGGGGTATCCGGTGCCGTCCCACTTTTCGTGGTGGTAGTGCGCCATCTCCATGGATTCCTTCAGGTAGTTGTAGTCCATCGTGTCGTTCGTGTTAGCCTCGATTTTCGCGAGGATGTTTGTACCCTCGGTGGTGTGGCTCTTCATGATGGCGAATTCGTCGTCGGTAAGCTTGCCCGGCTTGTTCAGAATCAGGTCGGAAACGGCAATCTTGCCGATGTCGTGCAGAGGCGCGGAACGCTTGAGCTTCTCGATGTACTTCTCGTCGAGCACGTCGCTGTACTTGCCTTCCTTGAGGAGTTCGCGCGCGATGGCTTCCACGTAGAACGCGTTTTTTTTGATGTGGTTGCCGGTGCTCGTGTCGCGCGCCTCCACCATTTCGGCGAAGTTGATAATAATTTCGTCCTGCATGTGCTGGATGCGTTCGGCGGCGGCCTCGAGCCTGTTGATGAACCCGATGGAATCCATGCATGTCTTGGTGAACGCCTTGTAGAGGTGTTCGATTTCGTCGGAGGTGTGGATGTTGAGACTCTTGATTTCGTGCATGTCGTTTGCACGGTCCTGTTCCATGTTGTAGGCGAAGTGAATCGCGGCCGATGCCATGCGGTTCACCGGGTGCACGATTCTCCTGTTCGCGAACTCGAGCACGATGCTCATGATGAGGATGGATACGCCGAAGAACATCGAAAGGAGCTTGATGAAGAATTCCGCCTGGTCGGTGATGATTTCGCCCATGGAAATGTCGGCGGCGATGTAGGCGACCGTCTTTCCGGAAGAGTTCTTGAGCGGCTTGTAGACCGTGAGGAGCCAGCCGTACTGGTCGTCGGAGATGATTGGCTCGATGGGTTCGCCCTTGAGCAGTTGCGGCAGGTATGGCTCGAAACTCGGGTCGAAGTCGATGAGGTCGCCAGGCTGGCTCGCCTTCTCGCCTTCCTTGGTGTCGAGATCGAACACCACGTGGCAGCCGTCCGGCTGTATGCGGTAGACGTACAGGTAAAGCGCCTGCGGGAACCCGTCCCTCATCTTGTAGAGTTTCTGTTCTATGTCGATGTAGCCCTCCGCTTTGCGGCCCTTCTCGATGAACTCGTCTATCCGCTCAGTATCGACGGCGACGGATGCCGCCTCGGTAAGGCCGTGCGCGATGTCGGTGAATTTCTCGATGGACTGCTGCCGGTAGAGGACAAAACCTGTGATACTCGCCAGCACACCGAGTAGGATTTCTGCCGTTATGACGATGACGACCACCCTGCGCAGGAGAGAATGCTTGATGGCGCGGGTGCCGTCATCCTCGAACTGGGCGACGGGATTGGGGTCGAAGAGGAACACCCTGCTGCAGTGCGTCTTTACGTGCAGCGGAATCTTGTGGTAGGTGATGATGACTGCCGCGACGACGAATATCTTGTCGATGACATCAATGATGAAGTCGGCGACGAGCTGCGAGGTGAACTTGGAAAGCCCGAGGTGCTCGTGGATGCCGATGGCGAACGGGGCCGAGACGCCTTCGCCGAAATCGTAGCCATAGAGGAAATAGGTGAGGACGGACCCGAGTACGCCGCCGAGGATGGCGAACATGAGCACCGTGACGATTATCTTGGGGAGTGTCCTGAAGTAGCCCTTCTGCTGGAATATGGCGGCCATTGCGCCGATGAGGATGCTGATGATGCCGTAGTAGAGCGTGGGGAGGTCGGATATGCTGTTGAACGCGTTGGAGCAGAAGCCCACGATAACCGCGGGGAGCGTGCCGCCGAGCATACCGGCGAGGATTGTGCCGATGGAATCGATGAAGACGGGGATTCCGAGCGCAATCGCTATCTTGGAGGGGATTATGTTGACGAGGAACGCGATGGCGATAAGCGCCACGGCATAGTGCAAGTCCTTTGATTTCAGTATCGATATCAGTTTCATCGAATACACCTCGGGGACCTAGGTCCGGGAAAATCTACGTATAAAATCTATTATGATTTTTTACCTGCGGCACGTAATTTTTTAGAAAAGAGGGCGAATTGTGCGGGTGGGTCGCGGGCGGCCTAGGCGATGATTGCAGAGGCGACCACGCCCGAGTCGGCGTAGAGCACGAGAATCTGGCCGGGAGCGGAGGCGAACTGCGGTTCGTCGAACCGCACGCGGATGGTACCGGCGGCAGTGTCGAGCGCGATAATCCGCGCGACGGCGCCCCTGTGGCCGAGCCTGATGTGCGCCGTCAGTTCGCCCTTCAGGAGCGGGGAGGATTCCGATACCATCAGGTTGAGTTCCGTGCCTGCGACTTCGGTGCAGCTCAGTGTGCTGCGGGGCCCGAGAACCACCTGGTTCTTCTTCACGTCGATTGCCACCACGAACAACGGCTCGGGCTGCCCGCCAATGTTGAGGCCCTTGCGCTGCCCGATGGTGTAGTGGATGATTCCCCTGTGCTGGCCGAGTACCTTGCCCTGCAGGTCCACGAAGTCGCCGGGCACGTTGTCGGACTCGTCGAACAGTACGGAATAGTCCCCGCACTCGAGGAAGTCCATGCTCTCCTTCTTGGTGGCGAAATCCACCCAGCCGATCTGCTTGGCGAGTTCCTTCACCTCGACCTTCGTCATGCCACCCAGCGGGAAAAGTACCGTCGAGAGTTGCTCTGCGGTGAGGCGCGAGAGGAAGTACGTCTGGTCCTTGCCGTGGTCGAGCGCCGCGTACAGGAAGGGAACGTCGGGGTTCTTGAAATCGAGTCGGGCGTAGTGCCCGGTGGCGAAGTAGTCGAACGCGATTCCCATGCGGCGGGCCGCCGTCTGGAGCGCGCCGAACTTGATATACTGATTGCAGCGCACGCACGGGTTCGGCGTGCGTCCGGCGCGGTATTCGGCACGGAAGTAGTCGAGAACTTCACGCTTGTAGTCTTCGGAGATGCGTACCACGTGGTGCGGGATACCGAGCCGGTCGGCGACCGTCTTCGCCTCGGCGATGCTCGCATCCTCGCCCGGGCCGAAGCAGCCCTCGCGGCCTTCCACGTGCGGCATGTCTATGGAGCCGTCCCAAGTGGCCATCGTCATGCCGATGACCTCGTAACCCTGCTGTTTTAGTAGGAAAGCGGCGAGGGCGGAATCCACTCCGCCGGAAAGTCCGACTGCTACCTTCTTTGCCATGCGTGTGCCTGCTTGTTGGTTGCTGTGTAGTTGTGCGCTAGAGGTTCGCGTAGTGGAACATCGCGTCGATGCACTTCTTGGCCTTCACGCGCGTGTCTTCGTCAAGTTCCACGCGGTTCGCCTTTTCGGGGTGGCGGAGCGTCTCGAGGATGTTCTCGAGCGAGTTAGACTTCATGTACTTGCACATGCTGCAGCTCCCGATGAATTCCATGTCGGGGTGCTCGTAGTGCATGCGCGCATTGAGCCCGCATTCCGTAAGGAGCAGCACCTTGCTCTTGGGCGGCAGGCCGTCGATGTACTTGACCATCTGGCCGGTGCTGCCCACGAAGTCGCTATAGAACGCCGCGGACGGATTGCATTCGGGGTGGCTCACCACCTTGAGTCCTGGGTTCTGGCTGCGGAAGAACTGGATGAGTTCGGCGTCGTATGTCTCGTGCACGTAGCAGCTGCCCGTGTAGAGCACGATGTCCTTCTTGACGCCGCGGCTTTCCATTTCGGTGATGATGTTCTGGCCCATTAGTTTGTCCGGAACAAAGCAAATCTTGTCGTTGGGGTAGGCTTCCACAATCTTCATCACGTTGCCGCTCGTGACGCACACATCGCAGGCCGCCTTCACGTCGGCGGTGGTGTTGATGTAGCAGATGAACGCGTGGTCCGGGTACTTCTCGCGGAGCGCCATCACGTCCTTGCCGGTAATGGAGTCGGCGAGGCTGCAGCCGGTGAGCGTACCGGGGATGAGCACGTCCTTTTGCGGGCTCAAAATCTTGGCTGTTTCGCCCATGAAGCGGACTGCAGAGAACAGAATGGTGTTCTGCGGGACCTTCGTGGCGTCTTCGCTCAGTTTGTAGCTGTCGCCCGTGTAGTCGGCGACGCCGAGCACGATTTCGGGTGCGCAGTAGCTGTGGGCGAGGATGACGGTATCCTGGTCCTTCTTGCGCTCGTTGATCTCGTTGATCAGCGGGAGCATCTGTTCGACTTTTTCACGGGTGTAGTGGCAGAGCACGGCGCCCGGCTGGATCTTGTTCAGTCTGTTGAAAAGTTCGTCTGCGGTCATGCCTAAAATATAGAAAAATGGTGGGGAATTACCTAGCGAGGTGCAACTTGCGGAGCACCTTGCCGAGCAGTTCATTCAATATATCCTTTGCGTCCTTGCTGCCCAGGTAGCGCTGCACGATGAGCGTGAGCGTGAAGAGCCCGATGCCCGCTGCGCAGGCGTATATGACGAGGACGATAAGGCTTGTATTACGTACAAATTCACCGGAGACGTGGTCGAGCCCGATGGCGGCCGCAATCATGATGCCGAAGGCGATAAGCGCGCGGAGCATGTTGAGGAGGGCATCCCTCATGCCGTCGGTGCCGTTCTTCTTGGCCCACATGAAAATCATCGAGATAACTTGCAGTATGGCGCCCGTGGCGCCGACAATGGGCACGCTCTTGATGCCGAGCCCCGCTTCGGGAGCGCCAAGCACGATGTACGCGGGAATGGTTGCCGCGAAGATGCCGGTGTTGAGGAGGGTCGGCACCCACATGCGCTCACAGGCATAGAAACTGCGGACGAGAACCGCCTGCAGGCAGAGCCCGAGGCTTACGGGCAGGTACCAGCGGAGAATTTCGGAAATGGCTTCGGTCGTTTCGCGCTGGAAGGCGCCGCGCTCGAAGAGGATGCGCACGGCCGGGAAGCTGAGCGCCCACACGGCGACGACTGCCGGAATCAATATGCAGAACATGCGCGAAAGGCTCTTCCAGATTTTGCGGTTGAGTTGCCCGAAGTCGCCCTCCTTCACGAGGCGCGCCATGTCGGGGTAGCTCGTGACGCTTACGGAGAACCCGAAGACCGCTACCAGCGTGTACATGACGCGGTAGGCGTAGTTGAGGCTAGAGATGCCTCCCGTGCCGAAGTTCGCGCCGAAGCTACGGATAATGAATTCCAGCCCGAACATGGAACCCACGCCGAGCGACATCGGGAGCATCATCTTGAAGTAGCGCACGATATCCGGGTGTGTCGGCTGTACCAGGAGTTCGTAGTGCACGCCGCCACGCCGGGCGCCGAGAATCTGGAGCGCGAAGAACCCGATGAAGGCGCCCACCGGCACGCCCCAGGCGAAACCTTCCAGGCCGTAATCCGTGCCGGTGTACTTACCGAGCGCGAGCCCGAGGGCACCGCCGCCCACGATGGCCACGTTGTAGATGAGGCCCGTGAGCGAGGGAATCAGGAACTGCTTGCGGGTGTGCTGCACGGCCACGAGGATGCTCCCCACGAAGATGAACACCTGGCCGGGCAAGATGATGCGGCCATAGTACGTGGCGCGCTCGATAAGTTCCGGCGTGGCTCCGTCTACGGTCAAGAGCTGCAGAAGTTCCTGCATCCAGATGAATGCGGGAATCACCAGAATAAGCAATGCGATGCCGAAGGTGTTCAGCACGTTGCTGAAGAACTTCCAGCCGCCTTTCTCGTCGCCCGCGACCTTGTAGCCTGTGAAAATCGGGATGAAGATAATCGAGAGGAAGCCCGTACTCACCACATGGTTGAGGATGTCCGGAATCATGAAGGCGAGGTCGAGAGCGTTCTTTTCGAGCGATACGCCTGCGGCATGGGCGAGCAACATTTCGCGGAAAATCCCGAGGACACGGCTCAGGAGCATGGATATGGCGACGATGATGGCGGCTTTATTCATAGGTTAGTTATTAGTCAATAGTCATTGGTCATTAGTTATTGGTCAATAGTCATTAGGATTGTCATCCTGAGCGGAGGGCGAAGCCCGAAGTCGAAGGATCTAGTCCTGTATTTATTAAAAAAATAGAAAGTTGTATGCACGGTTCACCCACTTTTGGCACTTTTTTATATCTTTATGAATATGAAAAAGTTTATCGCAGCGCTTTTCTCTCTCGCGGTGGTTTCGTTCGCCGCGAACGTCCAGATACTCGAGCCGACGGGTGCCGACTTTTCGGATGATGCTCCGACGGTGGTAAAGTCCCTGCTCCGCGCGGCGGTGAGCAAGTCGGGCAATACGCCCGTCGAGGATTCTTCCGAAATCCAGCTCCGCACGAGCATCATGACCATGGGCGGTTACATCCTGGTGATCTGCGAACAGCTCAAGGGTGGCGCCGTTGTGGTTTCGAGCAAGCAGAAGTCTGCGAGCGTTGACGACCTGGATGTATCTATCGAGAAGGCGACCGTGGAGGCGCTCCTGGGCCCCCAGGAAAACCTTATCGACCAGGCTCCTGCCGAGAGTACGGCCGAGGCGAAGAAGGAACCGCTCCCGGTGAACACGTCTGTCGTTACCGTAGAGTACGAGGAAAAGCCCGCACCGGATACGCTCGAGAAGAAGCGCCCCACGCGCAACTACAACGGTTTTGGCCTGGGCGTTGCCCTGTGGCACAACTACGACTACTCTGCCGACCCCGATAACGAGGACGACAAGGACGTGGACCGCGACTGGTCGACGTCATTCGTGGTCCACTACGCGAGGATTTTCGAGGTGTCGAACCATGCCGCCATTACCATGCTGAACAACACGAATATGGTGTTCGGCAAGGGCTGGCAGATTCACGAGACGTTCCTTATCGGTGGCCGCTACTACATCCAGTCGGGGGCCGTCTCTCCGTACTTTGGTGCCGGAATCGGACTTGGCGCGCAGTTGGATAACCACTATGCGGAGTTTAGCGAATATTTCGCGCTGGGTATTGCCGGCGGAGTCGAGGCGGGCATAGTGTTCTTCCGCAATTCCGCGATGCAGCTGGAACTCGGTGCCACGTGGGATGCCCTGTGGGACGGCTTCAGCGATTTTGGCCGCCGCTTCGGTGCAGGTAGCCTCTACATTGCCATTAACTACTAGTTACGCTGCAACGTACTGGATTTGAACTGTCGCAAATTTTGCGACAGTTCGGAACGACCACTTTGGACAGGTCTCTATAATTTGCGGATATCTTCTTCGGAAAGACCGGAAATAATGGCAATGGTCGAATCAGGAATACCTTGTTCTCGCATCGCTTTCGCCATTTCACGAGTTTTATCAAGGACGCTTTCGTTAACCTTCGCGTTGATCTCGTCCGCGAATTCCTCAAAGAAACTGTCTTTTAGGACATTGTGATCCCATTTTTCGTGGAACATCTTCTGGTATGCCTCGAATTCTTCCTTGCTAAACTTAGACACTTTTGAACTTTCTGTCAAGGATTCGAACTTACGCTCGTCCAGCTCGGCAGGCAATTCCTTGAGTTTATCCAGATAGCGGAAGAAAAACAGCCACTTGCGAATGCTGGAAGACCCAGCCTCTATGAAGAAGGGAACCTTCGAAAGTTCGATGGCCGTGAAATTGTAGGTGTCCACGAACTGTTCACCAGTTTCAAGGTCAGTGACTGTTGCACGATGAATGATACGATCATCATCAAACATCTTCTGACGTGCAAAGGCAATCACGTAGGTCGGCTTCACATTGTAATTCCAATCATCGCCAGGATCCGCTTGATTTGCAACCATCTCGCTTGCGTAGAAGGCGAGCCGCTTCAAAAAATTTGTCATGCGACGAATCTGCACCTCGATTTCGATCAGGTTCCCCATGTCATCCTTGCAATGCAAGTCAAAGATCGCTGTGCGCGACACCTTGCTCCCGCTCAGGTTGTGCGCCACGTTGCGCGTTTTCACCGTCACAATCGGCCGCTTAAGTTGCGGTTCTAGCAGGTCGTTCAGCAGATTCACGAGGTTCTGCCGGCTAACGGGTTTGTCGGGGTCAAACGCCTTCTTGAAGGCGAGGTCCACGAGCAGGTTCGCATAAGGGCTCTTTTCTCCCGGCTTCACGATGCAGTCCTTGAGCGGCTTGCGCTTGGTCTTGGTCTGTTTTTCCATGTTGTCTCCGTTTTTCAAAACAAAAAAGACCGCCCCGCTTGCGCGGATAGCGATCTTCTAATAGCACCCTTTCTGGTGTTGGTTATAATATACAAAAAGGCGGGCGAAAAAACAAGCGGGGGAGGTCTCCCCCTCGGCAAAGCCTTGCCCATCTGTCACCCTGGAGGAGCGTAGCGACGATAGGGTCCAAGGCAAGTCTTTGCCTACCCCCTCTGCGGGCGCTCAGTCGTCGGCCCGGATTTGAACCTGTGCAATTTTTGCACAAGTTGGGCGGGCCGTCCAGAAAACCTTGATGACCACTATAAGGGAAAAGACGGGTAATATGCAAAATTTGCATATTACTATGCTCATTTTTATTTAAATTGTTATTGACATAGCCTGTGGCATAAAAACCACAGGCGCGAGTTTAACGTAGAGTTAGCTCTTATTCTCGAAGTGGAAATCTGGAAAATTTCAAAATCTATTGAGAATAAGGCGAGCGCTCACGTCCAGCAATGGGCGTGGGTCGTTTGTGCTTATTTATAGATAGGTTTTCCAGAGCCTCCACTTCAGTAAGTGCATTCGACGCCACGCTTTTTTTATTTGAAGTCGTGACGCGAACAGCACTAAATAAGGGCGTGCACCCTTAGCCGTGAGGTTCACGTGGCAGAAACATTGGACGATCTCAAGGTTCGCATCCGCGAACTGGAAAAAGAAGTCGAACGCTGGAAGTCCCAAGTCAAGAATGTCCGTTATGGACTCAACTGGATGGATGTCCCAGAAGCCTTTGACAAGGATTCCGAAGACAAAATTCCAATTCTCGAAGAAGTTTCCGAGAAGGCGGTCAATGCAGAAGGCCTCTTGGCTGGCAGACCGCCCCATGTGATTATCGAAGGCGACAATTACCATGCACTCACTTGCTTGAATTACACTCATCGTGGTAAAATTGATGTCATCTATATTGATCCGCCGTATAACACGGGGTCAGATGGATTTACTTACAAGGACAAACGTTTCTTGACGGAATTTCCCGATGGGCAGAAAGTTCCCAAGGAACATCCGCTTCGCCATAGCTATTGGCTTTCGTTTATGGAAAAACGTTTGAAATTGGCGAAGAATTTGTTGAGTGATAAGGGCGTGATTTTCATCAGTATTGATGATAACGAACAGGCGAATTTGAAATTGTTGTGTGATAAGGTATTTGGGGAAGGAAATTTTGTCGCGGAATTTATTTGGGAAAAGAAAAAAGTTGTTCAAAACGACGCAAAATTTACATCCACGAATCATGAATATATACTGTCTTACAGAAAATCAATTTGCTTACAGTCATTTAATTTGTTGCCCCGAACGGCGGAAGCAAACGCTAGATATGAAAATCCAGACAACGACCCAAAAGGTCCATGGACTAGCGTTGCTTTAACAGCAAAGAGCGGTTCAGCAGAAAACATTTATGATTACACCTTTCCCAATGGAGTGTATTGGAAACCAAATGAGGGGGCTTACCCTCGACTAAGTAAAGACAGTCTGAAAAAAGCATACGAAGAAAATAAATTATGGTTTGGAAAAAATGGGAAAAATGTACCAAGATTAAAGAAGTATCTATCCGAAGTAAAACAAGGAATGGTTGCTAATTCAGTTTTATATTGTGATGACGTTGGTTCAACTCAATTGGCAAAAGAACAATTAAAGAAAACAATAAATCAAAATATTTTTGATACCCCAAAGCCCCTGGGATTGTTAGAGTCTTTATCTAAATTGGTAGGAAACAATAATTCAATCATTCTCGACTTCTTCGCTGGCTCAGGTACGACTCTACATGCCACACTCAACCTTAACAAAGAAGATGACGGTAATCGCCAATGTATTCTTGTTCAACAATCCGAAGGCGACAATAACATCTGTGAAAATGTCACCTACGAACGCAACCGTCGTGTAATGTGTGGCTACACAAACGCAAAGGGCGAAAGTGTTGAAGGTTTAGGTGGTTCACTTAAATATTACAAGACTGGTTTCGTCGGCAAGCATCAGAGCAAAAATGCCAATGATGCAGACAAGGTGGAACTTGCCGAAAAAGCAGGTTGCCTTATCGCGCTAGCAGAAAACACCTTAGAAACAATCAAGGTTCCCAAAGCGGCAAAGGGCTTCTGGCAAATCTATTCCGATAATGTGGAAAAGAAAAAACGCTACACATGCATTTATCATAATGGCGATTATGGCAAAGTTTCTGATTTTGTTGCAAAAATTGATGAATTGCGTGCTGCTGATAAAAAATCAAAATTCACGGTTTATGTATTCAGTTGGAATTCTCCCGACTTCTTTGAAAACGAATTCGATGATTTGAAAAACATCGAAATCAAGGCAATCCCCAAACCGATTCTCGAAATCTACAAGGCTTTGAACGGGTAACAATATGCAGATGCTTCCTTTCCAAGAAAATGCGGTCCTCGGCACAAACGGTCTCGTAGAGGCTTTCAAGAAACTTTGGCAAACAGGCGACCATAATCTCGATATTACATTCAAGTCTCCGACTGGTTCTGGCAAGACTTTCATGGTGTCAAATTTTGTTCGCGAATTGCAAAATGATCCTGCTTTTAATGACGATGTCGCTTTCGTTTGGATTACTTTCTCAGACGACCTTGCGATGCAAAGTCGCGACAAGTTTTACGATTACTTTTTCCCGAACATCGGGCGAAGCCTTTTGACTATTGCAGATTTTTCCGAAGGCATTTTGCACAAAGACGATATTCTATTCCTGAATTGGCAAAAGTTAGTGGCAAAAGATGCCAAAAAGCGTTTGCTGCGTCGCCCAGACGAAATAGAACTGCAAAAGGAACAGGGATTCTACTTTGAAGATGTCGCGGAAAATACAAAGAAAGAAGGTCGCGAAATTGTGATGATTATCGATGAAAGCCACAAGAACGTGACTGCATCGGCTTATCGTGATGTTATTACGCCGCTTAATCCACGAATCATATTGAATGTTTCCGCGACACCTGAAAAAATCCCCAACATTAGCGATGTGCAAAATCTGCGTGCAGGCTATGTTGAAGTCAAACGCTCCGATGTTGTTGCCGCTGGTCTTATCAAGGAACAGATTATTTCGCAAACCGAAGAAGATTTGAAAACCATTGAGGGTGAAGATTTAGATTTCGCCTTGCTGCGGCTTGCTAAGGAAAAACGAGAATCTTTGGCAGAACAGTGGACTCGCCTCGGACAAAATATAAACCCGCTCGTTTTAATTCAGTTGCCTAATGACGATTCTAAACTCAAGGACCAAGGCGTAGAAACGAAGGAAGAACTCGTCACGAGATTTCTGACGGAAAATTGCGAAGTTCCTGCAAATAAAATCGCTAAATGGTTTGACAACAAGAAAGAAAATCTGGAACATATTTCTGATGCCGATAGTCTCGTAGATTTTATGCTTTTCAAGTATGCGGCTGGTACAGGATGGGATTGCCCTCGTGCTCATGTTATCGTGATGTTCCGTGAAATTGAATCGCCAACATTCAAAACGCAGACTCTCGGAAGAATCTTACGCAACCCTGTTCCGAAAATTGATCTGACGGCGTTCCCTGAACTTCGCGAAGGTTTCCTTTACACAAACTACCGCAAAAACGAAATTTCGGACATTCCCGACACTGTTGAAAACAAACCCAAAACTGAAGTGACGAATCTTGCTCCGCATCTTTTCGGCGGGTTTGCAACGCAAGAAGCAACACACAACGTCATACAAGAACTGAAAACTTCTATGCTTGACGAACTAGTTGCGAATGGCTCGGGCAAGCCGATTTCAGATATCGCACCCAAAATCGAAGTTGCGTTACAAGAAGCAGTTAAACAAGTTGCTCCAGAATTGTCGCCAAATCCGGAAAATTCTGTGTCAGAAGTTCTTCCTGAATTGAATCTTTTGGGCGAAGCGGATTCTTCAGCAACAAAAGTTCAAAAGACGGAACAAATTGTTGAAACGGCTACTCGAAATGTCAAGGCTATATTGACGGAGCATTTTGGAGAGAGTGTTGCGAATAAGGCTACAAAAATTGTCGCCGAAGCTACTCGCGATTTTGCAGAAACGCTCGTCCAAAAACAGCCGTCTTCATTCATCGTTGACCCGCTTTTGAAAAGTGATTTCATCAGTCGTGCGGACTATGGCGATATTGGTAAGGCTAGCAGTTTCCAAAGTTCTTTTGTTAAGTCAATGAATGCTTATTTCGGAATTACCGAAAATGCTTACAACAATCCATTTGCGCAAGAGGGCGTCCTTGAAAAATTTGGCATAGATATGACCCAAACGCTTACAGCTGAAGTTTTGGCGAACGCTACTTTTGCAGGAACAAACGATTTGGGCAAGAATGTTGAACACGAAATGAGTGATAATGAAGTCGAAAAGAACTTCATGAATGCTTGCTACAACATTTTGGATGAACAAACGGAACCCGACGCTAAGTACGGCAACGTTGCACGTTCTTGGGGACCGTTTAAGGAAGCACTTCGTCAATGGTTTGATCGTTATTCGATGACGAATATCGATAATGTCGGTCGCTACAAAATTTTCTTGAAGGACTTGTTCAAGAATTCAGCGAGCGTATTCCGCAAAGCCATTACACAAGCGCTCAAGGAATATAGACCAATTCGCGATGCCTTTGTTGCCGATCGCCGTAAACAAGAAATGCAAGAAGCTTTGCCGTTCAAGGTCAAGACATCTTATGCGTATTCGAGCGATTATGTTGATTATAACGCTAGCAAGAAGAGTATGCTTCGTCCATTCAAACTTAAAGCAGAATATTCAGGACGCGATAACGAAATCGCTTTTATCGAGTTTCTTGAAAACCTAGTTACAGTAGAATGGTGGTTTAAGCAGAATGATGACGGCAAGGATTTTTACGCACTCAAGTATTTCAATACCACTGAAAATCGAGAACGACTTTTCTATCCCGACTGGATTGTGAAATTTGTAGATGGTCGCATCGGCATTTTTGATACCAAGAGTGGATTTACAGCAGCCAATCCTGAGGGACGTGCGGAAGCCCTTTCAAAAAAAGTGCGCGATTTGAACACTCTTGCCGGCAAAGAAAAATTTGTTGGTGGCTTGTGCGTTCGTGAAAACGGACTTTGGTATTGTAATTGTTCCGATAATTATCGTTACAAGGACGAAAAGGGCAACCTCGCTGAAGGATGGAAGCTGATGCAAGGTTAGTGAAAAGGTGAATGCTGAAATAATTTAAGGAGTTTTTTCAACACTTTAGATAATTGTATTTGACATAGACCGAAGATATCGTTTGTTTTCTCTTCTCTGAAATTAGCACTTTCATTTTATCCGAGAATAGAACGATGCTTACGTCCTTTTAGGGCGTGGGTCGTTTGTGCTTATTGGATAAAGGGCGTGCTAACCCTCAGAGAAAGTAAGTGCATTCGACACCACGCCTTTTTTATTCATAAAAAAGCATAGGCATACTGAGGTTACGACAAAATGAAGATAAACGGAAATAGCGGATTGTATTATTCAGTGTCGGAAAAGATAAAGCAAAACACATTTGGGAATAGAGTGTAAAAATATTTTGATTACAGGTGCTGAAGCAACTAATTTATTAGCGAGACGTGTAGTTTGAGGGTGAAAAGAAGATGGTTTACTTTTAAAGAAGATCGAACAATAAACTGGCCTTGGGCCAAAGGAGCGAAACATAAGACCATAGGATAGATGAAAAACACTGTTATTTGAAGTGGTGCCGAGGGGTTTGCCTTTCGGCTGGTTAGGGAATATTGTCTCTAAAAACACACCACGTTTTATTTCACTTTCTTTCTGCCATGTGGCAAAGGAGTAACCATGGGACTAAAGGTCTCGACACAATCGGTGGTTTTTCAAAAAATGCCCGAGTTGCCCGAAAGGCATCGGCATTTGCTGAATAGACTTCCAAAACATTACCATCAGACGGAGCTTTTTTCGGAGATGGCGCAAGTACAAAATCCTGAAAAACTTCCAAAACAATACCTTAAAGGCGATTTGGAAACTTTGGAACATACGGAGCTCTTTGAATCGAACCTGATAAAACATATATTTAATGGTGAGGTAAAGACAGCTTCAGCAGGTAAAGGGAAAACACGACTCGAGGCGACCGGTTACCACACCGAGGTGATTAGGAATGCGGAAGGTCGAATTATCCCCGGTACAAAATCAGAACTGAATGAAAAAGGAGTATATCAAGGCAGGGTAACGGTCAACGGCATCCGAAAGCGCACAATGGGCGGAATGTCTACATTCTTCCCCGAACACTGGTCGCCGCAACATATCGTGAATGCGATAAACGAGGCGTACGCAAACAAGCGGCTCAAAACAAACACACTCAATATGTATGAAGGTTCATCTTCTGAAGGAGTCCGTATACGAATGCGTGTTAATGCCAACGGAAAAATTGTTAACGTATATCCCTTGATGGAGGAAAACTGATGAATTATAATTACAAAATTGATTATACGACGCTCGAAGACGGAACAAAAACGCTGAATTTCGTTTTTGACGAAGGCCCTAATGTGTTCACAACCTTTTTTGCCTCTGATGTTGAAGAGTTTCCCTCAGTCATTCTTGAACAAATCGACCAGGTTCTCTCCAAAAAGAAGAAACATGTTGAATGTTCCGGCAACGATTGCTGCTGGGATATTGGCCCGAAGGAAACACTTATCGTGGACAACTTCGCGCCTGAAGGGACTCCCAACGAAATAACGGTCGATACATTGGAACTCCGTCGCCTTATAAACGAATGGATTGCCGCCAAAGCCAAGTTCAAGGAACAGAAGGCGAAGGGCGAAATCTAGAGTCTCGATAAAAGACATCAACATTTAACAATGGAGGATGCTAATGCGGCACCCTATAGTGAGCTGCGCCCAAATTTTATACAAGGGTCATGGCTTTAACAATGATGATATTCCAGAGAAGTTGCAATCGTTTTCAGAATCGCTTCATTATCCCGTTCATGACGCTTGGGTTCACTTCTATGAGGAAGACGAACATTGCAAGACTTATACTGAAGGCCTTGCTTTGTACCTTGAACATATCAAAAAATTCGCAGGGGCGATTTCTCTAGACCGCAGCGTGGGATGGTCCGATAACATCGAAGATCAAAAGAATATGAATCGAGTCAACAAACATAGCCGAAAAGTGTTTGCAGAGAACGGAATTCCGTATATAACAAATGTCCGTTTTGGAGACAAAAAATCCTATTCTTTCTGTTTTGAGGATATTCCCCAAAATTCGGTTTTGTTCGTTGGGGCGCATGGAACACAAAACCGAGCAGACTATAAAGCTGTATTTTTTGCAGGAATCTGTGCGACGGTTGAACGGCTGCACCCTAAAATTTTGCTGATTTACGGAAGTGTTGACAAAAGGATATTGAGTTTATGTATTAAAAACGATATTACGCTAGTTCAATATCTGAGTCAATGTAGTTTGGCGCATAAATCTTATATCAAGTCTGGGAATTCGTTAATTTCTTCTTGTTCTTGATTTTTTCGTATACCGCGATTTGGCGCTCGACAATCTTGCCCCAGGTAAAGCAGTCGCGGATGCGCTTTTGTGCGCCGGTGAGCAATTGCTTCAGCAGTTCGGGGCCTGCGGCAAGACGCTTGTAGGCGTTTGCGAGTGCCTGCGGGTCCTTTTCGGGAACGAGTATGCCCGAGACGCCGTCCACGACCACGTCGGGGATGCCGCCCACGTTGCTTGCGACTACGGGGAGCCCGAGTTCCATGGCCTCGATAAGCACGACGCCGAGGCCTTCGGTATCGCCCTTGCTGTCGACGATGGCGGGGAGCGTGAACACGTTGGCCGTTTTGTATTCGTTCGCCAGTTCTTCGGGAGAGAGTTTTCCGGTGAAGATGATGTTCGCAGCGTCCGGTGTCGTGGAAACTTCTGCGGCCTGTTTCTTTAGTTTATCTGTAAGGTCGCCCACGCCCACGATGCGGATTTCGAACTGGTCGCGCGGCAGGTATTTTGCGGCTTCTATCAGGTAGCAGATTCCCTTGCGCTCGATGTGGCGGCCCACGAAAAGTATCTTGAACTTGCCGTTTATCGGGTGCGGCGCTTGGGTTGGTTCGGCAGAAATCTCTCCCGTCTCTCTTCTTTCGTCTTTTGTATCTAGCGTTGTTCCGTACGGGCTCCATTCCACGTCCACGTTCCGCAGCGCCTTGATCTTGCCGGCGGTAAAGCTCGAGTTCGCGAACACGGCTTGCGCCTGCCCGATGGCGAATTTCAGGAGCGGCTTCACCCACTTTTTTTTGCGGATGAGCAGGAGCTCCGCGCCGTGGAAGTTGAGTACCAGCGGGATGCGGAAAAGCTTTGCGGCCCCGAGCGCGATGTAGGCGTGCGGGAACGGCCAGTGGGCGTGAATCACGTCGGGCCTGAACTTGCGGCATATCTTGATGCACTTGAAGAACCCGCTGATGATGTAGGGGATGGCGAGCAGTTGCAGCCAGGGCTTGCTTGCCATCTTGCTGGGTGCGCCTTCCTCGTGCGTGAGGAATTCCCAGCCTGCGGGCGCGTAGCGGAAGCGGTTCACCTTCACGCCGTCGATTTCGTGGCTCTTGAGGCCCTTGTATGCGGGCGCGAGTACCTGTATCTCGACTCCGGCCTGCTTCAGGTGGGCTATGGAGGTGCGCAGCCACGGGACTTCGGCATCTTCGTGGAACCTGGGGTAGACGGAGCCTATGACGAGGACTTTCATGTTACGCGGGTGCGGATTCCGTGCTTTCGACCGGGGCGGCGAGTTCCTGCGATACGGCCTCGATTGCCTTCAGGTCCTGCGCGTCGGCAATGCAGGTGGGGTACACGATGGGCTTCACGACGGCGGTCAGGATGCTTGCCGCCTTCTTGAACCCTTCGCTGTTCGCGTGCTGCAGTATGCGCCCGCGTACGCGTATCCAGCCTTCGATTTTCGAGTCGAGGAGCAGCATGCCTAGCCCGGTATCGTTCTCGAGGAACCCGAGGATGTCGCTCCCGCGGTTGTTCCTGTTGAGGGCCACGAGCATGACTTCCCAGAACTTCAGGGCGTCCTCGTCGTTCTGCGCGATTTTCTTGATTTCGTCGAACTCGAATTCCAGGTAGACGAAGGAACTCTGGTCCTCGTCGCTACGGATAATTTCTTCCTGGCACCGCCTTTCGAATATTTCCGCCGTGTAGATGGAAATGTTTAGGTGGTGCTTTCTAATCAATTTGAAGAGTTCTTGCTTCATCGCACCACAAAATTAGTCTATTTTTTGTACATGCAACGACTGCTCAAATTGAAAAAAGTGCTGAAGAACAGTGTTTTGGCGACTTTGGCCGAAGGTGTCAAGGCCGCCAAGGCCTCTGGCGGAAAGTTCCGTTCGCTCACTCCTGAAGAGATTGCCTCCCTCGAGGGTAACGGCAACCGGTGCGAGGACTGGAACCGCGTGCAGGTCGAGGCGAATTTCGACCCCGCCCGTGTCAGGAATTCGGTGTTCATGGGCGACGTGAAGCTCGCGGGCTTTTACGGGACGCTCCTTTTGCCGGGCGACGTGTCGTTCCCGACGGGCGTGTACGATAGCCTCGTGTGCAACAGCATAATCGAGAACGCGCTCGTGTACAAGGTGGCGATGCTCTGCAACGTGCTCGTGCGCAGCAGTGCCGTTGTCGAGAATGTCGGCTCGCTGGTGAGCAGCGGCAAGATAAACTACATGATAGGAACGTCCATCACCGTGGGTAACGAGATGGGCGGGCGCAGCGTGCGCGTGTTCCCTGACATTACCCCGGACCTTGTCGACGTGCAGCTTTTCCACAAGGCCGAACCCGATGTGGAGGCGTCGTTCGACGAGCAGTTGCAGCAGTTCCGCGCCGAGATGGCACTCCCGTTCGGAGTGGTGGGCAAGGGTGCCGTGGTGAGCAACACGAACATTGTCCGCAACAGCTGGATTGGCGCGCATGCCCGCATAGAGGGTGCCTCCAAGATCCGCAATACGGTAATCCTGAGTTCGCTAGAGGAATCGACGCACGTGTACGATTCCGTGATTGTCGAGAATTCCAACCTGCAGATGGGCGTGAAGGTGCATACCGGCGCCGAGGTGCAGGGGAGCGTGCTTATGGGCCGCGTGAAGGTCGGGAGCAAGGCCATCGTCAAATCTTCCATTATTGCCCCGTGCTGCCATATCGAAGAGGGCGAGGTAAACAGCTCGTACATGGGCCCCATGACGCAGATGCACCATCATTCGCTACTGATTGCGGCGCTATGGCCCGAGGGCTGTGGCAACCTGGGTTACGGCGCGAACGTCGGGAGCAACCACACGGGCCGCATGCCCGACCAGGAGGTGATGCCCGGTCGCGGGATGTTCTTCGGGCTCGGCGTGAACGTCAAGTTCCCCGCGAATTTCCGTGAATCCCCGTTCACGATTGTCGCAAGCGGTATCACGACCCTCCCGCAGAGGCTCAAGTTCCCGTTTTCGCTCATCCGCCCGGGTGACCCGCAGCTGATGGGCGTGCCTGCGCGCCTGAACGAGATTGTCCCTGCATGGAACTACATGCGCAACGCCTACGCGCTCGACCGCAACTTCTACAAGTATTCCCAGCGGGGCAAGGGAGTCGTGAGCACCTCGTTCTGTAGCCTGTTCAGCCCCGACATCGTGCGTTATGTGTACGATGCGTGGATGCGCCTGCAGGTGGAACAGGTGCGCGATGTTTATACCCGCGAGCATATCGACGGGCTCGGCGAGAACTTTATGCGCGAGCGCGTGCGCCAGAATGCACTGCACGCATACGGCGAGTACCTGGAACGTTACGTGCTCGAAAGCATCATCTCGCTTGTCGAAAACGATACCTCGCTCCTGTCGCAGACCCCGCGCGAACTCCGCAAGCTTTTGCCTGCCGACATGCCCCGCGAGATTGCGCGTGCGGTGCAGCTCCCCGAGACGCTCGACGAGCTGGTGAAACGCTTCCGCGTGCTCGAGAAGGGCTGGTTCGAGTCGGTGTTCCACGGGCTCGACAAGGATAACCAGCGCGGTCGCGAGATATTCGACGACTACGATAGCGCGCACCCCGTAGACAGCGCCTTCGTGGAATGGGAACGCGCCCGCTTTGAGGAATCCGTGAAGCGCCTCGCGAACGTACTCAAGTCGCTCGGGTAGAAAATTGTCTCTCCTGCTGGTCACATTACTTTGTATTGAACTTGTCGCGCGGGTGGTTCTCGAAATCCGGGAATGTCGCGCGGTGCAGTGCAGGTTTAGCGCCTTTACCGTGATGCGGATTTTGCCGCTGGTGAACGACCTTGCGCCGCTTCCCGAAAACCGCGAGCAGCCTACGGTGGGCAAGTTCGTGGAAATGCACGAGCAGGCGCACGCGAAGTTTCACCACGCCATCCTGCGCAACCTGGTGAAGGTCGCCTTCGCGCTCTGTGCCATATGGTTCATGGCCGCATTGATGGTGCGGTGGGAATGCTCCATAGTGGAATCGGTCCTGTGGCTGCACCTGGCCGCCATCCCGTTCCGCACGTTCTTCCATTTCTACTGCTGGAACCAGGAATATGAATGCGACCGCTACGCGCTGGAAAAGACCGACAGGAAGATTGCGAAAAATGCCCTGCAGGAACTGGCCCGCTGCGAATACCCGCATACGGTTCTCTTCTCGCTTATTTACCGCGAGCACCCGACGGTTGCTCTCCGGAGCAGGCGGATACTGAACAAGCCGATTGTAAGTACGGCAACCAAATAAGAATGGGTCATCCTCGCGGCCTGTGCTGCCTGCACTGAGCTATGTCGAAGTGAGCATTGTCGAAGCAAGGCGAGGATCTATACGGTTAGAACGACCAGAGCGAAATGCCTGCGTTCAGCGACCAGTGACCGCCGTTAAAGTCGACGAGGATGTTCGTTACGCCCAGCTGGAATTCCGTGGTGGGGTTGTACCAGTACGAAACCAGGAAGTTGTTCGTGAACAGGTACGGGGTTGCGAACTTGAATTGCGGAATTGGCTTGTCGATAATGACGGACTTGTTCGGCCTGTAGATGTTGCCGTTGTACGAAAGCGTCACGGGGCCAAGGAATAGGCTTGCGTAGGCGCCTGCGCCGTACTGGAACACGAGCCTGTTCTCGTTGTCGAAGTTCTCGAGCTTGTGGAGGTTGCCCTCGTCGTCCCTTTCGTAGCCGAGGTAGTTGATAATCTGGTAGGTGAAGCGCTGGAACGTGGAAAGCCCGAGCTCGAAGTGCCTGGTGTTGATACCGACCGAGGTGGAGGCGTATATGCCGTGGTAGATGCCGAACCCGATGTTCATCATGAACAGTTCGCCCTTTGCGAACTTGTCGATGGAACCGTAGACGGGCAGGTAGGTAATCCTGTATTTCGAATCCACGTCGACGGAATCCCACTCGTCCTTGTTTTCTACGCCGTCGACCCCGAGATGTTCGAGCTTGCTCACGATGAACCCGCCGTGCAGGCGCGAGCCCACGGTATTTTCCTTGAGGTAGCGGTTGATGCCCTGGATATTTGGCCCGGGGTAGGCGTCCATCTCGACTTCCTTGGCGTACTCCATCTTGGTGGAGGCGCACGAGGTGAGCAAGCCTGCGAGCGAAACTGCGAGTATGCAGGTGAGCAGGCGGTGAACCGCATGTCCGGAGAAACTTACACCCATATCCAAAAGATATGATATTACGGGGAGCCTGTCGGCCCTGCATTCCCGGAGACTACGCGCTTTTGTGCCTTAAACGGCCGGCGGCAAGGCAAATCCCGTTCACGATGAAGGCCGCAATGGTGAGGATGTCGCCGGTATGGCTCCCGATAGCTCCTGGAAGGGGAGGGCAGAGCTTGCCCGCGAGGGCGAGCGCACCGCCGAGAATTATGCCCGCGGCGACGCTTGCCGGCCTGGAACGGAGCCCCGCGAGGCCCCACAGGATAGGCACGGTGAAGGCGCCGGCGTAGACGGCGAGCGCGAGGAGGAGCGTGCCGATGATGTCGGTGAATACGAGCGCGAGCAGGAGGGTCACGATGCCGTTCACGAGGATGATGACGCGCGCCTTGAGAAGCGTTTTGTTTGCGAGCCCTGCGGCGGTATGCGGGTCGCGAGCCTCCTTGGGGCTTGCGCCGGTGCGGAACAGCCCGCAGAGTATCACGGAGCTGCTGAGCAATGTGGTGTCGGCGCTGCTGAGGACGACGCTCAGGAGCGCGAGCGCCACCAGCGGGACGAGCGCCGGCGGGAGTACTGCGTTCGCAATGGCCGTGATTCGGGCCCCCTGCACGTCACCGAGGCTCGTGCCGAACAGCGCGAGAATCCCGATGACGAATGCGACGGGGATGAGGGTTGCCGCTGCCATCGCGATTCCCTTCTTTGCGGTGGCGATATCCTTCGCGCAGAACACGCGGCTGAAGATGTCGGGGCCCGCGGTGTACGTTGTGCCGTAGGTAAGGATGAGCAGGAAGAGGTCGAAAGGCGAGAAGCCCGCGTTGAACGGGAAGGGAAGGTCTTTGCCCGGGAGCACGCCCGCATCGCCCGCCCCGTTAATCAGCGCGAAGCCCGCGATGAGTAGTAGGCCTGCGATAATCAGGCATGCCTGCAAAAAGTCCGTGCGCAAAATCGAAAGCTGGCCGCCCGCGAGCGTATAGCCCGTGAACACCGCCGCCGACACGACGGCGGCCGTGGTGTATTCCATCGGGGTGAACGTCATCAGGAGTTTCGCCGCCGCTATAATCTGCGCCGCCACGATACCCGTCCACGCGACCGGTATCACGAGCGACGCAACGAACCGCGGGCCTTTGCCGTACAGGTTCTCTACCAGGTCGGGGAGCGTGTATTTCCCGTGGCTGTATGCGCGACCCGCAAACGGGATGAGGGCGAATAGCCCGAGGGCGCCCGTAAGCATGAACCAGCTGGCGGCCCCGCCGATTTTCATTCCGGAATCGATCGCGCCGATAACGGCCGACCCGCCGAGAATTGTCGCCACCAGGCTCCCCGCCACCATACGCGCCGAAGCGCCCTTCCGCGCTACAAAGAAGTCGGGAATGTCCTTGACCTTGCGTGCGCTGCGGATTGCAATAAGCACGAGGACTATGAGGTATATGATGAGGGCGGCTGTCATGACACCGCAAAGATAGAATATGCGAAAAAGCCCTGGCGGCCCTAGAATTTCCTGCTCGCGATAAACATCACGGTGCGCAGGTCCCATTCGCTCCCGACCTGCTTCTGCAAGGGTTCCTCGGTGGTCGGGTAGCGCCTGTTTTCGAACACGCGGTCGCGCGATACGACCGCCATCAGCATGCCGTTCCAGTTCTCGCTTATCTTGACCGACGCCATCGGGGTGATGCTTACCTTCTTGAATCCGGGATTGTAGTCCTTGTAGATGCTGTCGAAATCGTAGGCGTGCTTGAACCCGCTCACGTTTGCCGATACCATGGCCATGTTCACGCGCTTGAACGGCAGCATATAAATTAACGTGCCGCCGCACTTGTACTTGAATCCGTTCACCAGGTTCTCGCTGCCCGCCTTCCACACTTCGCCGTCATCGGCGCCGGTGTAGCCCGAGTAGGCGTATTCCGCCGTGCCCTTCAGGATAATCTTTGTCCACTTGCTCTTGGGCAGGAACGCGAGCATCGGGATGGTCAGCGCGGCATTGTACTTGAATCCGTAGGCGTATTGCGTGAAGACGATGTCCTGGCGGTAGTCCCTCTTTTCGGGGTCGTACACGCCCATGAAGGTCGCAGTCTCGCCGTAGTTGAGTGCCGTTCCCGTGTTCACCTGCACGCCGAGTTCCAGCAGGTGGATAAGTTCCAGCGATGTGCCTACGCGGAGCCCGATTCCGTTGAACCCCAGGTCGTACGTGGCGAATCCCTTGAGGGTGAAAGCCCTGTTGATATCCCTCTTGAGCCTGATGGTCGATACCCAGGCGGGTGCGGCCACGGCGAAGAACGGCCAGTTGTGAAGCGTCTTGGAATTGCGCAGCGAGTTGTGGGGGAGCACGAGCCCTATCACGTTGAAGATATGCTCCTGCGAGATTTCTGTCGTGTCGGCTATGGCCTGCGTCGCCGAATCGGCCTTCGCGTTCGCTTTTTCACCCGCATTCGTGTTTTCGCCCGCACTTGCAAGTACGGCATCGGCTAGCGTGAGCACGAGGACGATTCTGCAAATGGACGGGTATAACATAAAGTTACAATATAGAAACTCTCCGGCCTGCATTTGCCGCATGGTTTTTCGTGAAAAGGCTGCTGCAGCCTGTGGCCTACATCCTGTGTTTTTTCGCGGTAAAATTTGTATATTCTTCGGCACAGAGGTCTTTATGTCACTTTTTTCTTGTAAGAGCCTTTTCCGCCCCGCCGCATTGGCCGTCTTTTTTGCTTTTTGTGCACTTCCCGCCTTCGCCTTCGATGTGAGCGTCAAGGCGAACGTCGATAACGCCCAGGTTTTCGTGGGCGACATGTTCAATTACGAAATCCAGGTCACGGCGCCGGAGAACGCCATCGTGGATTTGCCTAGCTTTGTCGGGAACCTTGGCAGCTTTGAAGTCAAGGAGATGAAGAACGAGAAGGTGACCGAGGGCATGCCCAAGGGGACTGCGAAATTCGTATGGCTCGCGACGCTCAACACGTTCGTGAGCGGTGACTTCTTGATTGCGCCGCAGCAGGTGAACGCCGTGGTGGGTAGCGATACCGTGAAGGTGAATACCGACCCGGTGGCCGTGAAGGTTTCCATGCGCACTACGGGCGAGGAGACGGATATCCTGGAAGCGGAAGACCCGCTCGATGACCCGCGCCTGCCGCAGTGGCTCTACATCGTGCTGATCGTGCTGGGGGTGGTGCTGCTCGTGTTCCTCGGGTGGTTCCTGCACAAGAAATTCGCGAAGAAGGGCGAGGCTCCGCGACTCCCGCCGTACGAGGAGGCGGTACTCGCTCTCAAGGAACTCAGGCAGAAAAATTATCTCGCCGAGGGCAACCAGGGTGACTACTTCATGGCGCTCGGGTTCATTGCCCGCCGTTACATCGAACGCCGTTTCGACGTGGATATCCTGGATGCGACTGTCGCCGAGCTCAAGCAGCGTATGTCGCATGTTGCGGGCCTCCCGCAGGCCTACAAGGAATCGGTCGTGACGCTCGCCGTCGAGACCGAGCCGGTCAAATTCGCGAAGATGAAGCTCGAGGGCGAACGCTGCCGCTTCTGGGACGAATGGGCCGCCCGCCTTCTCGAAGACACGAAGCCTACGCCGGAAGAGGAACAGGCCAAGAAGGAAGAACTCAAAGCTGCTGTTGACGCCGTTCGCGCCAATCGCAAGTAAGGCAATCCGGAAAGCGCTCACTCTCGCAACCATGCTCCGTTAATACGGAGCATTCGTTGCTCACAGGCCGCCGTTCGCGCCCAGCGCAAGTAGGGCAATCCGGAAAGCGCTCACTCTCGCAACCGTGCTCCGTTAATACGGAGCATTTGCTGCTCACAGGCCGCCGTTCGCGCCCAGCGCAAGTAAGGCTATGGTGTATCATCTCGGGGACTTGTCTTTCTTCCAAAAAGATTGTATATTCATTTCAGTAGATTCCGACAATCCTCCTGACAGCGTTTTCGAACCGGGGAGGCAGTTCAACTATCTGCTTGAGGTCGTTGCCCTTTGCGGACTTGACAATCCGCAAATCGCGACAGTTGCCCTGCAGGGAACCGGCCCTGTGGCTATCAACGTAGAGCACCGTCTACCGTAAAGGCGGACGTAAAAATCAGTCATTCAACTGGTTTGCGAGCGGCAACCGTCTGGTGCCGCAGGTGTTCTACGTCCCAGCATTTTCCGTTTGCAAGCCAAAACCGCAACTTCAACAAACGGGAAAAATATGAACCGCACGCAACATTACTCCCTGCTCAAGGCGATGGAAATCGACAAGAGCAACCTCCTCAAGTACCAGGAACTTTACAAGTACGCCTACATCCTCAGCGATGGCATTTTCAAGATTGTCTTCGCCGAGGAAAAGGACCACTCGCTTCTCATCTCGCTCGTGAACGCGATGCTTGGCCTGCAGGGCGACGACGCCATCAAGGAAATCACCCTCGAAATGCAGGAATTTCCGGGCGTTTTCAACAAGAAGGACTGCATTCTTGACATCATCGGCACCACGAACGCCGGCGAAAAGGTGCTGGTCGAAGTCCAGCAGCAGGGTGACGACTTCTTCCGCGATCGCGTGGAATACTACATCTCGCGCGTCATCGAGAACCAGGTGCACACCAGCGAGAAGTACGAGCTGCCGCGCATCTACTTCCTCGGGCTCCTGGATTTCGAGCTTTTCCCCGAAGAACCGCAGAAGTACATCCATCACGTTGACGAAATGTGCAACGGGAGGAAGTTCTTCCCCAAGATTCAGAAGATTTTCGTGGAAATCGACAAGTTCTTCGAACTCGAAAAGGCGGGCATCACCGCAAGCGACAACTCCGATGCGGCGCAGTGGCTCCGCGCCATCAAGGTGATTGTCAAGGAGGAACCCGTTCCCGAAAAGATTATGCAGAACAAGACGTTCCGACACTTGCTCGATTCCGTTAAATTGATTAACTTTGTAGAGGAACTTTTCAACTGCGAGGCGAAAAACATGACGGACTTGAAGGCTGAACACGAAATCGGTTTTTCCGAAGGCAAGACTGAAGGTCTGTCCGAAGGCGAACGCAACAAGGCCCGCGAAATAGCACTCAAGATGCTTGCGAAGAACAAGTCCCTCGAAGAGATTGCTGAATTTACGGGCTTGACGGAATCCGAAATTCACGCAGCTTCAAGCTTTTTTCAAAAGTGAATCAAATTAGGGGTTCCTTTTTTGGAATCCCTAAATCCCTATTGTCATTCCGGTGTGCATTTGCTCTGCACGCTCGCCGAGAACTTCCCGCAATATTCCGTAGGCGCGGTCGCCGGTGCAGTGCCCTGTGTAAATCTTCTGCACGTCGAGTTCGCGTAGCCTTTCGGCGAAGGCGCGCACGCGTGCATCCGGGTATCGGAAAAGATGGAACCCGCCGAGAATCGCGTAAATCCTTTTTCCGGGGAAGGCATCCCCGATTTCCTTCACGATGTTGTCTGCTCCCGCGTGGCTGCAACTGTTCATGACGAACAGCCCCTGCGGGGTATCGAACACCAGGCTCTGCTCGTGCGCGAAACTGTCGTAGCGGTATTTGCCGTTCTCTTTCACGCTCAGGTGCGCCATCTCGCCGATGCGTTCAAGCCCTGTGGTAGAATGCGGCACGAGCGTTATTCCCGGCGCAATTTCGGCATTGCCTTCCGCATAGCGGATGCGGCCCGCGAATCGCTCGAGCCATCCTTTGTGAATGCCGATGTATTCGTGGTAGCTAAATCGCCCGAAAAGCTTGTGCGTGTGGTAGCAGTTCTCGCCTGCGCCCTTCCGCAGGTAGAAGGGTGCGGTCTTATTGAGCGCAAAGAATTTCGCCATGCCGTTCGCGTGGTCGTAATGCGCGTGGCTCAGCACGCCGATATCCACCTGCGAGAGGTCGATGCCCATCACGTTTGCGTTTTTTGCGAACAGGTGCGATGCGCCCGTGTCGAGCAGCACCTTGTGGCCGTCATATTCCACGTACACGGAAAGTCCCCACTCGCCGAATAGCTTGCGCGGGCCGCACGTTCCTGCGATGTTATCGATGAGAATCTGGACCTTCATTGCCGTTTGCGCCCTATTCGCAGTCGAGGCAAGTCCATTCCACCGTACCCGAGCCGTAGTTGTTGAAGCGTGCGCGCGTGTAGCTCTCGATGTCGATGAGGAACCCGACCTTGCCCGCGTTCTTGGTGCAGCAGCCGTCACAGTCGCTATCGGCACACTTGTCGTAGACGACGGCGTCGATGGTGTAGCCGTTCTTGCGCAGCCTGAATGTCTTGAGTTTGTAGGTATCCCAGTCCTTCTCGTGGATGGCGATGATGTTGTGCTCGCTGACCCATTCCTCTGTCTGCTGGTCTTCGAGGCCTGCGAACCAGCCCGCCCACGTACATCCGTTGTAGTCCTCGCATTCCTCGCTGCCGGGTTCCGGCCAGGAGGTATACCACGTGAGGTTTGCCTTGTTCCATATGGTATCGCCCGGAGTTGGTTCCGCCGAGGAACTCGATGCGGGCAGGGCCGCGCTGCTGGATTCCGGCAAAAGCGCGTCGCTCGATTCGATGACTGCGTCGGAACTTTCCGGAGCGGGAGAACTGCTGGAACTGTCGTCACCGCAGGCGGCGAGCGTGCCCGCGAGCAAGCCCGCAAGCGCGAAACCCGTAAAAGCGGCAGGGTTCATGCCGTGCAGAAACTTCTTCACAAGCACTCCCGCCTCCTTAAAGCGTCTTCCCGTCGCTGAAGGCGTTCCCGACGCGGCGTTCCATCACGTAGTAGCCGTGGCCTGCGGAATCGTAGCACACCGGCGCGAGTTTTTCTACGGAGAGCTTGCCGTCGGCATCAAGTACGGATTCGTCGGCGGTCACGTTCACGATTTCGCCGAGCAGGAGTTCCGAATCGTCGTCGTAGCTCACCATCCTGCATTCGAGTGCGAGCGGGAGTTCCGCGATGAGCGGGGCGTCCACGTGAGCACTCTTGATTGCGGTGAGTCCCGACTTGGCGAACTTGTCGGCAACCTTGTTCCCGCTGGTTATGCCCAGGTAGTCGATGGCCTTGATGTCTTTCGCGGTCGCCATGCTCACGGTGAATGCCTTGCGCGCCTTGATGTTCGGCACGGTCTTGTGCGATGCGGCCACGTAAATAGCCACCTGGTTCGAGTCGCTCACCGAGCCCCATGCGGCGACCATCGCGTTCGGCGAACCGTCTTCGTTGTAGGTCGCGATGACGAGCGTGGGTTGCGGGTACAGGTAGGTTTTTACTCCGAGATCTTTGCGCATTTGAAAACTCCTTTTTTTTTACAAGATATAAAACTATCTGCGAAAAAATTATATACTTTTTTCTTAAAACGATTTTCAAAGGAGTTCTTATGACTATCGGAATTGTCATCGCCGTCGTCGTGGTCATTCTCGTCGTGTGTTTCATCTCCATGTACAATGGCCTCGTGAAACTCCGCAACAACCGCGAAAATGCCTTCGCGAATATCGACGTGCAGCTCAAGCAGCGCTTTGACCTGGTGCCGCAACTGGTGAATACCGTGAAGGGCTACGCCACCCACGAGAAGGAAACTCTCGATAAGGTGACATCCGCCCGTGCTGCCGCGATGGGTGCCACCACGGTCGACGAGAAGGTTGCCGCCGACAAGGCCCTTACCGGTGCGCTCGCCGGGCTCCGCGTCTCCCTCGAGGCGTACCCGGAACTCAAGGCGAACCAGAATTTCTTGCAGTTGCAGACGGAACTTTCCGATATCGAGAACAAGCTTTCTGCCGCACGTCGCTTCTTCAACTCCGCCACCCGCGAGTTCAACAACGCCTGCGAGGTATTCCCGAGCAACATCATCGCCGGCATGTTCAACTTCAGGCGTGCTCCCATGTACGAGGCGTCCGAAGGCCGCGAGACCCTCAACAAGGCTCCCGAGGTACGTTTTTAGGAATGAAAAATGTGGAGTGTGGAATGTGAAATGAATAATTACACACCTCACATTTCACATTACACATCCTTATGAAGTACGTCGGTATCCAGACCCAGATTTGGCGGAATAACCGCAATACGGTTATCCTGCTTTTCATGTTCCCGCTGCTCCTCCTGGGGATGGTTTTCGGCACGGTCGTTTTGCTGGACTGGTTCGGGTTCTTCTGCTGGAACGGCGTTTGCCCCGAAGGCCTGCAGGCGACCGAGTTTCACTGGGATGTCATCTGGCAGTATTTCCTCGATGCGGTGCCGTACACGCTCGCGGTGACGGGAACGTGGTTTGTTATCGCGTACTTCACGAACACCTTCATTATCCGGCATGCGACGCACGCGCGTCCGCTGGAACGCAAGGAGAACGTGCGCGTCTACAACATCGTAGAAAACCTCTGCATCGCAGGTGGCATCGAGATGCCGCGCATAAACATCGTCGAGGATTCTAGCCTCAACGCGTTTGCGAGCGGTATCGATATAAAGTCTTACACCGTCACGCTGACCACGGGCATCATAGATAAGCTGGACGATGCGGAACTCTCGGCGGTCGTGGGGCACGAACTCACGCACATCAAGAACCGCGATACGCGCCTGATGGTGGTGTGCATCGTTTTCGTGGGCATATTCTCGATGCTCATGAATGTCTCCCTGCGGCTCCTGAGCGGTGCCATGCGCTCGTCGCGCAGTAGGGGTAGTCGCAAGAATGGCGGGGGAGGCATAATCATCATTTTGCTTGCCGTGCTGGTATGGGCTGCCATCGGGTATCTCTTCAGCACGCTCACGCGCCTTGCCATCTCGCGCAAGCGTGAATACGTCGCTGATGCGGGTGGCGCCGAACTCTGTGGCGACCCGCTCGCGCTCGCTTCTGCCCTCAGGAAGATTTCTGCGGATCCGGGCCTTGCCGATGTAAAACGCGACGATATCGCGCAGCTCTACGTGATTCATCCGGACGAGGAATTCGACAACGAGATGGGCCTCAAGGGTCTTGTCGCGAAGGCGAACATCCTGTTCTGCACGCATCCCGACACTCCGGAGCGCATCAAGCTTCTGGAACAGTTCTAGTTTTGGAAGTCGCAGGTCACTTTATCGCCCGAAATGTCCCGCCTGTCGCAAATTTGCGGATGGTGTTGTCTACAAAGTAAATTTTTTTATATTTCTCGGAACATGAAATCAGTAAATATTTTAAGAAGGATTTTTTTGCTGGCGGTTCCGTTCTCCCTGATTGCCTGTGGCGATGACTCCAGTTCCGCTTCCGATGATTACAGTTCGGCTTCGGAAGTCCCGAGCAGTTCCTCACGAACGGAATGTCCGGAGTCTCTTGCGGCAGGCGAGTTCTGCGATACGCGCGACTTTAATGTTTATGCAACGAGTGAAATCGGCGCCCTCGTGTGGATGACGGGGAACCTGAAGTACCATGTGGATGGCAGCAAGTGCCTTGACGACAAGGAATCCAACTGCGATTCTCACGGTCGCCTTTATAGCTGGACGCAGGCGATGGATCTGGACAAGTCGCTCCTTATAGGCGACGCCTCGTCGAAGGTCTCGAAACCGCGTCACCGCGGGATTTGCCCCGAAGGTTGGCATGTGCCCGATACTCTTGAATGGCTCTATCTCGTGGACTATGCGGGCGGTTTTTCTTCGCTAGGAAAATACGGTTTCTCGGACACGGAGCCGGGCTTCTATTCCATCTATTATTACAGGTATAATCCGGATTACTCGTTCTTCCACACGGCGGTGGAAGATTCCGTCGATGACTGGTATGTTGATTACGATAGGGATTACGGCCTGATTCAGGACAGGGACTACTTTACGCGTGTCAACTCCTATTATGCAATACTTGACGAAGATGGCGTAAGTCTTTCGAACCAGAGCAAGTCGCACTACGCTCCGCTCCGCTGCGTCAAGGATACCCTGCTCATGGAAATGAAATTCAGGCCGGTAAGCAGTTCGTCTTCCTCCTTCGATGAGCCGGAATCCAGTAGCTCGGAACCCTTTAATCCCTGTTCCGTAGCAAAGAAGTCATGGGAACACCTGAATCCCGATTTCAACTATGCGGTGTTCATTGACGGGCGCGATAACCAGTGTTACAAGACGACGCGCGTGGCAGGACTCGTAATGCTTGCCGAAAACCTCAACTATGCGGATTCTGTCGCGATGCCGGAACTCCGCGGGTCTAACCGTTGCACGCAGGGGCTGGAAGAAAATTGCGAGTCTACGGGGCGCCTCTATACATGGGAAGCCGCGATGGAGGTGTGCCCGGATGGCTGGAGGCTCCCGACTGAGGCAGAAATTTACGATATCTGGCATGCGACGCACAGCGTGCTCGAGGTGGTATCCCTCGAAATGCGCAAGGAAATCGATCTCGAAATTACGGATGCGTACGGGCTGTCGTTTGTTCCCTCGGGCTTGTACTATGTGGACGACCCCTACAAGAATGATGGCGATGAAATGCTCTTGGTAAAGTCGTCGGTATGGCTCTCGGACAATACGGAAGATGGCTATGCGGATGCGTACCAGATCCACTTTGAGGAATATCTCGACCAGACGGTCGAAGGCGAACTCAAAACGAGCTTTATGCCTGTCCGTTGCGTAAAGAAGTAAGCATCGCGCGGCAACCCTCGTTCACGTCGTTCCAGGTGGCCTCAAAATCGCCGGTATACCACGGGTCCGCTACGTCGCGCGAATTCCCGGTCCAGTCCATCAGCAGGGAAACTTTCTTGTGGGGTAGGCGTGTGTCCGTGGCGCTTCCGCCGATGCATTCCCTCTCGTAAATCGCGGGCGGCAGTATCCAGCGGAGGTTCCGCAGGTTGTTCCTGTCCATCAGGACGATATAGTCGTAGTACTCGTAGTCCCGCAGGGTCATCTGGCGGGCGGTTTTGCCCCTGCAATCTATGCCGTGCCGTTCCAGCATGCGCCTTGCTGGCGGGTACACCGGGTTCCCGATTTCTTCGGTGCTCGTTGCCGCACTCGCGATCTCGAAGTCCGCGCAGTTTTTGTCCGCGCCGTCAATGTCCGCGCCTCTAGAACCCGCGGCGTCATTGCCCGCGCCGTCCTGCAGTTCCGCGACCATCTTCTTCATCACGAATTCGGCCATCGGGCTCCGGCAGATGTTGCCGTGGCATACGAAGAGGATTTTCGGCATTAGTTGGCCCCGCGCCTTTTCTGCACGAGCGGAGTCGCGCTACGCCTGCCGTATTCCCGTTGCATTGTGCGGCCCTGCATGTCGAACCGGCGCGCATCTTGCTGCCCCAAACTCTGCGCATCCTGCGACCCCCAACCCTGTGCGTCTTGCCCCGCGAAACCCTGCGCATTCCTTCGGATTGCCGTCGTGGAATCCTGTGTCCCGGTGGAATCGCTTACCCCGGGCACCGTGTCCGCGGGCGTAATTCCCGAAGTATCCGCCGGCGCCTTCAAGATGCCTTCCTTTATAATCCTCGCGAGTTCCTTCGCGCCGGTCGCGTTCGGGTGCACGCTGTCGGGCAAAAACCACGCGGGCGTATTGAATTGCGAATGCAGGTCGATAATCTCCACGCCCTTCCGGGTCGCGACTTCCTCGATGATGGGGTTTATCTGGTTCACGATTGCGGTATCCATGATTCCCCACCCGCAGTTGTTGGAATAGGGTTGCAGCGTCGCGATGACCCTCGGGCTTGTCGCGAGGTGCATGAAGGTGTCGAGCAGCGCTTCGTAATCCTTGTACAGCTGTTCCTTCTCGTACTGCCCGTAGTTGTAGTTGTATTGGGGCTGTCCGTTCTCGATGCAGTTGTTCGTGAAGAACTTGCTGTCGTTTGTCCCGAGCTCTATGACGACTATCTCGGGGTTAAACTCGAGGGCCGCCTTGAACTTGTCGGTGTTCCAGTAGCTCATGTTGTCGCTTGGGCCCTTGTTCGCGAACGTCATGGAAGAAACGCCGAAGTTCTGCACCTTGTAGCTATCGCCCAGCATCTCTTGCAGTTGGAACGGGTAGTCTTCTTGCCAGCCGAGCCCGTAGCCCGCGGTGATGCTGTTGCCTACGCACGCCACGCGCGTCTGTGCGCTTGCGGCGCATGTAATTCCCGCGACTGCCATCAAAGCAATCGCCAAAGCCTTGCTATTCTTTCCAAACATCATGCCTATAATATAAATTCCCGAGCGCCCGTCCGTCGTACCGGGCGGGCAGTTTTGCAAATCGCCGGTGCGCGACAATCAACAAAAAACGACCCGCGCTCGCGGGCCGTTTATCAAATTGCTTGTAGAGTCGCCGAACTTGCGGCTTTTTCTGCTAATATTTCTGCTTCAGCACGTCGGGGCATTCCACTTCGACGTAGTTGTGCAGCGGGTTGCCTGCCGCGTGCATGAATTCGGCGAGGAACATGCAGCCCTGCTTGGCGGTCGCGTCGTTGCTGAACACGCTGTTGCACTTGTTCTTGAGGCAGGTGAGGGTCTTGGACGAGTTGTAGTTGCTTTCCTCTTCGCAGTCGCTGAGGAGGCCACCGTACTGTTTGCCCTGGTTGCCCCAGCCCATCTGGCTGCAGCCATTGAAGGCACCCACGCCGCCGCCCGGGATCATGATGTCGAACTGACCCTGTTCCACGTCATGGCCGATGTTTGTGGTCATGATGATGAGCTTCTTGCCCTTGATTGCGCTCAGGTTGTTGTCGCTTGCGTACTTGCCCTTGCCGGTAAAGGTCAACTGGTAGCACTTGCCGCAGGTACCGCCGTCAGCACCCGGGACTGCCGCGAAGGCGAAGCCCATATCGGTACAGCCGTTGACGGTGAACGGAATCTGGCTCAAGCAGGTCGCCTGGTAGCCGCCAGAACAGATGCTTCCGCCGCCGCCGACAACGTTCTTGCCCTTGGAGTCGCAGGTCTTGCTGGTGTTGCCGCCGGCATTTTCCGACCAGGAGCAGTGGGGTGCACAGCAGTCCCAGTAGCGGGTTGCCCAGCCGGAGCCGGTTCTGCCACCGCTCTTCACCTTGATGTTCGGGCATCCGCCGGCAGGGGCGACAGAGGAGCTGCTCTTCGGGGCGCTGCTCGAGGATTTCGGCTTGCTGCTGCTGGAATTGGGTGTTGCGGAACTTGTGGGGGTGGGGCCGATATCCGAACTGGATTCGGGGCCAGGCACGAACTCGCTGGAACTCGATTCGATGACCGGGTCGGGTTCCTTGGTGAACTTGTCACCTGGCTGCAACACCGGGAGGTCGAGGATGTCTTCGACCTTGGTGAGTTCGGTAACGCCATCGGGCGCGACAACCGTGTTGGTCTCGAAGTTGAAGAATCCGATGACCGTAGCGTTGGAATCCTTCACGAAGCCGATGGAACCGCCGTCTTCGGCGAGGTAGATGAGGTAGTCGCCGGTTTCGTCCACCAGGTGGAAGGCCGGGCCGGTAATGGCGTACACTGTGGTGTTCTTTTCGAGCAGGGGGAGGCCCGCCACGTCCACGCCGTCGTAGAGCACGTTGCCCGCGAGGTCGGTGATGACGCCCACGGAGGAACCATCGATGAACTTGATGGTGGCGATGATGTCGCCTTCGGGGTTGGTGACGCGCCCGTCAAGGTAGATGATGTAGTCCTGGTCTGTGGAAAGAAGCCATGCCGAAGATGTTACTGCATATTCGGGAGCCTTCGGGCCAGTCGTGGATTCATCGGAACAGTTCCAGGCGATCATGATTGCGCCCGCGGCGAGCAGGGCTTTCAAAAATGCATGTTTCATAATTTCCTCATTACCCTAATTACACCGCAGACAAAGATACTTTAATTGATATCGAATTCCTTGTAAAAAAATCGCTAACTCGTTAATTGTGTTCTTTTTATGTTCTCGGTCACACGGTGAAAACGCAAATGTAAATCGAATGTAAAAAAATCTATTGTAAAATAAATATTACAATAATGACGGAGGAGAAGGGAAACCCGCGCGCGGTTTGGTTCATAAATGTTAGTTAAATGTTGATAAAGTGGAACTATCCATTTGTTAAAAATATTGAAACCTTGAAATTGTGCAAAAAACGGCATTTTGCCAGAAACGGGCTGGCGCAGTCGAAAATCGTGCCGCGAGAGGCTTTTTTGATTGTGGATAACCCTGCATTTTTCCCCTTTTTCGTAAAAAAACAAAAAAAACGCTTGCAAAAAAAATGTCATTTACTAAATTTGTGGCTCAATTTCGGAGAGTACCGCTTCCTATGCTTTCCGGATTAACGGAAGTCCTTGAGGCTTCTTGACTTGAAGCGATAAACCTTCTGCTGAAGAAGAGGAATAAAATGGCAAAAGAACATTTTGACAGAAGCAAGCCGCACTGCAACATTGGCACCATCGGCCACGTTGACCACGGTAAAACCACCCTGACCGCCGCAATCTGCACGACCCTCGCTGCCCGCGGCCTCGCCGCCGCCAAGCGTTTCGACGAAATCGACAACGCTCCCGAAGAAAA
>NZ_FQWR01000005.1:0-197501 GCF_900129735.1 Fibrobacter sp. UWCM | reverse complement strand
ACGGAAAGTTCAAAAGTGTCTAAGTTTTCCAAGAAAGAATTCGAGGCCTACCAGAAAGTGTATCACAAGGAATGGGACCACAACGCCATGGTCGACGGCATCTTTGAAGAATTCGCGGACGAGATCAACGCGAAGGTTGCCGAGAGTGTCTCCGAACGTGAACGCAAAATGGCAAGGGAAATGCTCGCGGATAAGGAACCGATTGATAAAATTTCTCGGTATACTGGCCTTTCCGAAGAAGAGATTCGCAAGTTGTAGCAAACAAAACCGCTAGAACATCACGCGATAGCGGATCAGCTTTTCGTAGTGGCGGCCTTTGAGGTCGCGGTAACCCTTGCGGGCGGGCGTTTCGCCGTCAGGCGTCCTTTGCGGCATGATTCGGGCCGTTCCAGAAGATGATTCAGCAACAGAACCAGATGACGCCACAGAACTGCTCGAAAGACCGTATTCGAATGCACCCAAGTCAGGCGCCTCGCCCACAAACGGGAAACCGAGATCTTCGCCCTTGTCAATGGCGCGGCTCCCCTTCTTGAGTTTCAAGAAACTAGGCGGCTTGCTTGTCCCGTAATGGATATAGCCGTTCCCCATGGCGTAACTGTTTTCAACGACCACGGGGAATTCCTGGGCAAGTACGTCAAAGCCGTCGTCGCTATTCCACCAAGCGCGGCATCCGTAGAACTTGGTCGTGTCGCCATCGAACTGGTAATGCACCCCGAATCCGTCGGCGTTCTCGCCATCGCCCTGGCGTCCTGTAGGGTCGTAATTGTCGTGGGAGTCGCAGTTCAAAAAGAGATGCCGCCGCGAATCCAGACGGTATCGCCCGCGGCCACCACCTTGTTTGCCTTGTTGAGCGTCGCAAAGGGCTTGTCCTTTGTGCCCGCCGCACTGTCGCTTCCGTCGGTTGCCACGTAATACACGGCACCGAACGACTGCACTGCCGCGAAGGCAAGCGCAAACGCGAAAGTGAACCTTTTGTCCATAAACACCTCGAGTATATGCTTTTATATATACTCTATTTTTTGGAAAAAAGATACCCTTTCTAAAACAAGCGGAGTATAAAAGAATAACCTAAGTCTAATATAAAAGCGCAGAATCCAAACAAGGCAAAAGGCATAATCGGAATAACACCAACTGCCGCAAAAATCATCCAAACCTTTCTTTGGACAATCTCTATTTTCAGCGAGAACAAATCAAGCAACAACAAAATAGCCGAAATCAACGTCATTAAAGGGAATAGCAACAGCAGAACGTCGTCCGACCAAAAGCTATAGGTCCCTTTTATAAAGGCTGACGGCGTATAATGAACGGTCAAGCACGCCGCAGAAACAAATGCAGTCAAAGTAAAGAACTTATCTATCAATTTCTGGATCAATTGGACCACCTCATAAAACAGTGTGCCGTGTCAACTCCCCGAGGGTGGTGCGCATCCTGGATTACAACTTTATCGCTAAACGGGCCAGGCTCTATTGTAAAGCCTTCTAGTGGTTCTGCACCATAAATAATTACGATAGAATCTTGCCGTTCATCTATCCCAATACTCGTCCCCTGAACAACAGCCCCAATACCTCCACGGGGCGCAAATTTGTAAGTCAAAATATTTTTCTTAATGTTATCATCGTCCTGGTATTGGAGATGCCAAACATAAAGATGTTCAGAACCAACAAAAAAGTCATACCAAAAGGAATCGTTCAGATTCTCCCGTTCTAGGAAAAGTTTCTTGCCATCCAATTCGCACTGCTTTAGATTTTTATCTCCATACTCATAAATAGGAAACGTATCCCCCTCAACCGGATTATGGCATGAGCGAATCAAAAACAAATACGAAAGAAAGATTATGGTAAAGGCGATTTTCGCCCACAAATCCTTCTTTTTAAAAAACTCGACCGCTTTAAATATTTTTTCCGATATTTGCATACAACAGATAGAATATACAAAATCCGGGTCGAGTTTGCACAGCCCGCGCTAGGGAGAAAAAGTGAGGGTATAGAAATGTATGGATCCCCTCCGCTATGCTCCGAGGATGACAGCATTTAAAGTTGGGGGCAACGAAGTAAAATGATGAGTTTTTCTGAAAGGCTCAAAAGCGAGTAAGACGAGGCGCCTTACCGACCGTAGCGTACTAAGCGTACGTGAGGTCGGGGGCAACGAAGTATTACGAAGCTTTTCAGCCTTTCACGTGGATGGCGGCGGCAAATTCTTTCAAGAGAGCCGGGTCTTCGACCTTTTCCCACAGCGTGCCGGTCACGATGATGTTCGCGCCTGCGGCCACGCGGACGGCGGCCGTCTGCGGGTCCTTGATTCCACCGCCGGTGATGATGGTCATCTCGGTCGCCTTGCGGGTGTAGGCGATGTGTTCCACGGGTACGGGCTCCTCGGCTCCGCTACCGGCTTCCAGGTACACGTAACGCATGCCCATGAGTTCTGCCGCGATGGAGTTCACCATGCTGAGCTTAGGCTTGTTCGCGGGTACGGGCATGGTACCGCTGATATATTCCACCGTCGTGCGCTTGCCGCTGTTGATGAGCTGGTAGGCCGTCGGGATGGCTTCCATGTTGAGCGCACGCACGAGCGCGCCACCGCGCACCTGCTCGTCAATCAGGTAGTTCGGGTTGCGGCCACTCACGAGGGTCATGAAAAGCATCGCGTCGAAACCGGGCACCACCTGAGACGCTCCACCCGGGAACAGCACCACCGGCAAGTCCACATTCGCCTTAAGGGCAGCCACCTGTTTCGGGAGCGTGAAGTTGCCCAGGTAAGAACCGCCCACCAGGAGCAGGTCGGCACCGTTCTCCGCGGCCATCGCGCCCGCCTTCACGAACGCGGCCTCGTCGGATGTATCGGGGTCGAGCAGCACGGCAAAAAGCGCACCGCGTTTCTCGATTTCAGCGTTCAGGCGAAGTTCGGTCTTACCAGGTTTCATAATCAATTCCTTCGTTCACAAGCGGAACATGTCCCTTAAAGATACAATATTTCAGTGCGGCTACCGCCTGAGCACCAGGCGAGTCACCGTTTTTGCGCCCGAAACCGCCCTCACGGCATACACTCCCGGCTTCAGCGTGGAAATATCCAGCGAAACGCGGCGGGCATCGCCGTTCCAGCGCAGGGTTTCGCGATTGTTCACGTCGAACAGGCGGATTTCGCGAATGTCGCCCGAACTCACGACCTCAAGGGTATTGCCCGCAAGCGCTACATTCAGGTTCGGCACCGGCGCGGCGACAGGCATCACGGCATCCGTCGAGTCGCGCCCGAACTTTTCCCCGATATCCACGCCCTTCTGCTTCACGAATCGCGAAATGAGCCGGATATACGCCGTCTGGTACCCGAGAGAGGGTTCCGTGAGTTCCCAGGAATCAATGGGCCAGCCCTCGTTGATGTTCGCGTACATCTTCGCGTGCGGTTCCCCGACCGGGAGCGATACCGCATAGCAGAGCGCGTTGTTCGCGGCACTCCCGCAACCCTTCGCAGAATTGTCGGCATCGTACTGCTTGCAACAGGCCGCCCACGCATAGCGGGAGTTCGCGCCGCCCGTCACGTAGCCCGGAGCGGGATTGTCGCCCGTAAACCATCCGTGATAGAACTTGGTGACGCTCTTGCCTGCACCGTAGCCACCCATGTTCGAGAGATACACCATGCCGAACGGGTTCACGCCGTGCAGGTAGTGCAGGTAATCTTCCGCGGCTTCGTGCCACGCGCCCGCCTCCGCAGAGGTCGCTCCGCCGCTACCCGCCATCAGGTCGAACAGGAGCCCGCTCGAAGCCTTCGCCGAATTGGAACCCCAGTTGTAATCGCGGATGTAGGAACGGTAGCCGTCATGCCCCAGGCCCGCCGCAATATACTTACTTTGTCCAAAAATCGAGACGAAGCGTTCCTGCACGATTCCCTTCACGTCGGCATCCGCATCCTTGTAGCCCAGGTACTGCAGATAGAGCAGGTCGTGCGCAACGCGGTACTGGTCGAGCGCCCAGCTGCCGTACTGCCGCATCAGGGGCAGGCTATCGGGAGTCGTCTCGAAACGTCCGAGGTATTTCGCGTCGCCGGTGAGTTCGTACATCGCGAAGTCAGATGCAACCTTCACTGCGAAGCGCGCACCCGTCGTGTAGCTGGTATCGATTTCCTGCTGGCCTGCCGCAAGGTCCTTGGTGCCATATTCCGCCTTGTTGTTGTAGAACATGGAATCGGGGTGCGCCTCGGCCCACTTGTAGGCACGCTGGGCGGCATCCTTGAGCGTCGCCGCGTATTCGGTGTTCCCGCGCTTTTGTGCAACTATGGAACCGAGCGCGAATGCCTTCGCCGCAGAGTAGGCGGACATCGCGTTGGGTGCGCCGTAGTAACTGCGGCCCGTCGCCGCCGAAGGAGGCGATACATGGTCCTCGTCGACCACCGAGAGCACCGAGCCATCAGCATTCTGCATGCGGAGCAAGTGATCCATCCCCCACTTCACCTCGTCGAGAATATCGGGAATCCCGTTACCCGATTCGGGAATGTTGTAGTCGTCGGTAAATGCACGGGGCACGTCCATATAGGCGCGCAGGAGCGTCTCGATGTAGTTGCCGTTCCAGATGGTGTACTTGTTGAAGTCGCCCGCATCGAACCACCCACCGCTCACGTCACGTTCCGTCGCGGCATTCGTGCTGTCCGTAAACAGGCGGGCGGTCTTGTCCTGCGCGTGGTTCACATCATCGGCCCAGTCCTTGCCCGCATACTTTTCCTCTTTCGCCATGCCTACACGCTGGAAGAACATCATGCGCATCGCCGCCTTCAAGATGTCATTGTAAATATCGTCCCGAATGCGGAAGTAGAACGACTGCTTCAGGTTATCTGCCTTGTCACGGATAAAGTAAGTGCCCGGCGTATTCACCGAAGAGAAATCGAACCACCAGATTTTATCGCCCGACGCGGTATCGATCGCACCTTCCTGGAAGGCGACCGGTGCTCCGGAAAATACGACCTTCGCGGTCGCGCTGTCCACGACTTCCATCACATCGCCCGGAGTGTACGAGAGCGAAGCGTCGTAACCCATCTCGGGGCTACGCAGCACGGCGACCTTCTTAGCGTCGGGGCGGTACCCGAACTGGTCGACGGTAATGAACACGTCCTGCGCGAAGGCGGCAGGCACGAGGAATGCGACTAGTAGAAACAATGGGAACATCTTATTCAATATAGTATAGGGCAGACCCGATTGCGACCCCATTTTTATTCCAACTTGGAACGCGTTTCGCCCCAAAACGACACCCGCGCGTGACGCACTTCACAGAAACACGAACGAGCGGTCATCGCGACCCGGAGACGACTCGTATCAACAAGCCGTCGTAGGGGAGAGCTCGTGAGAAACCGGAGGTTTTATACCCTATATGTCGAACGAGCGGTCTTAAAAAGGCGGGCATAAGCCCGCCTTCCTGTTCTCCACCTCTTTCTTCCTTCCCCTTTCTCCTCCTGCTTTCCCTCCTAACAGAAGTGCGACATATTAGTTCTTGACGCAGCGGACAGGATTGCCTTCTTCCGGATCCGAGGGGCCCACCGTTTGACGGTCACTGCGTACCCTAAAGAAGGCCGCCTCCCCGCCCACCGAATAAATGGAACGCGATGTCACTATTTCCGCTTCGCCATGCTCGCCTAAGAAGATATAGCTGGCCGCATTTCCCATGTCATAGTCCATGAATCCGTTCACAAACAGGAAATCATCCGCCGTCACCCCCTCTTCAAGGAAGTACTCGTTGTCAATCCAGCTCGGGTATGTCCGACGGTCAGCAACACCCGCGGGCAACATATTGAACCCGATGATATCCCGCCCGTCAATCCCCTTCGTCCAGGTTTTAGATTTCAAGGCAGCGACAATGTCGGCATTCTCGTCGACCTCATAGATGGCGCTGAACAAGTGCCCCCAATCATCCGGAGTCGGAATCCGCCACCCTTCAGGGCAAACGCCCCGACCATCAATCGAATCCAGAACTCCCAACAGGCGCTCTCTTGCCTCCTGGTAAACCTGTTCATACCCTTCGTACTCCTCCACGTCATTCTCTTCCTGATACTTCCAGATAGAATCCCGCGCCCACATAGCAGCGATGTACTGGGTATCACGAGGAATGTCAAACGTGGACCACATCGAATACAGGCGTCCGTATTTTTCGCAATTGGCTGAATCGTCTTTATAGCACCAGGAATTGTCGACGACATAATTCAGGTTTTCCGCCAGCCAAGTTCTGGACTCGCCCTTGTATTCAACAGTAAATGTCTTGTACTTCTTGCCGTCGCGTTCGTCCGTCATTGTCCCGAACTTTTTCTGGTAGGCCAATTCCTTATCGTGCAGCACCCAATAGCCAGATTCACAGACAAAGTCACTGTAAAGGCCGAACTCATTCTTTTCGCTTTCCCTATCGTCGGTGCAAAGACCCTTTCTCTCAGCAAGCACCTCGACCACATTGAACAAATACATTTCGGCCAATTCCGCAATACGGGCATCGCCCGAATCTAACCCCAACAGGACAAGGAACTCCGGCTCGCGAAGCAAGTGGTAACGGTATTCCACTCCCTTACTGTCCAGGTAACGGTCATAAACGATCGATCTCCAGCCCCCATTCTCGCCGATATCTGCCGCAGCTCGATCAACTGCATCGGGGACACCCTTGAACAGGTAGCTGGCCATGATAAACACGGGGAAAATGGAACTCGTTTTCTGCGAATAGGACACCTTGTCAAACGCATCCAGGGAATCGCGTATCCCGAGCGCAAGCAGCACATCCTTTTCGGCCATGGCCTTCGCCTCCGCAAAGGGAAGACCCGATTTTGCAAGAGCCAAGGTACGAGCCGACGCAAGAGTCGTAAGGATATTGACCTTCACATCTTTTGTTTCTCGCAAGTCTACAGCAGCCCTATAAGTCGCCATCGAGTCCGCGGGGATATCGGAACCGTCCCTTCTGGCATACGGGTTCTTCGCAGCGAAAGCTATCTTTCCGGAAACCTCGACAACGGCGTACGGACTGTTAGGAGAAACATCCTTCACCTCAAAATTTCCATCCCTATCCGATATTGCCTGGATAAACGGTTCTTCGGAAATCTCGAACGTCGCGGTATCGACTCCGAAAATCTTTACCTGGGCACCATCGGCATAGGCAGACCCCGAGACAACCGCAACCGTCTTCTCGTCGCCCGAACCAACCTCCCGTGCTGTCACGTACAGGTTCAAGGCGCGACCGGCAACCGTAATATTTTCAAGGTCTGCATACACGCCCGTCTCTTCGGCAGAACCGCCCGCAACAGACTTGTCGTCAGAACACGCCGCGAACATCAGGGCGAGCGGCATCGCCACACTGCAGATAAACTTCCTGCTCATTTCAAGGTACTTCATGATATCCTCCTAACCCTTCTTATTTGTATTCTTGTTCGTCATCGGGAAGAACTGAATGTTCATGCGATAGACTTCATCCGTTTTATCTTCCCGTGTAGCAATCGCAATGACGCGCTTGCGGAACTCAGCAATCTCCCGCACAATCTCCTCGTAGGCATCGCGCGTGACACCGAGCGTAAGGCCCGAAAAATTCCTTTCATCCTGCGGCACGCCCTCAATTGTTTCGAGAGCGATTTCGCCCATCTGGCGGTGAAGCCCACGCACCGCGACCGGAGTCGCATTCATCGGGCCGGTCGTCACCGATTTTTCCGTCTGCTGGTAATTGCCGTCTTCGTCTTTCTTGAGCAAGTCCGCATTCACGAGGAACTTGAGCGCCTCGCTCACCTCGGCGGCACTCACCTTCGGGCGGCAAGCATGCGCAAGCGCGAGCGGTTTTGCGCCCGGCATGGCGGGAGCAAGTTCGCGAATCACCGGATTTTTCCAGTCACTGAAGAACCGGAAGGAGTCCCCCTCCAGGACCTTCGCCTTGTGCGCATCGGCAATCGCAAGCATCCTGCTGAACGCCGCCTTCTTCTCGGCATCCTTCTTCGCATGGTCGAACTTGACCATTTCGCAGAAATACTCCTGTTCGAAACCCGCAAGTTTCATTGCCTGCGCAACGCGAACTGCCGCCTCGCCACTCAGGTTGTAACGCCCCTCGCTTACGTACTTCAGGTAGACCGGCGAAGTGAACCCCGCCGCATTCGCAAATTCCGGCCAGGTGAACGCGGATTTTGCCTTTCTCTCGGCATAATAGTCCGCGATATACTGGCGGTAGTCTGTGTATTCAAGTATATCCTTCATTTTTCCTCCTAACAAGAACAAATATAACTCCATTTTTTTCAAAAGTCAATAGTTTTACAATAAAAAATTAAAATTTTTGCTTAAATTTTGCGGTTTTTTCTATTTATTTTAAAAATCGCCATATTTACACGATAAATTCAGAATATAAAAGAAGGCGGGCTTTCGCCTGCCTTCCTGTTCTCCTCCTCTTTCCTCCTTCCCCTTTCTCCTCCTGCTTTCCCTCCTAACAGAAGTGCGACATATTAGTTCTTGACGCAGCGGACCGCAATTCGTGTAAAGCTTTCAGAAAAATCCATTTTGGTGAAGCCAATCCAAACTTGATTTGCTATCGCCATAAACATGTCATAGCCGAAATCGTCCTTCAACATGACTTTGGCAGGAGCCGTCGCAAGCACTGCACCATCGACTGTCAGCAGTCCCGATGACGGGTCTGGGACAAAATCCGGAGTCTGGCCCAACCACATTATCGAATAGTGCGCATGCAACCCGAATCCCGCAGGATTGCCTAACGGAGAAAGGTCAAAGAGGTTGAGAGTTTCCGGTTTTTCGTCCTCGCCGGAATACGCCTGAACCGCCGACAACAGGTCAATCCATTCCTGAGGCCTGGGGAGCCGCCACCCATCGGGACACACGCCCTGGTATTTCGCAGAATCGCTCACATCAATTTTTTCATAGTCTAGTTTTGAATGAGTCCCGGCATCCATCGATTCTTCGCAAAAAGCATCGATACCGCCATAAGGAACGCTATTCTCGCTTTCCCAATACGCCTTGCAGGCTTCCAGGGATTCGTACGGATAATCAAACACAAGGTAAGAACTATCGAGATTCATCGCCGCAAGTTGCGAATAATAGCAGCCATCAACAAAACCCCACTCTTCGTCGCACGACGCACCTTCCTGCAATTCATACCTCAGGTTTTCCGCCATCCAGGTCTGCGGAGTTCCACCAACGTCAATCGTCACCGTCTTGTATTCTCTTCCGTCACGAGCATCGGTCATCGTACCCATCGTGTGCTCTACCTCGGGCACCGACAGATGCCAATTTCCGGAGTGGCAGACCAGGCGAACAGCAGTCACCCGCGTTTCGTAATAATCGCTTACCTGTATATTGGAGACCTTCCCCTCTTTATCCTGGGTACAGCGCTCCACGTTATATGCAACAGACAACATTCCTGCATAGTACTTGAGCATGAGTTCATTTATCTGATAGTCACGGGTCCAGGCGTCTCCCAGTTTATGGTACGCTTCAAAAGGAACACTAAACGCCCTTTTCAAGCCTTCGAAATTTGAAAGGACTATATCGACAAAGCTCTTGTCCAGCAGAGAATCCGTACCCAGGAAGTATCCCTTTTCTGCAGTGAAGGCGAACAACTTGTTAATGGTCCGATTTTCAAGAGGTAAAGAAATGGGGTATATGCTAGAGGTGCTCGTGGGCAGCGTGCTTGAGATGGCAGATATAATTGCCGTGTACTCCACTTCGTCAGCTTCGCCGATACCATCGGGCGCGTCATATATGCCGAATGCTTCAAGGACTTCTGCTTTCGCCCGCTCTTTCGCCTCCGCATACGACTCTCCCGACTCCGCAAGACGAACTGCACGCAAGGCCTCCAGACGAGTCATCACATCCATGCTGATTTCACCCGTATCGCGGACATCCGTAAACACGCTATAAACATAGGCGTTCTGAGGAGGCAGGCGTTCCGCTTCGATGAGGACGTAAGGACTTTTCAACGTCACTTTTTCAAAGGCAAAATTTCCGCTATCGCCGACGACTCCCGCATACACGACACCCGTCTTCGCAAATGTTTTCGCATCCAACTCATAAAGAGAAACGTTCGTACCCGCCTCGAGTCCGACCACGTCAATATGCTTGATCTTATCGTCGTTTTTCCAAGGCACCACCATGCGGGCACGCCCATGAATCGAGATATTCTCAAGGCCGGCAATAATCCTCGTCTCTTCGGAAGCGCCACCCGCAACAGACTTGTCGTCGGAGCACGCGACAAGTACACTTGCCTGGAATGCCGCGAACATCATGGCGAACGGCATCGCCAGTGTGCAGAAAATTTTACTGCTCATTTTTAAGTAACTCATGGTTTCCTCCTAACCTTTTTTATTTAAGCTCTGTTTGTTCGTCATCGGGAAAAACTGGAGATTCAGGCGGTACACTTCGTCCGTCTCGTCTTCCGCGGTGGCAATTTCGATAATCTTCCTGCGGCACGCATCCAGTTCCGCGACAATCTTGTCGTAGGCGTTGCGCGTAATACCCAGCGTCACGCCCGAAAAGTGGCGTTCGTTTTGTGGAACGCCCTCGATTGCATCGAGCGCGATTTCACCCATCTGGCGGTGAAGCCCGCGAATGGCGACGGGTGCAGCCTCCATCGGGCCGGTCGTCACGAACTTGTCGGTCTGCACGTAGTTGCCATTAGCATCTTTCAAGAGCAGATTCGCCTTGACAAGAAAGTTCAACGATTCACTGACTTCAGCGGCAGTGACCTTCGGGCGGCACGCTTTTGCCAGCGCCAAGGGCTTTGCGCCCGGCATGGCGGGAGCAAGTTCGCGAAGCACCGGATTTTTCCAGCTGTCGAAATAACGGAACGCATCGCCCTCGATAACCTTGGCATTGCTCTGCTTTGCAATGGAGAGCATCCTGTCAAAGATTTCCTTCTTTATGTTGTCCGTAACGGCATGGTCGAACTCCACCATCGCGCGGAAATATTCCAACCGGTTCCCGCTTAACCCCATGGCCTTTGCCACACGCTCGACGGCATCTTCGCCAAGGTTAAAACGCCCCTCGCTCACATACTTCAAATGGACCGACGAGGAGAACCCCGCCATCCTTGCAAACTCCCGCCAGGTAAACGCAGACTTTACCTTCCTTTCGGCGTAAAAATCCGCGATGTACTGGCGGTAGCCCGTATATTCAAAGATATCTTTCATTTTTCCTCCTGACAAAGCCCCGCTTCCGAGGGCTTCACGTTACCAAATATACCTCTTATTTCGCAAAAGTCAACTTATTTTGCAATACAAAAATTGCGTTTTTACTTAAATTTCGACAGTAATTTAAAAATTCATAAAAAATTTGCATTTTTCTATAATGCAAAGCCGCGCTTATTTTCAAGGAGTCCGCCTTTACCTATATTTACGGCATGGAACTTTTCACCAAAATCGACATTCCCGCATCGAGCATTCGCATCGATTACACGAGCCGCATCGCGTTTTTCGGGTCGTGCTTTGCAGACAACATATCGGCACAGTTTGCTGCACGCAAGTTTGGCGTGCTCGCGAACCCGTTCGGGACGGTGTACAACCCGGTATCTATCGCAAGGCAGATTAGGGCGATTGCCGACGGGAAAGTTTTCGGGGAGAGCGACGTTTTTCAAGATGCCCGCGGGCTTCAGGATGTTAGCGGGAAACAGGACGCCAGAGGGAATCAAGATGCCCGCGGGCCCTGGTACAGCTGGGATGCGCACGGTTCGCTCTCGGGTGCGACGCGCGAGGAATGCATCAAAAAACTGAACGAGGCCGCAAAACGCACGCGGGAATTCCTGCAGCAGGCCGATATCGTGTTCATCACGCTCGGGACTGCGTTCGTGTACTACCTCAAGGACGCTTCCGCCATGGCGGGCAACGGGGATGCGCACGGCCGCGCGGTTGCGAACTGCCACCGGCAAGACCCCGCACTTTTTGAACGCAGGATGATTACCGTAGATGAGGCGGCACAGGCGCTTCGGGAGATCGTCGAAAGCATTTGCCGTATCAAGAATCAAGACTGGATCGCCACGCCTGCGGCTCGCGATGACGAAGCAAACATCACTATTCGCGATGGCGCTAGCACTGGTGTTCGCGATGACGACAGGAAGTTCCATATCGTTTTCACCGTGTCGCCACTGCGGCACATGGGCGACGGCGCACACAACAACACGCTTTCGAAGGCGACGTTGCAACTCGCTGTAAATAACGTAATAAACAAAGTCACCACAGCCCCTTCGGCTAGCTCAGGGACCTTGCCGGTCAGCTACTTCCCGAGTTACGAAATCGTGATGGACGAACTGCGCGACTATCGCTTCTATGCCGACGATATGATTCACTTGTCCCAAACCGCAGAAGAGTACATCTTCGAGCGCATGACCGAAACCTACTGCAGCGAAAAGACCCGCGCAGAGATCGTCCAGGTGGAAAAGTTCATGAAGGGCGCGAATCACAGGATTGCCGACCCGGAATCGCCCGCCACGCACGCCTTCGCCGGGAAAATTCTTGCCCAGGCAAAGTCTCTGGAATCCTCCATCTCGGGGCTCGACCTAAGCGAAGAAATCACGAAATTCAGTAAAATTTCAGGAAATCCGTAAAGTCACTCCTAAAAAAATCGGAACTTCTTGTTTCGGTTAATTTACACCTACCTACCCGTTTTTTGTTTATTTTATATATGGGTGCATAGGTATTAGGGAAAAACAAGGAGTAACAATGAGAAACCTTTTTCCCGTGTCTGGGCTTGTGCTCAGCGTAGCCCTGATTGGCGCAGGATTCGTAAGTACCTTCGCCGCAGACGAAACCCTCAGATCATACGCAGAAAAGAACGGCATCTACATCGGTGCCATCTTGAACTCGCAGTGGTTTGGCGGCGGCCTTCCCTCGCAGTACGAACAAGTTCACAAGACGCAGTTCAACATCGTCGTTGCCGAAAACGAGATGAAGTTCGACGCGACCGAACCTAGCGAAAACAGGTTCAACTACAACAACGGCGACAAGATGGTCAGGTACGCAAAGCAGAACGGCATGCGCGTCCGTGGCCACGCTTTGGCTTGGCATAGCCAGGTCCCGAACTGGGTAAACAACTACAAGAACGACAAGAAAAAACTGCTCTCCGTTCTCAAGAACCACATCGACAACGTGGTCGGCCACTGGAAAGGCCAGGTGGACGAATGGGATGTGGTAAACGAAGCTATCAGCAACAACGAACCCCAGTGGCGCGGTTACTCCGTATGGTACCAGGGTATCGGCCCCGAGTTCATCGACTCCGCCTTCGTGTGGGCACACGCCGCCGACCCAGATGCGGAACTCTGCTACAACGACTACAACCTCGAACAGGGAGTCAACCCGAAAGCCAAGGCAGGATTCTTGCTGGAACAGGTGAAGCGCTGGGTCGCAAACGGCATTCCTATCCATTGCGTGGGTTCACAGACGCACGTCGAGGACACCACCACCGACAAGCACTTTATCGGTTCGCCGGACAGCCTCCGTTCGCTTGCCAGGGAACTTGCAAAGCTCAACATCAAGCTGAAAATCACCGAGCTCGATATCGGATTCAAGAGCGGCATCAACGTGAGCAAGAGCGATCTCGAACGCCAGGGAAAGACCTTCCGTGAATACCTGGACATTATCCTCGAAGAACCGAATGCGGACACGTACCTGATCTGGGGCGTATCCGATAAATGGAGCTGGCTTGGAGGGCTCAACAGGCAGAAGGGCCTTATCTACGACGATAACCTGAAACCGAAACCGGCATTCGATAGCATTTTGGTGAGGCTCCAAAACTTCGAGCCACCGCAGGATACCGTCGCTGCGGACACGACCGCAAACGACACGACCGTCACCGACTCGACTGGTCTGGACAGCACCATAGTGATTCGGCAAACTGCAGGCCCGGGCAGCGTCACCATGCACGCTGCAGGCCGCACGCTGTTTATCGCAGGCACGCAGTCCGCAAATGTTGAACTGTTCGATATGCAGGGACGCCCAGTGTTCAGCACCAAGTGCGAGAAGGGCTCCGTTGAACTGAACGGCATTGCGGACGGGCTCTACATGGTTCGCGTGCGCAGCGGGTCAGCGAATCTCGTGCAGAAAATCGTCATAAAGTAGCGTTACACATAAAGTAAATTGACATGCCACCCAGAAATGGGTGGCAATTTTTATTCTACACGTTCGAGGATAACGAGCGCGCGGTCTTGCGTGCTATTCGGAATGGTGTAGAAATGCTTCGCGATTAGTTTGTACCCAAAGTCTTCGGGGTGGAAGACCTTCAGCTCGTCGGCAACGCCCGGACCTTTCATGAAGTACACGCGGCCCCCTACCTTGAGGGAATTCGCGAGGCGCGGGAGGGTCTTTTCCATCCATTCGAATGCGCGGCTGATGACTCCGTCGACCGGGAGGGTCATGCTCCGGCTCGTCACCTTGTGGCCGAACACGTCGATACCCTTCAGGCCCATCTTCTCGATGACCATGTTGAGGAAGTTGATGCGGTTCGGACGCGGCTCGCAGAGCGTGAGACGGATATGCGGGTTCACGAGCTTGAGCGGAATTCCAGGGAATCCGGCACCGCTCCCGACATCGATCATGCGGGCGGGCCATTCGGGAACGTATGCGTTGATGAGGGTGCAGTCGGCGTAATGGCGTTCCACCATCGTCTCGAATGCGTTAAGGCGCGTCAAGTCCTGATCTTCGTTGTTCGCGCGCAGCAACTGGTGGAATTCCCAGAACTGTGTGAGCGTCGCCGGTTCGAGTTCCACACCGTAGTAATGCAACAGCTTGTCGAGCCCCTCAATCGAGGGCTTTACACGCTTCCCGTTAAACAGCGGGAATTCGGTGCGCGGAGCCTTGAGGTGCGGCACGAAATCGCGGCCGGCGGTACTGCCCGCGCGGGCGGGAGTACGACCGGACCATTTCTTGGGGCTCTTATGCCAGGAATCGCTTGCCATAGCCCAAATTTAAAAACCTCCTAGAAAAAAAGTGGCGATTTGGCTCATTTTTTGCGCGAAACCGTTTATATGGGTAGAGGATTTCTATGAATACGGGAAAAATTTGGCCAAATTCCGCGATAAGCATACTTTTCACGCTTGCCACAGCGCTAACCGGAACGTTGCTCGCCCCGCTCGCGATACATTCCGCGGAAATCGCGGAGGCGCAGGCGGCGGATGTCACGGAAGCGCAGGTATTCGAGTGGTGGGACGACGGCACCATCGAAGCGGAGGAGGCAAACGAGATGCTCTCGCTTATCGACGAGGGCAAGATGGAGGAGGTGTGCGCACTTGCAGAAATCTACGCGAACGAACCCTGCGGAACGGAGGAGCAGGCAGTTTTCGCAGACGACGAGTTCGCAGGCAACAGGACCGCAGGCGATACGCCCGCAGGCAAGAAGCGCGCGGGCAATAAAACCGCGGGCAAGTCGCGGGTCAAAAAGCCTTCCCGTCACTACAGCGGGCACCTCGCAGCAAAAGTGCGGTACGATTCCGCGGGCCACGTTACGGCGCATCGCGAGGAACTGCTGTTCATTTTCCACAGGGCAACGCTCCGGCTCGGCACGCAGGAACTGCTCACGTACAAGGGCAAGCGGGGCGAGGCGCACTTCGGGCAGATTTCCACACGCGAACTCAAGAGCACCATTCCCGTCGACACTCTCTGGGGAACCGCACTCGCATATTCCTTCGGTGCACTCGGGCTCGCCGGGCTCATCGACACCTCCGGGACATTGCGGGCGCACGCCAGCTACAACCGTGGCAAGGTTTTCACGGCAGGCGCATCGCTGTGGAAAACCGCCGACACGTATTCCTTCATGGCGCAGGCCGCCTTCCCCTTCGGGCAAGTCGCATACTGGCAGCAATTCGGGGAGCGTACCCCGCTCATACACTTCCGCCTGCACGGCAGGGATTCCTCCGCCTTCTCGTGGCGAACGACCGGCTACATACACGGCGATTCCCTCCCCCCGCCGGCAAGGCTCAGCCCGAGCATCGCGAAGCGCAGGTTCTGGACCACACAGAACATCACGTACCGCGCAAAGGACTTTTTCGACACGCGGGTATCGGCAAGCGCCCGCATACTCTCGCCGCTCCACTCCGACAGCGTTTCGGGGAGGCTCGCACTCGATATTTCCGGCGGGCCGCCCGCACTCCGCATGGGCGCAAAGTTCACATGCGTCGAGGCCTCCGAAAATTGCAGACAAACTATTTTCCAGGGAACCGCGGGCACAACCCGCGAATTCAGCACGCTCTCGGCAATGCTTACGGGCAGTGCACACACGCAGCACGACCGCACAGGAAATTCCTGGAGCAGGCCCCGAATCGAAATCGGCGCATCCGTTTCCGAGAAAAAATCCGGCGGCCGCGAGGACATGTTCAAGGTCACCCTCGTCGCACCCGACGCAAGCCCCCGCGAAAACCTCCAAATCCGGAGCGAGACGCGCCTCACCTGCGACTTCCTGGAGTTCTCGCTCATCGCCACCTTCAAGAAAAGCGACGGGGCCAAAATCCGGCCCGCCCACGCCCAAATTTCTTCAAAAATTCTTTTCTAGACACGCCGCAACCAGCCCGTAACCGCCCTGTACACACCTAAAAATGGCGATTTTCGATCAAAAAAGGCATTTTTCACCATTTCCCATGTTCACGTGTGTAAACAAGAATGCTCCGATTTTTTGGTAAATCCCCCCTGCAATTAGGTATCTTATAGATACCCAAACACTCCCTGACCCCTTTAGGTTACCTCCTTTACCTGAAGGGGTCCTTTTTTTATCTTTACGGCATGATTATCGCGACCGTCATCGGGGCAGTTCTCTTTCTGCCGTCCATCGCACTGAATATCGCTCTCGCGTTCGGTGCCCCGCTCGGCATGTACGCCATGAACGGCCGCAACAGGGTGGTGCCCAAGGAAGTGCGCAAGGCGTTCATCATCCCCATCTGCATGCAGCTAATCGCGATGTACACGCTGCTCAGCGCGGGCAAAGTTCTCCCGATGCTTTTCCCGTTCGAGATTATGCGCATCCTCGCGTTCTTCTTTGCGGTCTACCTCACGTTCTATACCGCCACGGTGCTCTTCAGCACGAGCCACAAGGAAAAGACCGTCATGGGGCTCTTTGCCATCGGGGCAACCATCTGCTTCTGGATAACCGCGTTCGGCACACTCGATTTTTAGACGAAAGACGATAGACGAAAGAATCTAAGGTTTGCAGAATGCCTGAAGCGTATCACAACTACCAGCGAGATCTGAGTTACATCATCCGGTGGAACCAGCGCAAGGGCAACGTGCCCACGCTCCTGATGCACGCCTGCTGCGGACCCTGCAGTACCTACTGCATCGAGTACCTCTCGCAGTTCTTCAAGATAACGATTTTCTACTACAACCCGAATATCGCCCCCGCCGAAGAATACGCCCACCGCGTCGCCGAAATCAAGCGGTTCGTTTCCACATTCAAGACAAAGTATCCGGTGGAATTTATCGAGGGGGAGTACAACCCCAAGAAATTCTACGAGATTGCTCGCGGGCTCGAAGACGAGAAGGAAGGCGGCAAGCGTTGCCGCAAGTGTTTTGAGCTGCGTCTCGGCGAAACGGCAAGGCTCGCGAAGGAAATGGGATTCGACTATTTTACCACCACGCTCACCATCAGCCCCAAGAAGGACGAGCAGGTACTGAACGTGGTCGCCAAGGAACAGGGCGAAATCTACGGCGTCAAGGCGCTTCCCAGCGACTTCAAGCGCAAGGGCGGCAACAAGCGTTCCATCGAGCTCTCTGCCGAATACAACCTCTACCGTCAAAACTACTGCGGGTGTGCGTATTCAAAACACGAAGCTGAAGAGCGCGAAGCCAAGAAAAGCGAAGGCGCTACACCCTAGAACCAGTAGCCAATACCAATCTGGTATTTCAGCAGCTTGTAGTAGCTACCGCCCATGTACTCGTCGGATTCCCAGAGAACCCTAGTTGTTGTCTCTTCCGTCTCGGGGTCAAAGCGCATCTCAACTTCCTCGGAATGCGACGTGAGGCATTTTTTGCCGCCATCAACTACATCCGTGAACTGGAACAGCACGCGCGCATCTATCGAAAGCCCGAAATCGAATACGTGTCCGACTCCCGCGACGACACCCGCACCGAAGCGCTTATCATCGTAACAACCGTCGCTCTGGCCGCGATACCTCTCGGGTATAACATACTCCTTGTCGGAGAGCAACATCACGTCTACAACCGGCCCCGCCTCAAAAAACAGTACCGACGTGCGCCACTGCGCCATGACGGGGACCTCCAGGTAGAGGTATGAATATATTTCGTCGCCGTCCCACGCCCCGCCGCAATCACCATCGCAGGCGATGCCCATCTCGACATGCGTATAGTATGCACGAAAATCCAGCCCAAGTGCCGTATGCAGGTAAAAGTTATCCGTAAACCCATGCGAGAAATCAACCGAAAGCACTCCGCCCGGTCCCGAGATATCGGGATACGGCCCCCAATGCGCATCGGTAATGAGATTCGCAATCTGCGCTCCCAGGCGAACTCCGAACAATTTGCCATCCGGCTTTCCGGCAGCATGTACGAGCAGAGGCAGGCAAAGGGCCAACGCCACCACGCCTCCTGCAATTTTTCTCCAGACCATAATTTCTCCTAACAGTTTCCTTTGCGCCTAGCGCGCAGTGCGTCAATCGTTCTGCTCGCGCCCGAGAATGCCATCGATGCAGGCTTCGAATTCGCGGGAATTCATCCGCCTGTACGTGAACGCGCCCGAACTTGACTTGTGCAGGTAATCCGCATTGTCGGTCACGCACATCTCGGTCACGACATCTTCCATTTCGCGCACTGTTCCCACACAGCTCACGTCGCCCGACTTGAGCGTAACGTGCAGGCTGTCTTTATAGCGGGCGTAATCCACGCTCAGGTCGAACGTCCTTTCCGCCTGGGTAAACTTCACCGAAGTATTCGTCTTTTCCAGAATGACGATGCCGGAGCGTTCCTGCCCGAATTCCGTGCTTGAATAGTAGTAGGGAGTTTCAAGCTGAATGGAACCTCCGCTGCCGAGGAAATCGAACAGCTGGTCCACGAATACCGTCTGCATGTAGTCGTAACCTTCGCGGTCCGTAATGCGGTATTCCACCTTATCGCCATCGAACTTGAAATACTGATCGTAACCGTCATTCATGCAGTACATCTTGTCTTCGCGATAGCGGCACTGCGAATGTTTCCAGATTCCATCAAGCTTGCCCGACGTACCGCCCACGAAGATAAACGATTCCTCGTATTTCTGCTGGTCCGCTTCATACGGGTCGGGTTCAGAGATTTTCGAGAGCAATAGCGTATCGCCACGGAAACTGTAGGCGAAAGTATTCGAATCCGCGAAGAAGAAGTTCTGGTCGTATGCGAAAGATTCGCCTTCCTTGACGCAACCGCCGTTTATTTCGAGAACGATGGTTATCGAGTCACCGACAGCACTCCGCAAGAGCTTGCCCGTGCTCCGAATTTTCGCCGACTCGAACCTTGCAGCGACACTTTTGTCAACCTCATAATTGACAGTCTCAGTCGGAGTTGGTTCGACAGGGTCAGATGTACCCTGCGGTGCACTTATATCCGGCAAGCCATTACCATCCTTCGTTCCAGCATCGGGTGCAGCGTTTTCGGAGTCTGCCATCGCATTCCCGGCCACGTCCTCGGTAAAGCCGGCACAGCCCGAAAGCAAAGCGAGCAAGGCCACACACGGCGTAACGATACTTTGTACAAAACTAGCCCTGATTTTCATCTTTGCCTTCCTTTGCCTTGCTCAGCGGGAATAAATGCAAATTTAATCTATATACGCGGTCATAGTTTTCAACTTTAGAAGGAATATCCTTGACTTTCTGGCGAAAAAGGTCCAGTTCCTCGGAAAGGTGCCACAGAGTCTTCTCGTCCACACCGAAGGTAAGGCCAGAAATGTTGCGGTCTTCACGGGCGACGCCATCGAGTGCATCGGCGGCAAGCAGCGTCAACTGTTTCTGCATGGCGTGCATCGCTCCCGCGACAAGCGCGGGGTCGCCCGAAAGCCCCTTGTTAGTCTGTACGTAAGAGCCGTCCGGCCTCAACTGCAAAAGGCCCGCCTGCACCATGAGCGTAAGCGCATTGCGCACATCGCCCGCAGTCACCTCGGGCACGCACATCTTTGCAATTTCGGAAGGCTTCGCGCCCGGCATGATAGGCGCCAGCTCGCGCACCACCGGGTTTATCCACGACTTGAAGTAGTCGAACGCCTCGGCTCCCAGGATGCGGACCCCGTTCTCCTCCATCAGGGCGCGCATCCGGGAGAAAATCTCGAGACGAACGTTTGCGTCCGGAGCATCGCAGTATTCCACCAGCAGGCAGAAATACTGCGCACCGAACCCGGTAAGGCCCATGGCACCGGCAACCTTCGCCGCCCCTCCGCGGCTCAGACGAGTCTTGCCGTCGCACACCAGCTTGAGGTACCCCGACGACGTGAACCCCGCAAGTTTCGCGAACTCGCGCCACGAGAAATAGGAACCCTTCTTGCGTTCCTCGTAATAATCCCGCATATACTTACGGTAGTCTGAATACTCTGTTATCGGTCTCATGGCTTACCCTGTTACAAATCTACCCTATTGATGAAACAAAATCAATGAATTTTTCAAGAAATTAGCATATTTTTTGTTTGATTTTTGGTTATTTTACAGTTTTATGAAACGCAGTGTTTCATATGGGGGGGGGGGGTAACGCCCTTGCCCACGGCGCAAGATTAACTATCTTTTGCCCCATGTACGATCCGCGATTCCTCCCCATCTGCAAGGAAGACCTAGACGAACTCGGCTGGGATTACGTGGACGTGATTATCATCAGCGCAGATGCCTACGTGGACCACCCGTGCTTCGGGCATGCCGTGGTGGCAAGGCTTTTCGAGCACGAGGGCTTGCGCGTTGCAATTTTGCCGCAGCCCAACTGGCGCGATGACCTGCGCGATTTCAAGAAACTCGGGCGCCCGCGAATGTTCTTCGCAATCAGCAGCGGCATGGACAGCATGGTGAATCACTATACTGCCGCAAAACGCCTGAGGAGCGACGACGCTTTCACGCCGGGCAACAAGGCGGGTTTCCGCCCGGATTACGCGACGTACACCTACGCAAAGATTTTAAAGCAGCTCTACCCCGACGTGCCGCTGATGATTGGCGGGCTGGAATCGAGCCTGCGCCGCGTGACGCATTACGACTACTGGAGCGACAGGCTCAAACCGAGCATCCTGTTCGATACGCAGGCGGACCTTCTCGTTTACGGCATGGGCGAAAAGCCACTGAAGGAGATGGTGCGACTCTTGAAAAAAGGCGTGCCGTTCTCGAGCCTGCATTCCATACCGCAAACCGCATACTTGGCGCCCAAAGGAAATGTGCCGAAGAGCAACCAGTGGGAAGACCTGCGGCTCGCCAGCTACGAGGAATGCCTCGAGAGCAAGCGGAACCAGATAGAGAACTGCCGCAAGGTGGATATCGAATGCAACAAGTGGTTCCAGCGCCGCATATTGCAGGATGTCGCGGAACAGACTGTGGTAATAAACCCCGCATACCCGCCGCTCGAATACGGCGAGTTAGACGAGAGCTTTGAATACCCGTACGCGCGCGAACCGCACCCGCGTTACAAGAAGCGCGGCAACGTGCCCGCATTCGACATGATAAAGTTCAGCATCAACACGCACCGCGGATGCTTTGGCGGTTGCAGTTTTTGCGCCATCAACGCGCACCAGGGAAAGTTCATCGCGAGCCGTAGCCGCGAAAGCATTCTGCGCGAAGTGGATTTGATTACGAATATGGACGGCTTTGCAGGCACCATCACCGATTTGGGCGGCCCGAGCGCGAACATGTACAACATGCGCGGACGCGACCAGAGCCGATGCCAGAAATGCGCACGACCGAGTTGCCTCACGCCCAAGATTTGCGACAACATGGACACGCACCATGCCGAGATTCTGAGCCTTTACCGCGAAGTGCGCAACCACCCGAAGGTAAAGCACCTGTTTATCGGGAGCGGCGTGCGTTACGACATGCTGTTGCAAGAAACGGATGACGAAGAACTGCGCCGCGACCACGAGGAATACGCCCGCGAGCTCATTGACTACCACGTGAGCGGACGCCTGAAGGTGGCACCGGAACACACGAGCGACGAAGTGCTGAAGCTTATGCGCAAGCCAAGCTTTACGCTGTTCCACAAGTTCAAGGAATTCTTCGACGACGAATGCAAGCGCATCGGCAAGCGCCAGCAGATTATACCTTACTTTATCAGCAGTCACCCCGGATGTACCGAGGCCGACATGGCGGAACTCGCCCTCGAGACAAAGCAGCTCGGATTCCAGCTGGAACAGGTGCAGGACTTTACCCCCACGCCGATGACAATCGCGACAGAGATGTTCTATTCCGAGATGACGCCCGATGGCAAGCCGCTTTATGTGGCAAAGACACCCGAGCAGAAGAAGAGCCAGAGACAGTTCTTCTTCTGGTACATTCCGGAGAACCGCCCGCAAATCCGCGCGACGCTGGAGCGTTTAAAACTCGGGAAGATCGGGCGACTGCTATTGAGCCGCAGCGCGAAGGCAGAAGGCAAGGAGTTTTTCCCGAGCAAGGAACGCGAAAGCAATGCGGAATACCGCGAACGCGAACTGCAAAAGCGGGAAGCGCGCTCCACCACAATCGTGCCGAAAAAGTCAGGCGAGAAGGGCCGCTGGGAAAATTCCGCCCGCAGGGAAAGGCGCGCCGCGCAGTTCGGGAACGCGAACAGCGGAAACGCGGGCAAGGGTTTTTCGGGCAACGAGATGCGCCGCGAAGACCGTCGCGAAAATCGAAACGAGCATCGCGAAGAAGGCCGCCGCGAATTCCACAGCAACCGCGATAACCGAGACAATCGCGACTTTGGCAGGAACCGCGGCAACAACCCGCGCGGAAACGGAGGAAACAACCGCCCCTCCGGAGACAAGAGGCGAAACGACTCCCCCGTGCAATTCAGTTCTCGCCGTCGCGGGCGATAAACTATTCCCTATGTTCGTATAGGTACAGGTTGGCCTCGGGAACAGCGAGGTCGGAGCCCTTTATTTTCCATTCGTCGTCGGTACCGGTGCGGTACTTCACCACCACACGGTAGCGGTTGTCGGTCTGCAGAACGTTCTTCGGTACCGTCCAGAAGTTCTCGGTACCCACGACCATCTCGAGCTCGTAGAAGTCGCGGGTATCTATACCGTAAATGGCGACACCCTTGACCATGTCCTTCGGGTTGCGCACCTGGATAATGCTCCAGAATTCGCTCGCGCCTTCCTTGACCCAAATCGATGTCGAATCGCCCCAGACGCCATCGACGCCTTCGCAGCTCACGAATTCCCATTCACCGTAGTAGCGGCCCACGCGATTGCCCATGATATCGGCCGCAGGGGCACCACCCAAGTCTACACCACAATTTGCGTCGGGACAGCGGTCCGTAATGCGCACACAAAAAAACAAGTGAACGGAATCTCATACAGAACAATATAAAAAGATCCCCGACCAGGTCGGGGATGACATACTGAGGTTGATTTCGGTTGACCTTACCAATCCTTCGCCGGTCTAGCCTGGCCGCGGATAGGTTTCCAGGGTTTGCGTTCGCCGTTCTGTTCGTCAAAGTCCTTCAGGAGCTGTGCCGCCTCTTCGGGGCTCATCTCGCCCATCTGCACGGGCTGTTCCTGAGGCTCCTCGCCACCCTGGCTGTCGCTGGAATTTTCCTGCGGCTGCTCGGGTTGCTGTTCAGGCTGTTGCCCGCCATTGCTGTCGGAACTTTCACCGCCCTGGCTGCTGCTGGACTGGCCACCGCCATTCTGATTCTGGTTTTGGTCATCGCCCTGGCTCGAAGAACTCTCGGACCCGCTGGAATTGCCATCGCCGTTCTGGTCCTGGTTCTGCTGATCCTTATTCTGATCCTGATTCTGATCTTGGTTCTGATCCTGATTCTGGTCCTGGTTGTTATCCTGGTTCTTGTCGTTCTTCTTGTTCTCGTTCTTCTGCTCGTCCTTGGCTTCCTTGATGCGGTCAAGGAGCATTTGCAACTTCTGGTCGTTCGGGTAGTATTGCAGGCCCTCGTTGCAGGTGATTTCGGCAGAAGGCAGGCGGTTTTCGATGTACTGGAAGGCCGCATCGCTGTAGTAGGCGCTCGCCGACTTCGGGGCGGCAAAGGCTGCGGCAGCAAAAATCAATACCAAGTACAATGCAATGGAGATCCTTCGACTCCGCCTATCGGCTCCTACCCAAAGGGCATAACTCAACTTGAGAACTAAAGTTCTTAGTTTCGTATAGCTCAGGATGACACTGGTCTCTCTTCTAATCAAACGCATCAGATCACCTCCAGGTCGTTGTCGGTGTTGCTCGCGTCAATCTTCGCCTTGGGCTTGCGGCCGGCCTTGATTTCGATGACGTCGTCAATGCGCTGCACGTGGCCGCTCAGCTGGCCCGCAGTCTCGTCCTCGGCAATCAGGTTCTCAAGCATCTCCTTCGCCTCGGCGTACTTGCCGTCCTTGCAAAGTTGCAATGCGCGCGCCAGGACTTCCTTCGCCTTGTCGGAAAGCGGCGGCTGTTTCTGGTCGTTGTTCTGGTCCTGATTCTGGTCCTTGTTCTCTTTCTGCTTGTCGAGTTCTTCCTTCAGCTTGCGCTGGACAATTTCCACGTTCTTCTTCGCGTTCTCGAAATTGTTGTCGAGGTCGATTGCCTTCTTGAGGTAGGCGACGGATTCGCGCCAGGCCGCAATGCGTTCGCTGCCTTCGGCGGCCTTCTCGCCCATGCGGAAATGCGTGTTCGCGAGGTTGTACGCCGCCTTCGCGGCCATCTTTTTATCCGGCATGCGCATGGCGCTCTCGAGTTCCTTCTTGGCCTCTTCGTAATTGCCGAGCCTGTACTGGCACGTTCCGATATTGTAGAACAAAAGCGGGTTCGCGGGTTCGGCCTCGCGGGCCTTCATATATTTTTCAAGGGCGCCGGCATAGTCGCCGTTCTTGAACAGTTTATTGCCGTCGTTTATTGGCCGCGCAAAAAGCGCTACCGACAGCAAGCATACGAACAACACAAATAAACGCATATACTAATCTCTTCTATAGATTCTATCGCTCCCTGCGGTCGCTCCGGAATCGACTATAATATACAAAACTGGGCATGCAAAAACCACCCCGGAGGGTGGTTCGCATCGTTACCGGAAGAACCGCACCTTGTATTCGAGGAAACGGCCCTGGACAAGCCTTCCCGAGGCGTCGTAGGAACGGTGTTTCTTGAGCGGAGCACGCCATGCCTTCTTGCGGGGGAGCGCATCCGTCGCATGCGTTCCAAAGACCTGCATCGGGTCGCCAACCATCGATTCGCCATAGAACCAGTCGTATATGTTTTCGCGCGGCCAGTACCTGTTGCGCTTGATACGTTCGTTAAGCCAGCGACGGAACGCCTCGCCAATCCACACCCCTTCGGCAGCATATTCGTACATCAGGTCGTCCAGCTGGTTATCGCCACTCGTCTTGGTGGAACCGACACTCACGAGGCCGCCGCCGCGCGTTCCGAACAGGTGCGCAGATGCGACAGAAACGCTGTACGTATTGCCATAGACATCGTCATAGGCAAGCAGGGGGCCACACGACGCGAAGTGGAAGATTCTCGGTCCCACATCCATCGGGTAGCGCACATCGCGTGCATTGAACCCGAGGCCCAGCCCCAGATGGTTGCTATGGCCCACATAGATAGACCAGTCGTAATCCTGCGCGATGCTCTGCACATACCTGAGCGAATCCGACTCGATGATATCCACCGCGCTTTCGCCATAGAGGGCGGAGAGGCCGCGCACAAACTTGTAGTTGGATTCCACCGTCAGGTCCGTCCCCGGCACCATGAAATACGCCGCCTTGTTCGAGAATGTTTTCTTCCCGTAACTAGCGTGCACCTTATCGAACCACTTCAGCAGCAGATCCTTCGGGCTTCCGAGCAGGCCTGCCGTATTGGGGTCTATGCGCGAAACCCAGATTTCAAGGGAATCCGAAACAGAATCGCGCCTTGTAGAATAATGCGCATCGTAGACACCGTTGCCGGCACCACTCTTCCAGCCCGTAGGTTCACCCGGATGCTCGACAGAATCCTTCAGGCCAATGTTTCCATAGAAAGTCGCCAGTAGCCCGGATTCTACGGGATTACCGTGAAACCAAACGTCCTTGGGAACTTCTTCCCATGAGCCGCTTTCCCATTTCCAGTACAGGGACAAGTTAGCACTGCCATATTCTTCCTCGTACTCCAACCTAAATGCGTACAAACTATCCTTGACCAGGTTTACAGCACCATAGTAGGATCTACTCCAATCGGGAAGCCAGGCATCCACCACCAGCGTATCGCCAATGAACACCCTGCGCCCGTTATCGCTAATCACCTCAAGCGAGCAAAGCCCTGTCTGGGGCGGCTTGATAAAGCCCTCATACCGGATAGAGAAACTATCCACAGGGACGGTTCCCGGAAGAGGCGAAGCCGAACCAATACTGAATGCCGGCTTAAGGACAACCTCTTCCGTAATCTTGCCATCGGTCATGCCGAACTAGCCCGATGCCGTATCGAGCCACACGCCGTCCATATCCATGAAATAGAAATCCGAGGCCCAGCGCTGGTACCTGAAACCGTCGATGTTCCACTGCGGGAACTCGAACAGGGCACGCGGCAGATCGCCCACGAATATCGCGCCCTGCAAGCCCTCGCGGTTTTTCACCAGGAGTTCCTTGAGCGCCTCCGCAGTCCCGCCGTTCTTCGGCGAAGCGAAGGTCTTTATCGCAACTTTCACGCCTCGCGCGTCCCCGATATCCTTCGCGTAGAGCGCGACAGCGTCCTTTACCTGCGAATCCTCGTAGAGTTTTTCCTCAACGACAATCATGACATCCGCATTGCAGCATACCGACAGGAGAAACCCTACCAGCAGGCAAATCAAACGAATCCGTAACCCATTCATTTTATCCTCCTTTTTTTAGTAACCCACGACATACTTCCCGAAGCATTCCACGTTGTAGCCCAAATCCTGCAGGGTCTTCATGCGCGCCCCGCTGTTTTCGAGCAGGTAAACAAAATCCTGCCTATGCTCGGGAATTATCCTGTCGGTAAAGATATACTTGTCAAACGAGCGCACGTACAAGAACGCGCTCGGGAAATTCGTGTACTTGACCGTCGAGAGGTACGAATCAAGCGGAACCTTTCCGTAGAAAAGCACGCGCGGGTAACTCACGTCTGGGTCCACGACAACGCTCTTGCCGGCCGATTTCGAGAGTACAAGGTTCATCGCATCTTCGATGCCCTCGCAGAAGTAGTTTCCGATACGGTCGCGGTAGGTGGTAAAGTATTCCTTCTCGAAGGTGGCGAAGCAAATGAGGTAGGCGAACAGCGGAACCACAAGTGCACGCACGTGGATACGCTCGAACGCAAAAACAATCCCGAACGCCGAAACGATAAGGAGCGGCAAAAAGAGGAGATTCACGCGGTTCACGTTCACCTGGATGAGCGCCCCGATGGCAAGGCCCGCAAAAAGCCACACCAGCACGAACGTAGAAAGCCCGAGCCTGCGCCTGCGAATATCCTGGATAGCGTTCCAGACAAACACGCAAAAGCCCACGAGGAAGAACGCGAGCGTCGCCGGGTAGTAGAGCCCGTGACGCCCGAAGGAATTCCATGGGAGGTAATCATTCTGCTTTACGAGAATGTTCGCCAGGTTTGCAAGATTGCGCGGAATATGGGCAAAGGAAATCTCGCTGTCGCGGAAGTACACAAGCTTCGGGATGCTGAGGAAGGGCAGTTTAATTTCAGGAATCACGCCCTTGTTCACGAGCAGGAAAAGCACCAGCGGGCAGGCAAGCGCCACCAGCACGCCGAGCGAAATCCACACGTAGCGCGTATGCCGGAGCGAGCGTGCCCAGAGCGCGTAGGCCACACACGCAATAACGATAAACGGCACCACCGACCATACCGTCGCGTACGCATAGAGCGAAAGCCCGAAGCACAGCGCCGATGCCACCAATAGCTTGGGCTTCTCGAGACCCTTCACGAAGAAGAGAATCCCGAACAGTACAAACCCGGGGGCGAGATTCGATTCCAGCGCCCAGCGCGAAAGCATGATGTGCCAGGGCGAAATCGCCACAAGGAACATGGCGGCCAGCGCGAGCTTGCCCGAAGAAAAGCGCCTTACCAGGTGATAGACGGCGACAAGCGAGAGTATGCCCACGATGAGCATCGGGAGGCGAATTACCCACACCTTGAGCCCGAAGATAGCGACAAAGGGAATCATCAGGTACGATTCGAGTGCGTTCATGCCGGAGCCCCACGCCGTGAGGTACACCGGCAGGCGGTACCCGTAGGAATCCGCCGCGCTGTGCATGAGCGTGAAGGCGTTGTAGCCCGCAAAGGCCTCGTCCTGGTTAATATCGCCCGGAACGTCGCCGAACAGGAATACCCGCGCGAAGATGCCAAGGGCAAGGATTAGCCAGAAACAGACACGAATCTTGTCGACGCGAACCATGCTACTTCTTCAATGTCAAAATCAGGCTGAGCCAATCCGCGTGATCGTAGGCGTTGTCGCCATCCGCATCGATAACGAGCACGATGTGGTCGAGGCCCGCAACCTTCGCGCGGCCCGGCACCGGGGCGTTGTTCCCGCGAACAAGCCCGCTGGACCAGAGTTCGCCCTCGTCCGACTTCACGATAAACCTTACCGAGCCGCCGCCGGACACTTCATCGTCCACGCCCACATAGAAATCCAGATATTCCGCATTTGCGGGCAACGTGAAGTGCAAGCTCGACGATGCGTGCGAGCCGATACCGTGTTCAAACTGGCGGTTCTTCACCATCAGGGTCTTGCCTTCCACGCTCCGGTTGATGCGGGGCGAGCCGTATTCCTGCGTGTAGTGGTCTATCTTCAAGTCGGTGAGATACATCTGGTTGGGCAGGAGTTCCACCTCGATGGGCCGGGATTCGCGCACCTCGCAGGAAAGTTCCACGACAAGGATGAGCGCGAGAACCACGTAGGGCGTAAACCGCGGGAGCGACAGCCGGCTTATCGCATACGCGAGCAGCGGGAAGAACTTCGGGAACAGCGCGTGCACCGAGGCGACGGCAAAGACAATCACGCCAAACGCAGAAATCCAGGGCCAGAGATCGCCGCCCTTGAGCCCGTTGACCATCTCGATGTTCATCGCGCAAAGGAGCGTAATGCAGGCAACCCAGAACCAGGACTTGCGCAGGTCGAGCACGAGCCACATGCACGCAAACGGAATCGCGTATATCAGGTAGCGTTCATGCATGCCGGGCAACAGCAAGAAGAAAGCGAACGAGCTGAAGGTCGCAAGCTTGAAAGTCGTGCGCAGGTTCCGCGCGAACAGCGAGCACTTGAGAATATAAAGCGAGACAATCACGAACAGAATCTTGCCTATCCACGCCGGCGAAAGCAGGGACCAGATTCCCTCCTTGGGCAGGTTGAAGAACGGCGTCGCATCGGCGCTCAGGTTCCCTACCGTAAGCATCCAGAGGTTCGCCGCATTGTATGTCGCATACGGGTACTGGCTCGTGGTGTTCACGTATGCGCGCGAGAGCATGCCCGAAAGGTTGCCCGCAATGAAGAACGGCAACAGCACGAGCACGATTGCAACCGCCATCGCCGGGAGCCCGCGCCAAGAAATCTTGTACTTGCGGATGAATATGCCACCGAAGATAGGCAGCAGGAGAATCATCTGGAACTTCGCGAGGAGCGCAAGCGCAAAGAACAGAGCCGCATACTTCATCTTGCTCCTGAAATTGACGCAGTAGAGCGCGGCAATGCCGAATATGCACGGGAACATGTCGACCTGCCCCCAGATGGGGCCGTCGAGCAACAGCGCCGGGTTGAGCGCCACGAACGCCAGCACGAGATTCGCCTTCGCGGGTTCAAGCTTTATTTTCGAGACAAGCCTGCTTGCTATATCCACAAGGGCAAGGTGCGCAAAGTATACCGGCCACAGGCACAGGAACTTGAGCATGAACGTCTTGTCGATAGGAATGTCGAAAAGCACGTAGACCTTCGACACGACCCACAGCCAAAAAACGTAGAGCGGCGGATAGTTGCCGTTGAACCTCTCGAAGCCGCCTTCGGCAAGTTTCTTGACCCAGTCCGCCCAGTAGCCCTGATCGCCGCCAAAGGCGTTCGCGTTCGTGCAGAACAGGTTTGCCAAAAGGCAAAGGCTTCCCCATATCAAGAAGGCCAGCGTAGCCCGGTTCCACCTCGCCTGCGGAACCTCGATAGACCTTAAAAATTTAATGAAACCCTTCATAAATACGTACATCAACTCCTTGGAGTAAATGTAATATAATCAGGAAGACTTCAAGCTTTTTCGCGGTAGAACTCCTTCAGAAGACTGATCATATCGGCATGGTCCTTCGCCGCAGTCATCTCGCGGATGCTGTGCATGCTGAGCATGGGCTCGCCGATATCGACCGTCGGAATTCCGAGAGCCGCAGATACCGTAGGCCCGACAGTGGAGCCGCAGGGCATGTCGTTACGCATCACGAAGGTCTGGCAGTTGATGTTCGCTTGTTCGCAAAGCAGTTTGAGACGCGCATTGGAATACACGTCGCTCGCGTAGCGCTTTTGCGAATTTGTCTTCAATACGATTCCGCCACCCAGAATCGGGGCATGGTTCTGCTCGTGCTTCTGCGGGAAGTTCGGGTGCACCGCATGCGCCATGTCGATGGAAAGCGCAAGGCTAGACGCCAAGGCTGCATCAAGGTTCGGGACGATAGAATCCAGCACGCTCTTCAGGAAGTTCCCGCCCGCACCTTCGCGGGTCGTGGAACCGACTTCCTCGTTATTGAAGAAGCAGGCAACGGCAAAGTCGTTTTCGAGCGGTTCCGAAGCGATAAACGCCTCGGCAATCGCGTGGCAGCTCGAGAGGTTGTCGAGCCTTCCCGAATAAATCCACTCGTCGTGGAACCCGCCACGGGCCGCCTTCTGCGCATCGAACAGCTGCACGTCAAAATCGAGCAACTTCGCGCCTTCCGGGATTTCCGCCCGCAGGGTGTCCTCGAACTTTTCGCCCGTAACCACGCTCCACAGGGCATCAAGGTCCGTCTGGGGATTGACCTTCAGGCCGTCCTGGTTCACGCCACGGTTCAGGTGGACTGCCAACTGCGGTATGCGGAACAGCTTGTCGCCACGGAAAGTCTTGAGTCGCACCTCGCCGCCTTCCGCATAGGCGAGAACGCCCGCGTATCCCAGGTCGCGGTCCAGCCAGCTCGTGAAAATCGGGCTGCCGTATATTTCGGGGTGGAGCGCCTGCACGCCACAGGAAACCCGGTCGGGATGGGGCGTAATCTTCAGGGTCGGGAAATCCGTATGGGCAAGCGCAATGCGGAACCCGGGGAACTGGCTCACGCTCTTGGGGACACGGACGGCAATCAGGGACGAATCCCGCACAATGCAGTAGCCCTTGCCGGGTTCAATCCTTGCCGGCATCATGGGTTCGTAGAGGCGGAACCCGGCCGCCCGAAAGGCGGAAACCAGACCCGCGACCGTATGCGAAGGGGTGACCGAATTGTCCAAGAATTCAAAAAAATCCATAAAATCCTCTTTTTTTCCTCAAAATACAAAACAAAAATTTTACCGTATACACAATAAACGAATATTTATATATTTATCGACATGAAATTCAAACCCGTAAAGCAAATCAACTGGATGGAGGTTTCCGGCCTCCTGGTAGGCGTATTCTTTACGGTCGCTATCATGGTTTTTGCACTAGTCCTCTACACCAAGCTGTTCACGAGTGGCATGATCGGCGTGGAGGAATACCACCTGCACAGTACTTTTGAAAAGGCGCTCGGCCTCAGGCCCGGTACCCGCGTCCAGATTAGCGGTGTCGACGTTGGCCAAATTACGGACATGGAAATCAAGGACAACGGCGTGTACATGGAGTTCACCCTCCGCAAGCAGTTCCAGAGCTGGATTACCGACAGCGCGACAGTTTACGCCATCCGCGACCAGAACCTGATTTCGGCCCGCGTGGTGACCATCGAAGCCCGCAAGGGCGTGGGCCGCATCCTCGAGGACGGCGACTTCCTGCCTCCGGGAAGGGCACAAGATATCGAGACCGTGCTTGAAACGGCCAACGAGCTGCTCGGGCGCGTGAACCTGCTTATCGACGCAGCCGATACGCTTGTCGCCATGGCGATGGATACGGGAACGACAGTAGGCGCCCTGTTCGGATCGCGCGCACTGTACGACAACCTGAACACGCAGTTGCGCCGACTCAACGACATTACACTCGCAGGCAAGAGCGCCCTGTTCAAGACATCCAACCTCCTCGACACGCTCCACAGCAGCGTGCCCGGCCTGTTGCACAAGGTCGACGGCATCACGGACGATGTTTCCGGCATGATGACCGAACTCAAGCCGCTGCCCGGCAAGGTCGACAACCTGATGGGCAACGTAGAAGGCATGATGGGCAAGATCGACGGGACAATGGGCAAGGTCGACGGACTCCTGAAGGAAGTGGGCCAGGTGACCTCCGGACTTTCGGACTTCATGGAATCGACCGAACAGACTTTGCAGAACGCCGACGACCTGATGACCGGCATCTCGAACATGTGGATTATCCGCAGGTCCATGCCTAGCAAGGATTCCGTGCCCTTCATGGTGGAGACGCTATGGTAATGCGCAAGTTCGGCATGGCGGTACTTCTCTCGCTCGCAACCATCGCAAGCGCATCGGAATCGGGTGTGCTTTCGTACCGCGCCCAGCGTTCGCTCGACGCGGGCAAGATTGCGAAGAGTTACGGCCAGCTGGAACGCGCGCTGCTTGCTAGCCGCAAGGAATCGGACCTGCGTTCCGAGGCACGCGTGCTCATGGCGATGGCACAGATACGCACCATGAGTCTGGACTTCGCGTTCGCCGACTCGCTGCTCGCACAGGTCCGCGAGGAAATTCTCGACAAGAACACCAACCTGATGCTCCTCCAGGGCAAGGCCGCGCTTGCAAACGCGCAGGAAAAGTTCGACGAGACCGCCAAGATGTGCGCCTCGGCGGATGCCGATTCCATTAAGAAGGCAGACAAGCCGTTGCAGGCGGCATTCTTCTCGGAATGCGCGATCGCCCAGGCGGCAAAACGCAGGACCGACGATGCCGACGAATCGCTGAAGATGGTCGGGAAGCGCTCGGACAAGAAGGGCGGTTTTTATGCCTATACCGCAGCCCGTATGGCAGACGTCTCGGGCAGGGGCGAAGCGGATTCGCTTTACCGTGAAGCCGAGAAGAAGTCCATACAAGGTAACGTGCCGTACATGACGGCGACAATCCTCTATCTCCGTTCGCAGCTCAAGAGCACTCCGGCAGACGAAGCGGCCGACCTGAAACTCCGCTGCAAGAACGCGTTCGAACTGATGGGGCTCCCGAACAACGCGAAGCGCTGCGGGGAATGATTTTTAGTCATTGGTCGTTGGTCATTGGTTATTGGTCATTGGTCATTAGTTATTCGGGTTTCAAGACGTTTATTGCGGGGCGCGGGATGTTTATCACGGGGCGCAAGACGTTTATTGCGGGGCGCGGGATGTTTATCGCGGGTTGCAAGATGTTTATTTCGGGATGTTTAGTATCGTAGAAAACTGCACAACGGCTTTTTCGTGCAGGGGTGCGCGGGCGATACAGTTCCAGGAGACATAATATATATTCCTCACTACAGGGCTTTCCGTCCCGTTTATGTGAGGTGATTATGGGTAACTTTTTCAGGCCCGCAGGCGCATTTCTCGCCATCGCGGGTGCATTTCTTGCTGTCCACGCAGCGACCGGCGAGGGCGATTTCAGCTGGAGCAACGTGAGCATGGGCGGCGGCGGGTTCGTTAGCGCCGTTATCGCCTCGCCCGTCGAAAAGAACGTGTTCTACGCGCGCACCGACGTGGGCGGCGCATACCGCTGGAACGAGGAAACCAAGCGCTGGGAATCCATGATGGACTGGGTCGACGTGAGCGAACTCGGCCTGCTCGGGATCGAGGCCATCGCGGTTGACCCGAAGGACGAAGGCAAGGTGTACATGATGGCGGGCACGAGCTACTTCAGCAACGCCCGCAGCGCCCTCCTGCGTTCTACGGACTACGGCAAGAGCTGGGAAGTGCACTACACCTGGGATTCCACGGGCGCGAAGGGCGGCGTGGTGATGGATTTCGGCGTTCACGGCAACGGCATGGGCCGCGGGAACGGCGAAGCGCTCGCCATCGACCTGAACAATACTGACATCATGTTCTACGGTTCGAGAAGGTCCGGACTCTGGAAATCAAGCGACAACGGTTCCACCTGGAGCCACGTGGATTCCTGGACCGCGGCCGCCGGGAGCGACACCACCTGGAACGGCTCCGGGTTCAGCTTCGTGCAGTTCGCGCCGGGCAGTTCCAGCACGCTCTACGCCGGATTCCTGCGCGAAGGGAGCACGGCAAAATCCACGTTCGAGAACGTGTTCACCTCAACAGACGCGGGCAAGACATGGAAACCGCTCCCGATTCCCGACGCGCTCCGCACAACCGCGGGTGGCGCGAAAGTCCGCCTGATGCCGCAGCGCGCGGTAGTCTCGAAGGACGGCGGCACGCTCACCGTCACGTTCGCCGACGGCGCGGGCCCGCATTCCATGGGCTGGGACGAAGGCTGGGGCATGATATACGACGGGTTCGGCCGCGGTGCGGTACTGCAGTGCGATATCGCGACGCTCACCTGGACCGACGTATCGCCGGAAGACTACATCGACGACGGCAACACGGGCGCATCGGAATACGACAACGCCGACTACGCCGACATGGAAAACTACACCTACATTGCACCCTACGGCGGCATATCCATCAATCCGGAAGACCCGAACGAGATGGTCGTCACCACAGAAGGCTACCGCGGCCCGCAATTCTGGTACATCGCCACCGACGGCGAAGACGGCAAGTGGAGCGACCAGTGGGGTTCCAACATCTTCCGCACTACGGACGGCGGCAAGACATGGGTCGCAAGCTTCAAGTACTACTGGATGGAAGGCGGCTACTACCCCACCGTCAAGCAGATGGACGAGAACGGAATCGGCTGGATGCAGGGAGGTTCCATCCACTGGTCGGGCAGCGCGGCAATCGACCCGTTCAACCCCAAGCGCGTATTCGTGAGTTCCGGCAACGGCATCTTCCGCTGCGACAACATGGACGACTACGAGGTGATACCTGCGGGAACGTTCGATTCCACGACAAACTACTACTATTCGAGCGACGAGGCGGTCCAGGGCCAGGTATGGCACTTCAACGCACACGGCATCGAGGAGACCGTCCCCTACGAGGTGGTAAGCATTCCCGGAGGCCCGCTAGTTTCCGTCATCGCCGACTATGACGGATTCAGGCACGAGGACATCTCGAAGTTTCCCGCCCACAGGCACCTCACCTCCGTCTCGGGCACCAACACCTCCCTCGGTTCCACGTGGGCACTCGCCTACGCCCCGAAATCGGGAACGCTCGTGAAGGTGAGCGCCACCCGCGCCTACGAAGGGCAGTACAACGACGTGCCCATCGACCCGGTGCAGGTCTCGAAGGATTCCGGGCGCACCTGGAGCGTGGCCACCTACGGGAGCCTCGACAAGAACTACAAGGAAGGCACGGTCGCAATTTCTACCGACGGGAGCACCATCGTCTGGGTACCGGGTAACGGAACCACCACCGTTTTCCGCCAGGTAAATTCCGGATGGGAAACCGTATCGGGAATCGACAACGCGTCATTCGTCGTGGGCGACCCCGAAAACGCAAGCGTGTTCTATGCATACAACCGAACAACGGGAGAATTCTTCAGGAGCGAAGACAAGGGCGGCACTTTCACGAAGGTGAGCGAACCCGGCAAGAGCAACAACAAGAAGTTCCGCGCCATCCCGGGATACGAAGGCGACCTCTGGCTCCCTATCGCCGAAAGGAACGAGACCGGCGACCCCGTGACAGGCAAGCTGCTCCACTCCACCGACGGCGGCAAGAGCTGGACACCCGCAGAGGGCATAGGCTACTGCGAGGCCGTAGGCTACGGGAAGCCTAAGGCAGCAGGCGGCTACCCCGCGATCTATGCGTTCGGCAAGGTGGGTGAAACCGTAGGCGTGTTCGGGAGCGACGATGCAGGCAAGACATGGACCCGCGTGAACGACGACGGGCACGAATACGGCGGGCTTGCGAACGGCGAGTTCGTGATGGGCGACATGAATACCTACGGAGTCGTCTACATGAGCACGGCGGGCAGGGGAATCGCGGCACGCGTCCCGAGCGACTGGAACATGGGCTCGAGCGAATCCGGCGGAACGACAGCGATTGCCCGGAAGGCAAAGCCCGAAGGATTCGGGAGCGTGAACTACAGGAACGGCAACCTGGAATTCGTGCTGAGCAACGCAAGCATGCGCCTGACCGTATTCGACATGCGCGGGAAAAACGTGTACGACAAAACCTTCGCAAAGTCGGGCAGCGTACCCGTAAGGAGCCTCGCGAAATCGAAGGGCACATACTACGTGAGGGCGACAAGCAACGGCAAGATGCTGTTCAGCACCCGCATTGCAATAACACGATAAGGATTAATTGGCAGGAGTTTCCGCTGCATTACCCGTGGCACCGTCCACGGGTTTTTCTTTTGCATTTTCTGCGGCGGGTTCTACTGCGGCAGTTTCCTCTTCCTTCTTCTCGACCTTCTTCAGCGAGAGCAGGTGCGCGAATGCATAGCGCGGATGAACCTTGCCATCGGCAAAAGCATCGATGGTGTTCTTCACGTCGTTGTACACCGTAGAATCGGAACCCGCCTTGGAACCAATGCCCCTGTAGCCCAGCACGCGGAACGTCTTGTTGTAGAAGCTTTCGCGGAACTTTTTGAAGCGGGGCTGCATCACGTCGTTCATGATCATCTCGAGCGCAGTCTCCGTCTGTTCGGCGTCAAGCTCGAACGTGCGGTACATCAGGCGAATGTGCTGCGGGATCGTCGTATCGGGACTGTCGAAGTACGGGCGCATCACGTCGGCAGCGGCATGCGGGTCGGGGTACGGCCCCTTCGACAGGCGGAGCGCAAACCCAACGGCAAGGCGCCAGTGGTCCGGGAAATTCCTGAGGGCACGGCGCATCACGATAAAGTCCGTAGTGTCCTGCGTATCTATCGGGGTAATGCTACCGACAAAGTAATAAGGCGTGTAGAACAGGCTATCGAGTTCGGTGCAGAGGTTCGCCACATGGCTCAGGTGGTTGTACTCCTTGCCCGAAAGGAAGCTCTCGCCCAGCGAGGTGAGTCCCTTGATCCACAGGAGCCCCGCAAAGGAGGCATCATTCCCGGCCGCGAGATACTTCACCGAAGACGCCTTCGGCAAGAAGGAATCCTCGGTAAACTTATCGGGGAGCGGCTTCGCAAAATTGAAGGCCACCGCAATAAGCGCAACCGCAAGAACTATGGGAACAAGGAACCGCATAAATACTCAGAGATAAAACAATGTGAAATGTGAAGTGTGAAATGGAAAATCAATCATTACACATCCCTCATTCCACATTACACATTCTAAAAATTGCAGGCCTCAGCGAGTTTTTCGAGTGCATCGATGCAGTCGACCGCGAAGTTTTCGGGCTTGCCGCTACGCTGCCATGCAAAGTTGAGACCGCTGGAACTGTTGAGCACGTGGAACTTGCGCTTGCCGCCACCGTTCGCGATTGCGGTAAGTACCGTCTTCGCATCGCCACCCTGCCCACCGGGGACACCGGGGATAGACACGCCCGGAATCAGGAACGGAATTTCGTGCTTCTTCGCGACCGTGTAGGCGGTAATCTGCTCGAGTTCCTCGGGGTGAGTCGCGCCCACGACCGCACCCAGGTAACCGAGACTGCCGTCCCATTCCATAATCTTGTCGGCAACGGAGTAGAACGCCTGCGCATTGTCGCGCGGGTCATCGCTACGGACAACGGTCATGTCCTGGAAATCGTGCGCACCCTTGTTGCTCGTACGGAGCAGCACGTACGCACCGTTCTCGGAATTCTCGCGAATGAACGGGCCAACGGAATCGGACCCCATCCAGGGCGAAACCGTAACCGCGTCTGCACCATACACATCGTAGGCCGCGTTCGCGTATGCCGCACTAGACTTGCCGATATCGCCGCGCTTCGCGTCGAGAACCACGGGAATGCCCGCACTCCTGTAGTCGGCAATCAACTGCTGCAGCACAAGCATCGCCTGCACGCTCACGCATTCGTAGTAAGCGCTGTTCGGCTTCACCACCGCGGGCGTAACGCCACGCCGGAGCGCCTCTTCCAGAATTTCGGAATAGAAGCGCTTGATTTTCTCTTCGGCACTACCCTGCGGGCAGCACGGGTCGATAAGCTTGAGCACCGGGTCCATGCCGAGGCACACCGGGTTGCCGCACTGCGCAATGCGCTGCTCGAGACGTGTATGGAAATTCGCCATTACTTGAGTTCCTCCTGGATCTGGGCGGCCTCGTAACTGAGGATGCCGTGAGCCACGGAAACGTTGAGGGATTCGAGCTCGCTGCTCATCGGGATCTTCACCGTCTCGTCGGCAATCTCGATGAAGTACGGGTTGGTGCCCGCGCCCTCGTTACCCACGAGGAATGCCATCTTGCGGAGCTTGCGTGCGGGAATATCGCGGAGCGTCTGCTTTGCATGCAGATCGGTCGCGATAATCGTGTAGCCCTTGCTGCGCAGGAAGTTGATATGGTCGATGAGGTCGATATCGAACTCGAAGGGCACGCGCAGGAACGTTCCCGAGGAACCGCGCACCACCTTCGGGTTGAACGGGCTCACCGTACCGCGGCCAAGCACCATGCCGTCGGAACCGAACCCGAGGCTCGTGCGGAAGAGCGTACCGAGGTTACCCGGATCCTGCACTGCATCCACGAGCGTAATCACGCTGCGGCTCGCCTCGTAAACGGGCTTCGTGTTCGCGATGCGGCAATGCGCAATGATTCCCTGCGTTGTGACCGTGGAGGAAATCTGCTTCATCTTGTCGGCTTCCAGCACGTGGATGGTAATGTCGGCATCGTTAATCTTCTCGATGAGGGCTTCGTTCTCGAAGTCCTCGGCCACGTAGATGGCAATGACGATTTCCCTGTGCTTGGTGACAAGTTCGTCTACAACGTGCACGCCTTCGCCCAGGAATCGGCCTTCGCGTTCACGGCCCTTCTCGGTCGTGATGGCGAGGAGCTTGCGGAACCAGGGCGGGTTGCCGGCGCTTTCCGGAGCTGTTTCTGCCTGGGCGGCGCGGGCTTCGAGTGCGGCCTCGTCGATATTCTCGTCAACAACGGCCTCTTTCTGCTCGGGGCGCTGGCGGTAAACCGGAGCGTTCTCCGCACCGTCAAAACTGCGGAACGGGCGGTCGCCACGCTTGCCAAAACGGTCCCCGAAACGTCCACCTTCGCGACGGCCGAAGGGGCGGTCGCCAAAGCGGCGCGGGCGGCGTTCACGGTCAAAGCGTCCATCGCCTTCGCCACGCCTGCCAAATTCCTCGCGCTTGCTGCCGTCTTCACGCAGGCCACGCGGGCGGTCCGAACGGAACCCGGCGCGTTCACCATCGCTACGGCCACCAAAGGTAGGACGGTCACCGAACTTCTTGCCTTCACCGTCGTCCTTGCGCGGGCGGCGTTCGTCCTTCTTCTCGCTCACCCCGAACTTGCGGGTAAGAGTCGATCTCACTGTGCGCTTGTTTTCTTCGCTCATAGTCTTTCCATCAATTGCTTGGCGACGGATTCACCGTCAATTTTCAAGAGTTTGTACAGGTTCTGGATTTCGCCCTGTTCCACAAAACGGTCCGGCAGCCCGAAGCGGAACAACTTCTTGTCCGTAATTCCGAGATCGGCCATGAGTTCCATCACGGCGGAACCATATCCGCCGATAAGGGTATTGTCTTCCAGAGTGACAATGACCTTGTGGGTTTCGAACAGGCTGCGGTAGGTTTCCGTATCGAGCGGCTTTATGATTCGTGCATCCACAAGCGTGGGATTGTAGCCGTTTTCTTTAAGGACCTTCGCAGTCTTCTTGAGTTCGTGTGTCATGAAGCCTGCCCCGAGGAGCAGGATATCCTTGCCCTGTTCAAGCACCTTCGGGAGTTTCGCGTCGAAGGGGCCTGCAGGGGGATTGAGCGTTTCGGCAAGAGCCGTCCCGCGGGGATAGCGGATAGCGACAGGGCCTTCCATGTCGATGGAGGCAGTTATCATATCCCTAAGTTCGTTCTCGTTACTGGGCGCCATGAGCGTAAGCCCGGGCACGGTGCGCAGGAACGAAAGGTCGTATGCACCATGGTGCGTAGGGCCGTCGGCACCCACAAGGCCAGCGCGGTCGAGCACCAGCACCACATGCAGGTTCTGGAGCGCGATATCGTGCATAATCTGGTCGTAGGCGCGCTGCATGAAGCTCGAGTAGATTGCAACCACGGGCACGACGCCATCGCAGGCAAGGCCCGCGGCAAACGTCACCGCATGCTCTTCCGCAATGCCCACGTCTATCACGCGGTCGGGCAGTTCCTTCGCGACAATGTCCATGCCGCAGCCCGTAGGCATCGCGGCAGTAATGCCCATGATGCGGTTGTCCTTCTTCGCAAGTTCCAGGAGCGTCTTGCCGAACACGCTCGTGAGCGAGGGGTTCGGGCTGCCCGGAGAAAGCGGAAGCCCGCTCTCGGGGTCGAACGGCCCCGTACCGTGGAACTTGGTCGGGTTCTTCTCGGCGGCATCGAGACCGCGGCCCTTCTCGGTAAGCACATGCACAATGCACGGGCCGGGCTGCGACTTCACTCGCTCGAGAATCATGATAAGCTCGTTGATGTCGTGACCGTCGATGGGGCCGAAGTAGCGGATGCCCAGGTCCTCAAAGAAGGCGCCCGGCTTCACCGCATTCTTCGCGGCAGATTCCACCTGCAAGAAGAGGTCGCGGAAACGGCGACCGAGAATACCGGGCACACGTTTCATCAGGCGGTCCAGGTCCGAACGCATCTTGTTGTAGACCGGGTCCGAAATTACGCGATTCAGGTACTTGCTGAACCCGCCCACGTTCGGGGCGATGCTCATCCTGTTGTCGTTCAGGATGATAGTCATGTTCTGCTTCGAGATGCCCGCGTTGTTCAGGGCCTCGAAAGCCATACCGCCGGTCATGGAACCGTCACCGATGACAGCCACCACGTTGTTCTTGCGGTTAAAGTGGTTACGCGCTACTGCAAAGCCGAGAGCCGCAGAGATGGACGTAGTCGCATGACCCGCGCCAAAGCAGTCGTACTCGCTCTCGTTACGCTTCAAAAAGCCCGAGATGCCGCCCTGCTGGCGGAGCGTCTCGAACCGGTCGTAACGGCCCGTCAATAGCTTGTGCACGTACGCCTGGTGACCCACGTCCCAGACAATCTTGTCTTCGGGAGCGTTGAACACGTAGTGCAGCGCAAGCGTGAGTTCCACCACCCCCAGGCTCGAAGCCAGGTGACCGCCGTGCTTGGAAACCTGCCCGATAATCGTATCGCGCACCTGCTTCGCAAGGCAGTTCAGTTCCTCGACGGAACAGTGCTTAATGTCCTGGGGAGACTTTACGTCCTTAAGTTCCATTACTTGACCCGGGTAATGATGAATGCGGCAATAGAGCGGAGGATGGAGGTATCGCCCTCGAGGCCTTCAAGCGCCTTGAGCGATTCCTCGTAGAGTTCGTGGGCGCGTTCGCGGGATTTCTCGAGCCCGACGATGGAGGGGTAAGTCGCCTTGCCCTTCTCGATATCGGAACCGGCGTCCTTGCCCAGTTCCTCCGTCGTGGAGACAATATCCAGGATGTCGTCCACAATCTGGAACGCAAGCCCGATGGAACGCCCGTAGTTGCGGATGGCTGTAATGGACTTGTCGTCGGCACCGGCGAGCATCGCGCCCACCTGGAGAGCCGCCTCGATGAGGGCCGCCGTCTTGTGGTAGTGGATGTAGTCGACCGTCTCGAGGTCAACCGTCTTGCCCTCGCACTCGATATCGGTCATCTCGCCACCGATCATGCCGTAGGTACCCAGCAGGTGGGCCAGCACCTCGATTGCACGGGCATCGCCCGCACGGCCCATCAGTTCAAAGGCGAGTACGCAGAGGGCATCGCCCGCCATCACGGCAGTCGATTCGCCAAACTTCTTGTGGTTCGTAAGCTTGCCACGGCGGTAATCGTCGTTATCAATGCAAGGGAGGTCGTCGTGGATAAGACTGAACGTGTGGAGCATCTCGAGTGCAGATGTCGCGAGCCACACCTTGTCGCCCTTGCCACCGAACATGTCGAAGGTCGCCTTGACCAGGGCGGGGCGCAGGCGCTTGCCGCCAGCAAACATCGAATAGCGCATAGCCTCGTGCAAACGGCACGGAGTCTCATTTTCGGGCGGAAGATGCTCATCAAACTTCGCTTCCGCTTCTTTCGCAACGCGTGCGAGATATTCCTGCGCGACGGCAGATTCCTTTTCAAGATTTTCCATAGCCCAAAGATACTTAAAAAAGGCCCGCCAAACAACAGGGCGGGCCTTTGAATAATGGGAAAAAGATGATTATTTTCAATTTACGGTGACGCCGAACTAGCACTTTCGGCAGACTCATCCCCATCAAACCTTGACTTGACCGGAGTGGACCAATTTTCAAGCACAAAAGAATCCAAATCAGCGGCAATAGAATCAAGAACGTCCTTATCGCCTAGTTCAGAATTCGTGGGCATCACACACGACAGCGACAGGGTTTTTGCGGCACAATCATCCTTGATATAATCTGCAAATTCGCCCACGTTTTGCGAACATTTTTCCTGGAAGAACATCAAATCCTTTACGCACGCTTCTTCCGCCTGGTACATCGTATTGCTCCAAAGCCACACCACATACCTTTGCGCATCCTTTTCTAACAAGCGATAATAAACGCCGTAGGCGCCCGTACCGTCACGCCCTGAATACTGGATTCCGTTTTCTTCATAGAAGGCACTAATATAGCCAAGAACCTTCTCGCCCACCGAGGGCGTGTACAGAGGCGTAGCTTCTGTCCTAAAAATATATTCCGTCTTTGACAACGGCTCAATACAATTGTAATCGTCCGTCAATTCTGTCGATGCAGGAGGGTTGCATTTTTTCGCCGTATCGACAGGAACTATTCCATAAAACACCGCAGAATCAAGGGAATCATTTGCCCCTCTTTTGGTAGACAAGGCGGAAGCCTTGTCACTATTTTCCATCTCCGCAGTCGCACCATTCGACGAATCGTCAGAGCAGGCACAGCACAGCAGTAGAGGGAATGATGCAAGAATGAGTGTTATCTTTTTCATAGGGCCTCCTTTAATTAAATATACTCCTTTTTGGCTCTTCTGAGCTAAGTGTGGAACATTTTTCCTAAAAGACAGCCTAAAAATGGCATAAAAACAATGGTAAAGGGCTTGAAATGGTTATAAAAAAGATCCCCGCCTGCGCGGGGATGACAATACAGGTTCGCGGTTGCCGCGCCTCTACGAGGCCCGCAATGACAATTGAGTATTAGAACAGTGCGCCGTAGAGGATCACGTCGTCGATGTAGAACTCGGAGCCGTCCTGCACAAAGATGTGGAACTGCTTGACCCAGCTCTTGACTCCGCTCCACGAGGTGAAGCAAGATTCCGTCGTCGCGGCACCCACGCAGAGTTCCGCCGGGTTCACGCTGATGCGCTGCCAGTCCTTGGAAAGCGGGATCCATTCGGTGGCGGCCTTCAGGTTCTTGCTCTGGTCGATGTAGTTCTCGAGCGAAAGCCTTATGTTGCCGTTGCCCTTCGCGTAGAACACCACGGAATCGATTTCGGAGAACTTCATGTTGTGCTCAAACGCGGTACCCACAAGCGCCCAGGCGTAATCGTCGTTGGCGAGCTTGTACGTGCCGTGGAACACCTTCGACTTGCGGGTCGAATCGTACACGATTCCTTCCTTCACGCTGTTCGCAGGCTTGATTTCGGTACCCTTCTTGAGGCTATCCGTATTCAGGTACCAGCCTTCGCCACCATTCTCGAAATCCTGCAACACCTTCACCGGGTTCAGGAACTGCGTGCTGTTGGATTCCGCCACGGTGTTCCATTCCGCATAGAGGCTGTTCAGGCTGTCGGCAGTCACGAAGTATATCGGGAGCGAATCGCCCGCAGGCACGCTCGGAAGCACGTAGGCGCCCACGTCGTTCGTCTTCACAAGCACATCGAGCCCGTAGACACCCACCCAGAGGAACTCATCCACCGTGCGGAGCGTTACTTTACTCGAAACAGACGCGGTCGCCGAAATCCATATGGTATCGAGATCCGGCAGGTCTTCCGCATCGAACACCTTCGAGAACGCAAACCCGTCAGAAACGACCGTCAGGCGGTATTCCCCCTTCTCGGGCCATTCCATGGTAAACCTGCCGTTCGCATCGGTGCGGACATCGGAATCCACCATCGCATTCTGGACTGCAAACTTCTCGGCCTTCGCGTCGGCAGCACGGAGGGCGACCGTCGCGTATGCGGCAGGGGAACCATTCTTCTGGAGCACCACGATTTTCCCTTCGTCAGGGTTCGGGGCGCGGTAGTCCTTCAGCACGGATTCGCGGGGTTTCAGGTACAGGGATTCTTCACCCAGGGATTCCTTGTAGTCGCCGTCCACGAAATACAGGCGCAGAGAATCGTTCGCCGGGAGCGACGGAAGTGCGAACCAGCCATTTGAATCGCTCTTCACGAGCACGTCGGTACCGTGCACGCCAACCCACACGTTGGAACTGCCCTCGGGCACATCCACGACACCCGCCATCAGGGCTGTCGCCACCAGGTTCACGGTATCGTTCACGGCGCCATTTTCGCCGAAGTCGCTACGAGAAACAATCTTCGAGAACGCGACACCATCGTGAACCACGGTCAGGCGGTACTTGCCATCGGCCGGTACCTTCACGTCAAACAGGCCATTCTCGTCGGCATACGCATCGGCCACGACAAGCGCATTTTCTTCCACGGCCTGGGCCGCCTTGAAGTCCACCTTACGCAATGCGACAGACGCGTAGGATGCGGGCTTGCCGTCAACGAGCGCAAGTCCGTTAGTGGTCTCGCTGCCAGGGCCCTTCGCAATATCGTCAGTTGCAGAAGAGCAGAACCAAGTAGCAAGCGCAACCGGTACTAGAAGAAGCAACTTTTTCATTTTTCCTTCTCCTGCAATTTCTTCGCAAACCCTATCGGGAACAACTGCACATTCAGCTGGAACACCGTATCGTCGCCATCGCCTTCCTGCGACAGGCGCAACAGTTCGCTACGGAATTCCTTGATCTTTTCGCGGATGAGCGCAATATCGTCCATGTTGAACGTCATGGTCACCGTGCTGATGTCGCGCAGCGGCGGCGCGTGGCGCTCGAGCGATTCGCCCGCGAGGCGGATAGTTTCCTTCTGGAACGTACGCACGGCCTCGGAGCGCCAGTTTCCACCGGTGCTCACGAAGGTGTCGTTCACCTTCCAGTAGCCGTCCCTATCCTTCGAGATCATGTTTAAATCATACAAAAGTTTTACGGCGCTCTTGGCCTCTTCCACCGTAATCGGGGGCGTACAGCACTCCGCAAGCCCCTCGTAGTCGTCCTTGAACCGGCAAATGCCGATAATCGAGCGGATAGAATTGCAGTACCAGTGACGGTAGAACTCGAGCTCCTTCTTCGCGAGCCTCTTCAGGGGGATTCCCTTCAGAATCTGCATCTTCTCGTAATGGTTCAAGGCCTCCGCATCGGTCTTCGCGCGCCCAAAACACACGAGTTCCGTCCAGTAGGCAGTCTCCTTCTCGTCGAGCTCGAAGAACTCGGCCATCGGCTTCACGAGCGAGAGTGTCAGGTGGATCTTCCCCTGCGATACGCGGAGGAGGTTGCCCGGGTCGGCCCCGAGCTTCATTGCCATGTAGCGCCAGGATATAACGGTCTTGCGCTGTTTGAAGTCATCAAACGCGTCGCGGATCCATTCACGGTAGTCTGTATATTCGAAAATCGGTTTCACAGAATTATCCTTGTCGTTACATCCCACAATACAATAGGTAAGGCAATGTCTGCCAATACCTTAAAAATAAAACTATCGCGGCCCGAAAGGTAGTAGCCGCGACTAGTCTCCGTTGTGAAAATTTACAACGACTTTTTCGGCACCGGAGCAAACGGCAGTAAACCTGCACTCGGTGGCAACTTCCGCCCCGGAATTCGCGCAAATTCCCTTAAATTCGAGGTTTTCGCCCTTGATATCGAACACGACATCGTAGTCGAGGGACTCGAACTTCGACTCCCGGACGGCCTTCTCGCGCATCAGGAGCGATGTGACGGATATCACGCAGGCATCCTTCTCGGGGTGGGCCTCCGCGGCCTCCGAAAGGGCATGCCAGTTGAGCTGGATGGGCTTGAAATCCACCTCCGGCTCCTTGTGCGCGCACGAAGCGAGCAACAGGGCGGCAAGCGCAAGGACTAACGGGAATGTCGCTATGCGGGGCATAGGCTAGCGGGCCTGGCGCCGGTAGGTCGCACTCGTCACGCGGTTGCGGCCGCCTTCCTTCGAGGCGTACAGGGCCTTGTCCGCACGTTCGAACAGGCGCTTCGGGTCTTCGCCCGCAATCATCTCGGAAATGCCGAACGAGCAGGTAATGCGCTGCTGGCTAATGAGCTGCGTGTTCTCGATAGCCACGCGGAGCTTCTCGGCCAGGAACTGCGCATTCTGGATGGGCGTCTCGCCGCACAAGATGACGAATTCTTCGCCACCCCAGCGCACCAGGCTGTCGCTGTTGCGGATCTTGCCCTGGATAAGCTTGGTGAGGTTCACGAGCACCTCGTCGCCCACGTTGTGGCCGTAAGTGTCGTTCACTTCCTTGAAATGGTCGATGTCCAGGAGCACGAACGAGACCGGACTGCCATTCTTGGTCAGGTTTTCCTGTTCGCGCAAGAGCACGCTACCGAAGCCGGCGCGGTTGAGGCAACCCGTGAGCGGGTCGGTACGGCTGGACTTCTCGTACTCGCTCTTCTCAATCTCGAGGGCGGCCAGGTACTTCTCGAGTTCTTCCTGCTTCTTGCGGTTGGCCGCGCGTTCGCGGTTGTAGTCAAAGAAGCGGATGACGAGGATGATGAGGAAGGTCACGAACCAGAGCGCCACCAGGATGGTCACGAGGTCCACCTTCGAAATCTTCTTGCCCTTGAAGCAGAACCCGCGGATTTCGAGCGTGCCGTAACCGAGCGGAGCATTCGTGCCCGTTTGGATCTCAATGAGCGGGATGTTCGAGAGGTCTACGCGCGCCTTGTGCACGTTAATCTCGTTCTGGGCGACCCACCAGGAGGCCACGCGGAATTCCTGCGGCACGAACACAGCCGGGTAAGTCTCTTCGAGCGGGAAGAACTCGACTTCGTTGAACTTGAGCGAGCCCTCGTCGCCTTCTCGGTAAAAATCCGCATCGTAGCCGCGGAAGTAGATACGCACCGTACCTTCGCCGCGGGGCTTGACCCACACGAAGATGCTATCGAACTTGGAGAAGTCACGGCCCTTGGTCTTGCCGTCGCCAAGCAGAATCTTCACGCCCGCATACGGGTAGGCATAGCCTTCCTTCAGTTCGTAGTCCACGATGATGGAGGAATCCGTGCGCGAAATCGCCACCGCCGAGGAGCCACCGTCGGCACTGTCCGTCTCGGCTATCACGTAGGGATAGTCGGAAAGGTTCAGGAACACGATATCGTCGAGACCGTTCTGGTAGGCAAAAAGGGCTATAACCGTTGCCGCCAGCAACACGAAGATCAGGATATTCATCCTGAAGAGAGCGTATATCTTTTCCATAATCCTGGACATAAATTTCTTCCTTCCTATAACCCTTAGGAATAAAGATAAAATATTATGTGAAAAAATGCACAGACTTTAGCGAGAAAGCCACCCACCCAGGCGTGCAACGAGGGGGCGCAGCGTGTTCGCGAGTTCCTTCTGCGAGTTTTCGCTCGGATGCCCGTGCAGGGCGGTGTTCTCAGTGTAAACAAACTTATACAGAATGTCGGTCTTCCCCGCCGCGACCTGGTCATTGTAGATACCCTCGACCACGCCGCCCAGGTCATCGTTCGGCCACGTCTTCGTCGCGACGAGCAGGAACTTCACGCCGGGGTGGAGCGCACGGAGCCTATCCAGGAGTTTCACGTACGCCTGCTTGAACTTGCCCACGTCCGCATACGGGGGCTCGCCCTGGAAGTCGTTTATACCCACGAACACGACCACGACCTGCGGATGGAACCTCTCGAAATCCCAGCGCTCGGTATTCGCGTCCTGCTCGGGCACGCCCATCATCGTGTAATCGTACAAAGTTTCAAGCGTCCATTCCGGGACGATGTTCGCGTAGTTGCGCACGAGCCCGCGACCGCTCACGGCATTCACATGGTAATCCGCCCTGAGGCTTTCGGACAGGATAAAGGCATAGCTCTTCGAAGCGTTCGTCTTCTCGAAGGGAGTGCCGTCTTCCGGACCCTTGCCTTCCACGCCGTACCCGACCGTGAAGGAATCCCCGATAAACTCGATGCGGCGGCTAGACGCCTTCGGCTTCTCGGCAAAGGAGCCCTTCTTCCCGAGGTCGATACCGTGAATGCAGAACTTGCCCGGGTTGGACTCGCTCACCTTGACAAGGCGGTAGGTATGCGGCTTGCCATCCTTCGGGGTGGAAAACTTCTGCTTCTTGCGGTCGGTAACCGTGACATACTTCTGCGGCTTGCCGTCTATCTCGAAAAGGAAACGCGCCTCGCCCTCTATGTCGAACGTGACCTCCGTCGTCTTGGCGTTGAAGGAAATCGATACCGCAGGGGCGCTTGCACACAGGCAGGAATCCTGCACGGACCAGCGGCCGTTCAGGGCGAGGGACTCTTTATCGATGGGCATGGAAGCACCTCCATATACGGTGGCGGCGAGCACGAAGGCGACCGACAAGAACATATTTGTATTCATACGGGATAAAGTAGAAAGTTCTTTTACGGGCAAGCAGGCTCGCGGGTTTACGAGCCGCACTTTGCAAGGATACGAACCGCACTTTGCAAGGATACAAACTGCGCGGACCGCGTGTTTTTTATATTCTCAGCATGCAGATGCGCAAGGTGACGTTTATCGCGGGGACCCTCGCCGCCCTCTACGGGGCGGCTGCGGTTACTGCCGGGGATACCCCGGGAGTCGCGCCGGTAGCGCGCCCTACGCAAGACGCCACGCCGACAAAATCGCAGGCACAAGACGCCGCTAAAGATGCCACGCAGGCAGTAAACGCGCCGGAGCCCGGTTCGCCGGGAGACACGCTCACCCGCGAGGACAAGCGCATGGCCTACCTCGTGTACAAGCTGCTCGACAAGAACGGCAAGATAAAGGGAGCGAACCTCAAGCGCGGCGCAAAACTCTTTTACCAGAACTGCAGGCCCTGCCACGGCGAAGACGGCATGCGCGTAAACGTGAACCCTTCCGGCAGGCCCATCTACATAGGGCAGCGCGCACGCGAGGACATGCCCACGTTCTGGTACCAGATGAACTTCGGCGACGAAGACCGCAACATGGAAGCCTACTACGACGAGATTACGCTCGACGAGATGAAGGACATCGCGGGCTACGCGCAGACACTCCCCTAAAGCGCGAACGGCCTCCCGTGAGCAGAAGGCGGCTTGCATTAACGAACCGTCGTAGGCGACCTTTGGACACTTGCGCTTTAGCGCTTAGTGTACATGGCCACCTTTAGGTGGGAGTGAGCGCCTGCCGGAGTAATTTAATACTTGAGCAAGGCGCGAACGGTCTCATTACGCAATTTTTTGCATCACCTTGATTTCTTGGATAAACGAAAGCTGCAGCGGCATGCCCGCCTCGGCGCCCTTCTCCTGGATTTCCACGTTGAGGGGGGCCTTCGCGAGGTGCAGCGCATGCACGGTGAACACCAGCTCGCGAACCTTGTCGGCACGCTTCGCGGGGTCCTTGACCTTCGCCGCGAGGTAGGTGCCCGTGAGTTTCGCATAACGTAACACCTTCACCAGGTCGAACGAATCGAGCTTCTGGTAAACGGAGCCGTACTTCGTGGAATCGAGGGCCGACTGCACCGTCGCCTCGTCCACGTCGTCCTTGAGCTCGTAGTCCACGTTGCCCTCGGCGGGCCACGCAATCGCAAATTCCTTGCGCCACTCGTCGGTCGGGGCGTGGTCGCGCTTCTTCGCGGAGCGGTCGGCAAACGGGCAGTACCCGAAACTTTCTAGGATATTGAGCGCGGCGGGTTCCTTCTTCTGGTCGAGCACGAACCCGTAACCCGGGATATACTCCTCGACGCATTCCATGAACTGCGGGAAGCGCGTGAGCTCGCCCAATATCTTGAGGTCATCTATCTTGAGGAGGCGCACCGTGCGCACCTTCGCCCCGTAGAAGGAGGCGTTCCACTCGCGGAAGGTAGAGAGCACGTTCTCGGGCGGCTTGATCCAGGCGATAAGCTGTTCCATGTCCGATTCGGGAATGTCGCTCTTGAGGCCCGCGATGTAGGTTTCCTTCTCGAAGTTGAAGCAGAGGAAGGCCTCGTCGTTCTTGACCTTCGCGAGGCATGCCACCGTAAACAGCAACTGCGGCGACATGGAGGCGCTGACCACCAGGTCGAAGTTCGGGAGCATCGACACCTGCCCTTCGTTCTGCGGGAGCACCGAGCTTGCCATCCATTCCCTTCCGACTTCGCTCACGGCAATCGCGGACACCTTGCCCGACTCGAACTGGAACTTCAGGAGACCGATGAGCCAGAGTTCGCGCATGGGGCGCGGGAGGTATTCCCAGGCGAGGTGCCTGTTCGACTCGAGAATGCGGCAGGAAGGATCCATGACCCAGAACAGGTACGCCGCATCGCACACGCAGCGCGGTTCGGCAACGCAGCGCAGCAGGCGCTTCAGGTGGAGTGCATCGTTACGGAAACGCACCTCGAGCCACCACGTAAGCACATACTGGTGCAGGCGGAAACCGCTCGTGCGCAGGAACTCGTATGCGGCCTCCGACGGGTACAGGAACGAATTTTCCTGTTCGAGCCATTCCCTCTGCGTGAGGAAACTGAAAATGAGGGTGAGCTCGTTCTCGCTCGCCTTCGCGGAAACCTTCCCCGAGGCGGTAAAAGCGTCGATGCACATCTGGTAGCTGCGGCGGTTCAGCGTGCCGTTCGTGTTCACGCGCAGTTCGCCGCGCTTGGCAAGCGAAAGCACGAGGCAGATATGCCATGCCAGCAGGCTACCGTATTCCTGGTAGGGCTTCGAAGATTCGGGAGCGCCCTGCAGTTCAATCTCGAAACTGTGCGCAAAATCGGTAAAGCCGTGGTACACGGCAACGCCCGAGGCCTGCGACCTCCACAGCAGGAACTCGCGGCACATCTGCAAGAGGAACGTGCGAAGTTCCTTGTTCTTCGCCACGGGTACGGTAAGGCGGAGCTCGTTGTAGGTGAGCCCGCGCGAGGCGCTATGATACACAAGGTTCAGGCAGCGTTTCTGCCACGGTTCCATATGCGCAAAAAGTTTGGCAACACGGTCCCTATCCGAAAAATAGGTCAGGACTTCAGACTGGATAAGTGCATTATTCAACAGGCCCTTCTTGCCGTAGGCCCTAGCGTGGACATCGCGAAGCAGCGGCTTCGACATGCCGTCAAAAAAGCTCTTCAAATCAAACATCATGCATCCTTCAATGGGGACGCAAATTTAGAAAAATTTTATCCGGGGTGTCTAAACGAACGCGGGAGAAGTGTCAAGAAACAAACCTCTTCACGTCGTCGACAGTGTTCGCAGTAACGTGCTTCATGTTCCATATACGTGCGAACGTCTTGCCGTACGCCTCGGTCACCACGCGGTTGTCGAGAATGAGCACCTTGCCACTATCGTTTTCCGTGCGCAGGAGCCTGCCCAGTCCCTGACGCAGTTCCATGTACGCCTCGGGTATGTAGTAACTCTTGAACACGTTCTCGCCCTTCGCCTTCAAGTCGGCAGAAATGCCCGCCACCAGCGGGTCGGAGGGGTTCGGGAACGGGAGTTTCGTCACGACGAGCAACTTGAGCGCATCGCCCGGGAAGTCGACACCTTCCCACAGGCTCTGGCACCCGAGAAGGCACGCGCCGCGCGACTTGCGGAACATCGCAATGAGGCCGTCGAGCGCGCCGTCCACATGCTGGCACAGCAAGAGCTTGCCCTTCGCGGCAAACACGGGAGCGAGCGCCGCCTGCGCCTTCATCATCGCGGAGATGCTCGTGAACAGCACCATCGTGTTCTCTTCCACATCGGGGAGCACCTGCACGAGCGTCTCGTTCAGCGCGTCGCCGAATTCGGGGGTCGAGGGCTTCGGCAGGTAGCGCGCCACCTGCACGGTGCGGCGTTCGTCGCTTGCGAACACCTCGCCGAACGCCTTGAGGAACGGGCGCTTCGTCTCGAGTTCCGACATGCCCATGCGCCCGGCGTAGTACGAGAGGTCACCCTGCACGGCAAGCGTCGCCGAGGTAAACGTCGCGGACTTTACCCACGGGTAGAATTTCTCTTTCCAGATATCGCCGGAACGGAGCGGTACGGCGTGAATCTTGATGGTGTGCGGGTTGAAGGGTTCTTCCATGTAGAACACCCAGCCATCGCGACCCGCCTTCACGAGGAACTCGAAATCGGAAGCGAACCGCGAGAGTTCTTCCATGCGGCCCGAGAAATCTCTCAGGAGGCCATCCAGGCCGGCGACACCCGCAAGCATTTCCGCGAGGGAATTCGCGCGGGACTTCGCGAGTTCGAACTGGTCGAGCACGTTCTTCGGGTCGGCCTCGAAATCCGCCGCGATACCGTTCCTGTAGATAAGTTCGCCCTTCCCCACCTTCTGCTTCGAAAGCTTCTTGCCAATCTTCATGAAGAAGCGGTGGAGCGCCTTTTCGGCTTCGCCGATATCGGCGGCGAGTTGCGTGCATTCGGCATGCGCCGCATTGTTCTCGGCAGGGATGCGCTTCTCGATTTCGGCAAGGAGCCCGCCGGGCACGCCCTTCGGGGGCACAAGCGTCTTCGCCACGTTCCTGAACCGGAAAAACGACACGTGACGGCCAAAGCTCTGGTTGCTGAGTTCGGGCAGGCGGTGTGCCTCGTCGAATACCACGTGTTCGTACGCGGGGAGCAGCGCAAAATCGAGAGCGAGGTCGGCAAGGAACAGCGAGTGGTTCACCAGCAGCAGGTTCGAGGCCACCGCCTCGCGCTTCGCCCTGAGGGCGGGGCATACCGCATGGTACTTGCACTTTTCGCCCAGGCACGACGCGGCCGTGCTCGCAAGCTTGGACCACAGCACGCGATTGCGCGCACAGCTGAACGAGTTGCATTCCCCGATATCGCCCTTACCGGTAGTTACCGCCCACGGGAGGAGCGCCATGAAGGAATCGCGTTCTTCCGCCGAAAGGAGTGTCGAGGGGGCGTTCAAAATTTCCATCAGCTTGCGCACGCACAGGTAGTTGTCGCGGCCCTTGAGCACGCACGCCTTCAGCTTGCCATCGTACAGCGGGGCAATCTGCGGGATATCGTGCCCGATGAGCTGTTCCTGCAGGGCATGCGTCGCGGTGCTCAGCACCACGCGTTCACCCGCGACAGCCTTGTTCGCCGCCGCCACAAGGTATGCAAGCGACTTGCCCGAACCCGTCGGCGCCTCGAGCACGCAGATGCCGCCCTTGTACAGGTTGCGTTCCACGCACGAGGCGAATTCCTGCTGGTTGGGACGGGCCTTGAAGTTTTCCACCGTCTTCGAGAGGAGCCCGCCCTCCTTGAAGAAGGCGTCCACGCGCGGAGCCTTCGAGGCGACGACAGCACCCGCGGGGGCATCGCCTGCGCGCAGTGCAAGTGCGGGTTCGGCAAGTTCACCCTCGGGAGCCGTGCCGAAAAGTTTTTCCCAGTCGGTATGCGCCGCAATGCGGGTAAGGGCGCCCACGAGCCACGGGTCGAGAGCGCAAATTTTCTCGTACGCCATCACGAACAGCTTGCCGCACGCATCCGCATCGGGGAGCGCCCGGTGGGCGCGGCTGCGCTCGATGTTCAGCACCTGCGTGAGCGTATCGAGCCTGTGGTTGGGAACATCCTGGTAGGCAATTCTAGACAAGGTAAGCGAATCCCACACGGGATTATCCAGCGGGATACCCACCTTTTCCATCGCACTCTTCAAAAAACGGGAATCGAACGCCGCGTTGTGCGCCACGAGCGGCATGTCGCCAATGAAGGCGGAAACCTTTCCGGCGATGCCCGCAAATTCCTCGGCACCGGCGACATCCGCGTTCGAAATTCCCGTGAGGCTCTCGATGAACGGGCGCAGTTTTGCAGACGAAGGACGCACCAGGTAATCCACGTTCTCGACAGGAGCGCCGTTCTCGAAGCGGACAAGCGCCACCTCGATAATTTCGTCCTTCTCGAATTCAAGACCGGTGGTTTCCAGGTCAACCGCAACAAACGCAGGAATCTTTTCCATCATCTAAGCCTCACAAAATCAGGGAAGCGCCGGCATGTCCGGCAAAAGTTTTGCAATATCGTTCTCGCCGTTCGCCACATGCACCGTATCGGTAGGCGCACGCCAGGGCTTTCCGTAACGGAACGGAGAAAGGGAGCCGCCATCGGGCGTAAGCCTGCCCTCTTCCGCATAGTAGTAGTCAATAAAGTACTTGCCTTCCATCAGGTTGTCGAACGCGAATTTTCCGCCGTGGTCGCACTTCGTGTAGAAATACTTCTTGGTATCGACAGAGGCGAGTCGCACCGTCACGCCCGGGTTCGCATTCTTGAGCGTGCCCTTGAGCGACGCAAGCTTGATCTTCGGAACGGTTTCAAAGCGCACCAACTTCTTGTACTTGAGTTCTATAACCGTATCGCGCACGCCGTTGCTATCCGCCTTCGCGAGCGTCGTGTCCATGTAACCCATCAAGAAATCCACTGCGGCATCGGTCGGCCAGGGCTCGGCAGGCACCGCCATGAACCGGATGGCATCGAGGCGTTTCATGTCAACCTTCACCGTATCCTTGTTTATCGCCACATGGAACGTTTCCTTGAGCGAATCGAGCGGCTTGTTGTAGGCCACCACGAGCGTATCACCCGGGAAGGCGGACTTTGTCATCGAATACAGCTGGGTCTTCGAGATTGCAGGGTCAAGCGTATCGCTCGCCTTCTCCACCCAGTTCCATTCCACCTCGTCACGCAAGGTATCGAGCATACGGGAAAGGGAATCCTTCGCGTACTTACAGGCAAACTTGTACGTAAGCTCGGGAGCGGGGATAGAATCGAAGTAGAACTGAGGCTTGTTGCTCGAGGCCCCCATATACACGTACCTCGGGTGCACCGTACTGCCGTCGGGGTAAGTAAGCGTGCAGTTCGCGGTATCGGCGAACGCGGAATCAAAGAACACCGGCCTCGAGAAGTTCGCCTCGAGCACATGCGCAAAAGGCTGGCTCACCGATTCCAGTTCCAGGAGGGACGTATCCTGGTCGGCAAGCGCCACCCAGAGCGTATCCTTCGTTTCCTCGGTCAGTTCGAGGTCCTTCACCCACACGCCCGCGAGTTCCTGCGCAGGCTCGATTTTCTGGTTACCGTTCACGTCCACGAACGCCACCACGCGGTAACGGCCCGGCTTGAGCCCCGTAAGCGTAAAGCTGCCCACGCTATCCGCGCGCGTCATGAACAGCGGGGGCTCCTTCGTGAGCAGCGGGAGCGTATCGAGCACCTTCGTCGCCGTATCGCGGTACTTTTCCAGGTACCTGCGGCCCTCGCGTTCCGCGCCCATCAAGAACAGCCCTATGCTCGGGTAAGTCTTCTTGCGCGTCATGGAATCGTTCACCAGCACGCGGCCCGAAAGCGTGAGCGAGTCGATATGGTCGCCCGTAGAGAACACCACGTTGAACGGCTTTGCAAGCGCGTTGCCGTGCAGGTCCTTGATGCCGCTCGCGAACGTAACCGTGTACGTAGTTCCCGTATCGAGCGTGGCACGCGAAGTGAGCACCACCGTCTTCCCGCTCACCTCGAACTTCATCTTTCCCTCGATAGGCGGAGAAATCGATACGGCGCTGCGCGGGATAGACGCGTTCACCCACTCGTCGAATTCCAGCTTCACGTAGAGTTCTTCGGGATGGTTCGTCGTATTCGGGGCCGGGTACACCGCCGCAATGCGGGGAGGCAACTTGTCTTCGGGCCCGCCGCCCGGCGCCACCTGCGTCGCGCACGCCCAAAAGCCGATGCATGCAAGCACCAGTGCAAAGGCGTAGACGTATGCGGGGCGGCTCTTCTTCATCGGGTATACCTTAACGCTCGATAAGCGGGATTACCTTGCCAATGCGGGACCAGCGGATACGGAAGGGAATGCGCCACCAGGTGAACGGATTCCCCAGGCTGAACGCCTGGTCGTCGTTCTCGAAGGAGAAGTAGATGACGGAAGCCTTCGCGCGGATATTCCTCAGGTTCACAAAGCCCCAGTAACGGCTATCGGCGGAATTGTCGCGGTTGTCGCCCATCATAAAGAACAGCGGAGTCTTCACCGTATAGCGGTCAATCTCCTTCCCGTCAATCGTGAGCTTGCGGCGAATCTTGAGACGCGGGAGCGTATTCGGTTCCGCAAACACACTGTCAGAAGCAAGCGTATCCCTGCCGGCGCTGTCCTGTGCCACAGCGGAATCCGCAACAACAACCGCAGGGGAACTGTACATCGCGACATTGCCCTCGAGGTCACGCAGTATCGAGCCTTCCAGCCCCACATAGCTCACCTGGCGCGTAAACCCGCCCTTCGCGTGCGGGTCGAACAGCGGCAAAAAGCCGATGCGGGCCAGCTCGCGGAAATACGAGAAACTCATCGCGCCGCTCACCGTATCGCCCTGCGTAAGCCTGTGCTGGATTACGGTCCTGTTGCGCGTGAACATCGCATTCAAGAGCATGCCGCGGTCATTTTCCACCGGCACCTTGAAGTCGGTAAACTCGAAGTTGTTGTCCTCCACACCGTCCTTCAACAGCGTAAGTTCCAGTTCCACGTGGCTATCCGGATTTTCCTGCAGGATTATGGAACGCATCCACCAGAGTTTCTCGAGCGGGAGCGAATCCAGCACGAACTCGTCACCCACACTCGGAATCACGAAGGTCTCGCGCTCGTCACGCGGGGACTTGCTGCGGTACGTCTCGGTCCACTTGCCGCGTCCGGGAATCGTATCCTGCTTGACTCCGTTGATGTAGAGCCTTCCCTCGTGTACGGCAACGGTATCGCCATGCACGGCGACGCAACGCTTGATGTAGTCCTTCGGGCCGTCCGCGAAGTGTACCAGGTGCGGCTGCCCCGCCTCGGGTTCGTGGTCCCAGTAGAAGTTCCCGAACATCAGCGCGTTGAACAGGTGCGTGTAGCGCGCGGGATTGTTGTCGGGGTATTCCGGCTCCCCCGGGTAACGGAAAATCACCACGTCGCCGGGCTTGGGTTCGGCATACCCGGGAAAGTGCTTGTTGGTAAACGGAATCGGGGAACCGTAGGTAAACTTGAGCCCCAGCAGAAAGTCGCCGGTATGCAAGGTGTCTTCCATGGACCCGCTCGGGATCTGGAATGCCTGAATCACGTACTGGATTACCACGAGCGCAAGCACGATGGGCACGATTATCTCGCGCGCGAGCGACTTCAGGAATTTCTTTATCGAGAACTTATTCGGATTCTGTTCCATAATTCACTAGAGATTGCGTACGGACTTCACGAAGTTGCGGCTCACCAGAATCTGCGTGCGGTCCTTGTCGCGCAGCACCACATTCAGGCGGCTCATGTCCGACTTGCGGATTTCGGCGATGTAGTCGATGGCTACGAGATGTGCACGGTGCACACGCACAAACTGGCGCGGGTCGAGCTTCTTCTCGAGATCCACGAGCGGAGTGTCTATGATGTACTGGTTCGTCGGCGTATAGACGGTCGTATACTTCTCCTCGCTGTGGAAGCGGATAATCTCGTCCACGTTCACGAGCAAGATACGGTCACCGATCTTCACCTGGATGCGCTGCAGGTACTGGTCGCCCATCGCCATGAGGGAGCGGAACTTTTCCCACGAGAAATCCGCGGGCATCTGGTTCGTCGCCTCGATATCGGGCAGGCGCTTGCGCAACTTTTCCATCGTCGCCTCGAGGCGTTCGGGATCTACCGGCTTCAGCAGGTAATCCACCGTATTCTCCTCGTAGGCGCGGAGTGCAAAGTTCTCGTACGCGGTAGTGAACACGATGAGCGGCATCACGTCCTCGTCCACGTTCTTCAGCACCTCGAAGGCATCCATGTCGGGCATCTGGATATCGAGAAACACCACGTCCGGAGTGAGCTCGTTTATCTTCGAAATCGCCTGGGCGCCCGAACCGGCCTCGTCGATAATCTCGAGGTCCTCGGAATACTTTTCCAGGAGCGAACGCATGCGCACGCGGGCGAGCGGTTCATCGTCAACAATCAGCGTCCTTGCCTTCATTTTACTTCTCCTTCCTTTTTCTTGGGTGCAGTAATAATCTTTATAAGGTCGGCCTTCATGCCGTTCTCGTCGAGGTAGACTGTACCGGCACCGGTAAGCATCGAGAGCGCACCATACTTGTCGACCGCAAAGTTCAGGCGAAGCCCGTCATCGAGCACCACGGAAACCTTCCCGTCGCCAAACGAGTACTTGCCCCTGAGCGAATCGACCTTCACCGTATCGGTCATAAGAGTCTGCACAAAGAGCAGCGTGCTGTCTTCGGCAAGTTCCATGCGAACGCCGCGGGCCTTGCAGTTTTCACAGGGGAGCCTGCCCGAATAGAGGCCCACGAGAGTCTCTGGGATTTCCACCTTCGGCAATTCGGGGAGCGGAGCCGGTTCTTCCTTGGAGCAACCAGCCAAAAATAGACCCATACAAAGGGTCGCAAGCACAATCCTTTTCATGGGCTATAATCTAACAAAATTAGAGCAGTCCGCGGGAATAAACCACGCGGAACCCAAGCGTCGGAGCCGTATAGAGCGGGTCCTTCTTTTCGCGGACATCCGGAGCGCAGCCCTTGATGGGGTCGCTCCAGCCGCCACCGCGCACCACGCGGGCCGTACCCGAAGTGGCACCCGTGTAATTGTCCATGGCCTTCGTCGGGAATGCGCCGTACCAGTCGTTTACCCATTCGGCGACGTTACCCGCCATGTCGTACAGGCCGTAGGGATTCGGCGGATAGCTCCCTACCCTCGTGGGGCCAGAAGTTTGTCCGTAATACACGTAGTCCGACGCCTTGTCCGTACCCCAGTAGAACATCGTGTTCGTACCGCCATGCGCAGCGATTTCCCACTCGATTTCTGTGGCAAGGCGGAACGATTCCACCCCGTAATCGATTTCGAGAGCCTGCAGGTAGTTCTTGTCGCCCACGGAAGAATAGACGTAGGCCGTATCGAGCCCCATGCTCTTGGAAAGTTCATTGCAAAAGAGTACCGCATCGAACCAGGAAACATTCACCACGGGGTTCTCGGGGGCATCCTTTGGCTGGTCAGGCATGCCGCCCATCGCCTCCGCATATGCCGCCTGCGTCACTTCCGTCGCCGAAACGGAATACGCACTGAAAGAGAACTCGACAGAATTGACCTTCGCCTTCCCGCCCTGGAATTCAACCCAACGCAAAAGATTGTAGATAGAAGAATCGCGTTCCCCGCCATTCCCGGATTCACTACTGGAAGACTCAGCGCCAGAAGAAGAACTCGCCGTTCCCGAATCGGACTTCGGGGCCGTCGGGGCAATCTCTTCGGGTTCGCCGCTTGCCGTGCAGGCGGAGAACGTGAGCAGGAACGAGATAGCCACGCCTGCAAGCGTTAGTTTGTATAAATTTCCGCAGGTCATTTGATTACACCCACGCGGTAGAGTTTCTGCTTCGTCTTCCCGCTCTTGAACTTCACCTTGAGTTTCACCGTATAGACGGCGGAACCGAGCTTCTTCAGGTCGAGATTTTCGAACTGGTTGCGGCCCTGCGCAGGTTCATCCATCTTCTGCTTGAACACGCAAAGGCCCGTGATGTCGTAGAACTCGAGAGTAGCTTCCTTCGCCTGCGCGCCAATCTCGAAACGCGCCTTCGCGACACCTCCGCGTACCGGGTTCGGGAATACGAAGAACTCGCTTATTTCGTCCTTCTCGGATTCCTTCTCCACGTCGCCGAGCCTGCTGGCATCAAAGTAACCCGTGCGCTCGTTGCCACCCGCGGGGAGAGCCCATGCCGCAGGCGATTCCGCAGCCGCCCCGTTCGCCTTGCGCAGGCGGAAAGCGGAGAGGCTGTTGCGGTGCAATGCGTAAAGTTCAGGCCCCGCGGACTTCTTTCCCGGAACCGCATCCGCGACAAATATGCTCATCGGGTAGATTGTCCCAAGCGTATCCTGGTATTCAAAACTTCCTGCGGCAAGCGGGAACTGGTCCTTCACTTCCGTGCCCTTGCCCGTATAGGCGTACACGAGGCCGTCGCTGCTCGGGACAAGAATCTCGGGAATGTCGTCGCCGGTAACATCCACAAGGAGCGGGTCGCTCATGAATCCCGTAACCGGGGTACCGCGGGATATCTTCACCGGGAAACCAGCAATCGGGAGACCCGAGCGGTCGAGCGCATACACGAGGTTGTCGCCCAGGAACACGATTTCGGGGTAGCCGTCGCCGTTGATATCACCCAGCGCAATACCGGAAGTCTCGTCCTTCAGGCCGCTCGTACCGGCGGCTCCACGCTTGTACGTCTTGGTCCAGAGAGTCTTGATTCTGTCTTCCATCTTGAAGGCGGCTACGGTCCCGCGGCTGCCCACAATTACAGGTTCATTCTCACCATCCCTATCAATGTCCGCACAAGCAACACGGAAGGTTTCTCCCTTCTGCTTCGAGACGATTTCGGACCTGCTCATTGCCATGCCCGTGGGTACAGCAACACGGAGAATTTCTCCACCCGAGCCGGCAACCACAAGGAAATCCACGCCATCCTTGTGCGGGCAATACGCCATGTCTTCCGAAACAAATCCAGGTTCCTTCCAGGCAGGGGCAGCGTCTTGCCATTTGAGTTCTCCATCCGACAGCACCGCATGATCGACAGCGTCCTCACGAAGTACCCAAATGCGGTCATCCACAATAACCGGGCCGGCAACCGTACCCGTCATCCTTTGTGCATCGACGGTCGGGAGCCCACCCTTGAAAGATGTTCTCACGAAGTGCTCCTTATGCAGACTGTAAACATCCTTGCCATCGCTCGCTATGCCCACCAGCGGGCCAAAGCTTGCACCCACGCGGTACAGCGGCACTTCTCGCTCGGCGCCATTGCGGGCAAGCGACTTCTGCACAATCGCGGTATCGGCAACGAACAGCGTATCGCCCATCGCATTGAACGCCTGCAGCGTACCGTCTTCCGCACCCACCACGAGAATCTTCTCGCCCTCATTTTCAGGATCATCCACGAACACCGCGCCGCGCACCGCCGAATTCAGGCCAATCTCGCGCGGGAACTTACCGCCCTCGATACTCCCGTCGTCAATGCTTATCGTCACGCTGATTGTCTGTGCGGCAAAGTTCACCACGCTGTCGCCCATGAAGGCGTTCGCGGTCTTTTCCTCGCGGGCATCCTTCGGCACGTTCACCGTAATCTTCACGCCGGTATAGCCACCCATGGTGGTCATCGTGTTCGCGTAGCCCGAGGGCCCAATCGCCTTCACCGTATCGAATTTCTTCTTTTCGGAGTAGCGCAGGTGCGGCAACAGGTCCGTACCGCTTCCGTAGTCGTATGTATCCTCGCCTAGCGCGTTCTTGAATGTCTTCCCGATAGAGAGAACGCCGTCGGATTCCACCATCGCGATTCCGAACTGGTGGTCGCGCAGGGTGTCGCCGCCCCAGAAGTTCGCGATGCCGTACTGCAAGGTCTCGCGCAGGTACCAGTCATTCACGCGCCACACCACGATGCCGCTCGCCGGCAGCCCCGCATCGTAGCTGCTCAGGCCAACGATAAGGCCCTTCGCCTTCTTCTTGTTTACGGTGAACTTGCCATCCACGCAGGCGCCGTCCTTGTTCTTCACGCACACGCTGTCCTCGAACACGAGGCTCAGGCTATCCACCGGCACCGTGCGCCAGGTGGTATCCACATCGTCATCCGTCGTCCCGAGAATCACGTTCACCGTACCGTCATCGCTCCAGCTGCGCTGGCGATTTTCGATAAGCAGGTATTCGCTAGCAGAGAGCGGGACCTTCACGATTTCAGTCCCCTTGCCCGTACCCGCGGCAGAGATATCCACCGTCACGGGCTTACCCGCAACAGGGCGAACTTCCTTTACCTGCGACCAGCCCATGTAGGCGCGTTCCCACGCGGCAGGCATCGAGGGCATGAATCCGTTGCCCGCGTTGTAACCCGCAAAGTCCATCACGTCGTAATAGCCGAGGCGGCTTATCCCCTTCACCACGTCATAGGTGTTCGGGAGTCCGATCTCGCGCGCAAGCTGGTTCACCAGAATCCCGTTCACGCCCCAGTTGAGGCCATCCTGCGAGGCGGTTTCGCTCAGCACCATCACCGAACGGAGCGTATCGACCTTCCCGCCCGGAATGCGGATGCCCATCGTCGCGGTATCGCCGACGCTCGTAAGCCCGATAATCGGTTCTGCGGCCTTGCTCTTCGCGGAATCAGCCAGCAGGTATTGCCAGTCGTCGCCGGCAATGTAGATGTCCATAAAGTCGCCCGGAGTGTCCGCACCCTTCGTGCCCATGCTCCCGCCATCCACCAGGCGGCTCGCGCCCGCATGTATAATCATGTAGGCACGCTTCACGTTCGGGTTCTCCGAAACCGGAATGCGGAACGGCCCCGCCTCCGAGGAATCTGCGGCGGCAGCGGCAATGGCGTCGTAAATGAACGTGAGGTAGTCGCGACTGCGGGCCTCGTCGTACTCGGCAGTCTTTTCGCCCTTCTTCTTGCTCGTGCGGTTGTAGTCGATAATCGGCTTGGCCAGCGTATAGACGGTAGAACCCGTGGAGGGGTCAGGGAACACGCGGGCCTTTACCACCAGGTTCCCGCCGCTCACCGCATTGAAGTAGTTGTTCGCAAATTCAAAATGCTTGAGCCAGTACGATGCCGTACCCCTGCGGCCCGGAGGGTCGAGGCTGTAGGCGTCCTTCTCCTTCTTGTCGGAATCGAAAACGCCCGTGCCCGTCGTAAGCGAGTTGTCGTTCTTCTCTTCCTGGAACTGGATACGCAGCGCAAACACTTCAAGAGTATCTACGGCGAACGAGTTCGGCGCAAAAGCGAGTACACCCAAAAACAATGCAAATAGGGTCGCATTAAACTTCATGGTTACAATTTACAAAAAATAGGGCCTGAAAAATTATTCCCCGACGGCCTTGTAACTCCTGGGAACGGTAAGGCGCCAGGTCCCGGGGCTAAACGATTTCCCGCGGGCCACCTTCTTCACGCGGATTTCGAGATACTTCGCGCCGCCGCGCTCGAACACGATTCTTTCGGGCATCTCCACGCCCTCGAACTCCCTGAAGTCAAAATAGCGGATGGTTTCAGACTTGCCGTCACCGCCCATACGCGAGAGCCACACCACATGCTGGCCTTCCTTCGCGAACGTAAACGAGCGCCCCGTCTTCTCGCGGGCATAGGTAACGCCCTCCACCCGCGTGGAGTCGCCAGGCGGTTCAACCTCCTCGTAGCCCTCGGGCAGGAGCGTTCCCTTGAACAGCGAGGCCACCTGGTGGATATTCACCGTCGGGATAGAGGGTTCACCGAATAGCCCCACCATGTAGCCCGCGCCCTTCATGTAGAGTTTCTCCGTCGGGAAGGTCATGGTCCAGCCTTCCTCCTGCCACAGGAGCGAGGCGACGCCTATCCCCATCGGGCCCGTGAGTTCCATGCGGTAGCGCTTCCCGGGTACCGAGAACAGTACCGCGTCCAGGTTCTGTTCCTTGCCGTTCTGGTCCACGAGGGTAATCGCCATCTTCGCGCGGAGGCTATCAGGCTTCGGCGCTTCGGGCGCACATGCCACACCTGCATTTGCCGCACTTGCCGCACTTGCCGCGCCATCTGTTGCGCCGGCATCTGTTGCGCCGGCCACGCACTTCGCCGCAGTCGGTTCCACTGCGGGTTTCGACGACGCACACCCCGCAATCCACACGGTCACGGCACAAAGCACAGCGAGCGCAATGCGGTTCACGAAAGCAGTGCGATTTAAGACAAACGAACACATGAATATTACTTCTTGCCCTTCAGGAATTCGAGCGCCGCCGGGTGTCTGGGCCTGAGCTTCAAAAGCCTGCGGTATGTTTCCGCCGCCTCGGTCTTCTTGCCTGCGGCATCCTGTATCGCGGCCAAATGTTCCAAGTACTCGTCATCGTCCTTGAACTTTTCGGGATTGACCTGCAAAATCACCTCGAGCGCTTCCTGGAAGCGGCCCAAGCGGTAGAGCCCCCAGGCCTTGGAATCTATAATCGCATCGGGCTTGTCGCCCTTTATCGCGTCGAGCGCCTTGAGTACGAGCGAATAGCCGTATTCCACCTCGGCCTTGTTGCGGTTCAAGTTAATGAGCGTATAGCCGTAGTAGTTTGCCACCTCGGGGTAGTCGAGCTTTTGCAGCTGAGGCGACTTGAGAATCGCTTCGAACATCGCAAACATCTCGTCTATGCGGCCGAGACGTTCGAGGTTGCGGGCCATCGTAAAACGGAGCGCGGCATCGTCGGGTTCCTCGGCCAGAATACTTTCCCAGAAGAGATGCGCCTTCGTGCGCGCCTCGCGTGCAGCGGCACGGTTCAGGGAATCCTTCAGGGATTCCTTCGGCTTGCCCGCAAGGGGACTGAGATTTTTGAAGAAATCCGTAAACACGGTCTTGCCTTCGAGGTCGCGGGCCTGCAACATAAGCACGTCGGCATATGCTCTCTGGAACCTGCGGTACTTTACCTTCGCGGCGGCCATCAGCTTGTTCAGTTGCGCGGAATCCACGACCGCCTCGAGCGGGGTCCACTTGCTCCACACGCCGAGCATCGAGTCCAGCAGCGCATACGCCTTGTCGTATTCCTTCGCCGTCCCGAGCGCAAGCGCAAGGAACACCTTCCCTTCGCCCTGCAGCAGGGAATCCGCCTGCTCCGCATAACGCACGCCTTCCTTGTTCTGCCCGCGACTAAAAGCGATTGCCGAAAGGGTCCTGCAAGCCTGCGCCCCGTAAGAAGGGTCGCGCACCAGCTTCAGGTGAACACTGTCCAAATGGACCTTCGCGCTGTCAGTCTCGTGCAGCATGTACTCGTTGAGCCCGAGGTGGTAAATGAGTTCCGGCACGCGAACGCCATCGTCGTAATACTTCTTCTTGAGGAACTTGAGTACAGGTTCACGCGGACCATCGACAAAAGTGAGGAGAGCAAGCTCGATCATCATCGCATCGGATTCGGTCGAACCCGTAATGGTATCGGCAATCGCGCGCGCCTCGACAAAACGCTTCTGCAGCACCAGCGCATGCATGCCCTTCGCCAGGTATTCCCTGTCGCCCGTAGCGTCGTACGCGTTCATGAAGAGTTCCACGACAGCGGAATCCCGCCCCAGTTCGGCGAGCAGCTTTACCTGCCTGTTGAAAAGCGACTGGATGTAGTTCGCCTGCGGGAGCAGCCGGTCGTACACGCGAACCAGTTCTTCCTTGTCCTGCACCGCTTCCAAAAAGAGGCTGTAGTCGTACAGCAGCTTCATGTCCTGGTTCTTCGAGGAATCGAGGGCGGCCACAAAGTACTTGCGGGCGGAATCGGCAATGCCTGCCACCAGGTACACGCGCGCCATCGTCTCGAGCTGCGATGCAGTCACCTTCCCCTTCAGGGAATTCGCCTTTACCGCAATGCCGACCGCAAGCGAATCCGCGCCGTGTGTAAGCAGTTTCTGAGCCACCTTGAAGGCAAGGTAGCGGTTCTGGGGGTCGTACTGCCACGCAAGAATCCACAGCGAATCGGACTCGCGGTCAAGCCCACGGAGTTCCATGTCCATCGCGGCAATAAACGCGGCATGCGCCGTATCGAGATTGCCCTTGTATTCCTGCGGGGCATCCGCAGCAGGCGCCGCGACCGCCGGAGTCGCCGGAGCATCACTATCCGTTTTTTTCACGGGAGCCGAGCTGCACGCCACAAGGGCGAACGCAGTACAAGCAAGTACGGCAAGCAGCTTGGCAAAAAAATTCATAGTTTAGTCCACAATGACGAAATCGATTTTCGTGTCGGGCTTCAGGTAGTCGCCTTCCTTCGGAGCGGTCTCGAGAACCGTGCCCGACATTTCGCCGTTTTCGCCCTTCACGCGCTTGATCTTGCCCACGCGGAACCCGAGCTTTTCGAGTTTCGGGTAAACGTTATCCATTATTTCGCCTTCGAACGAAGGAAGCATCACCTTGCCGGTGGTTACACCCGCAGAAATAACGACCTTCACCGTATCGCCCATACGGACCTTGTTACCCGCCATCGGTTCCGTGCGGATAACTACCCCGCGGGGGATACTCGCATGGGCGCCCTTCACGATTTCGCCCTGCACGAGGCCGGCACGGGTAAGCGAGATTTCGGCCTGTTTCTGGCTCTTGCCGCGCAGGTCAGGGATTTCCACCTCGCGCACGCCAAGGCTCCTGGTGAGCTTTACCGTGCGGCCGAGCTTTGCGGTACGGCCCGCGGCAGGCATCTGCACGAGCACCATGCCCGCAGGCACCTGTGCGCTGTAGCGGCCCTCCTCGAGCCATTCGTACTTGAATCCGGCGGAATCGAGCGCCTTTTCCACTGCAGAAGCCTCAAGCCCTTCCAGGTTCGGCACAATGCCCGTCTTTGCGAAATGCCCGGAGAATATAGGCAACGCAATCTTGTCGACAACAAAGGCGAGCACAACCAGGCCCACAATCCAGACTATTACCGCCTTCACGATAGGCGACGTCTTGAACCAGGTCAACAACTTGTTTATAATGGATTTTAGTTTATTCATACAGCGGTCATTAGTCACAGGTCAATAGGCGGCCGCAACGCGCCGCCAACCACTAGCCCTTCGTAGCCTTTTCCTGCAAGGCGCTTTCGTCGAAGATGACGATGTCCTTGCCGGTCATGGCAATCGCGTTCGTCTTCACCAACAGGGAGCAGATGCGGCTCACGGTCTCGCGGGTAGTACCCGACATGTCGGCCAGCTGCTGCTGGGTCGGGCGGTTGTGGATGACCGTCACCATGTTGCCGTTGTCGGTGTGGATGCGCACGCCGCGTTCTTCCATGAGGTTCAGGAGAGTGCCGGCCACGCGCCCGCTAACAGACATCGTGGAGAGCGACCCGATCTGGCGGTTCGCCTTGCGGAGGCGCTTGCTGAGTTCGCTCAGGAGGCCCATCGCAATCTCGGGGGACTGGCGGATGAGTTGCAGGAAGGATTCACGGTGGATGATGAGCAACTGCGCGTCGGTCACGGTGCGCACCGAGGCAGACCTCGGTTCGCCGTCGATGAGCGACATTTCGCCGAAGAAGTCACCGCGTTCAAGGAAGCTGAGGATCGTTTCGCGACCATCGACGCCGGTCATGTAGACCTGCACCGAGCCCGACGCGATGAGGTAGAGCGCCTGCACCGAATCGTCGCCCTCAAGCACAACCGTCTCGTCGCGGTTGAAGTTCTGGGACACCACCAGATTGGCAAGCATCCCGATCTGTTCTTCGCTCAACTCCGAGAAGAGTTCAACACCCTTCAGCAGTCCAAGAATTGTAGAGTCCACCATGTGCGATTCTCCTGTTTCTAGTTACAGACCCAACCCCTTCGCGAGGCCCTTATCGATTACGATACTCTGGTCGCGCTTAGCGCCAATAGATATCATACCAATTTTTACGTCAACAAGTTCAGCCATTTTCTGCAAATATTTTTTTGCGTTCTCCGGGAGCTCGTCGTAACTGCGGCACTTGGTCGTGTCGCACTTCCAGCCGGGCATTTCCTCGTACACCGGAGTGCAGCGGCCCACCTTCGAGAGCTGGTTCGGGATAAAGTCGAGCTTTTCGCCGTCGCATTCGTAGTGGGTGCAGATTTTCACCGTGTCGAAGGTGTCGAGCACGTCGAGCTTGGTGATGGCGAGGTGCGTGAGGCCGTTCACGACGGCCGCCTTGCGGACGACCGGGGCGTCGAACCAGCCGCAACGGCGGTTGCGGCCCGTGGTGGCGCCATATTCGTTACCGATCTTGCGGAGCGTGTCACCCGTCTCGTCCAGAAGTTCCGTCGGGAAGGGGCCGTTACCCACGCGGGTCGTGTACGCCTTCACCACGCCCCAGACTTCGTCCAGGGCCGTAGGTCCGACGCCCGCGCCGCAGCTCGCGTAACCCGCGACCGTATTGCTGGAGGTCACGAACGGGTAGGTACCCTGGTCCACGTCGAGGATGGTGCCCTGGGCACCTTCGAACACAAGGCGCTTGCCGGCCTTCACGGCCTTGTAGAGCATCTCGCTCACGTCGGTCACGAACGGCTTGATCTTCTGGCCGAGTTCGAGGTAGTCCTTGATGACCACTTCGGGGTCAATCGCCGGGACGTCGTACATCACGGTAAATTCTTCGTTGTGGACCTTCGCCATCGCCTCGACGCGGGGGCGCAGTTCGCGTTCGTCCATGAGGTCACCCACGCGGACGCCGATGCGGTTCACCTTGTCGCTGTAGCAGGGGCCAATGCCGCGGCCCGTCGTGCCGATGGCAGCCTTGCCCGCCTTCTTTTCCTTCGCCTTGTCGAGCGTGGAATGGTACGGGAGCACCACGTGGGCGTTATTCGCAATGAACAGGCGGCCTTCCGGGTTGATTCCCTTCGTGTGGAGGTCGGCAATCTCGGCGAGCGTCTGGATGGGGTCGAGCACGACACCGTTACCGATGACGCAAATCTTGTCCTGGTGCATGATGCCCGAGGGAATCAGGTGGAACACGAACTTCTGGTCGCCCACCTCGACGGTGTGGCCCGCATTCGCGCCGCCCTGGAAGCGCACGATGATATCCGCATCGAGCGTCAAGAAATCAACAACCTTCGCCTTACCTTCATCGCCCCACTGGGAGCCGATTACAACACGATTTGCCATATATCCTTCGTTTTTGTGACCCGGAGCAAAGCCTTGGCGGGCAGCCCGCGGGTCGATTGCTTGTTTAAAACGCGAAATTGCAACGCGGGGGATTTCCCTGCGCCCTTTTTCGCCCAAAAGATAAAAAAGTGGCCGTTATCGCGGGCCGGGCAATCCGCCAGCAACGCAAAAAAGCGTGATTTTTGCCCAGCGTGCGCCAAATCTGGCAGAAAAAGCGAATTTCTAAAACATTACCCTGTAAGGGATCTGCCTGTCGAAGCGACGTCCCTTCAGGTCGCGGTATTCCTTATGCGTAGCCCCGCGCATGTCGGCAGGGCGTGCACGACGGATATCCCGTATCACGGTTGTCGAATCCGTCGCCGTTGAATCGCCCGCGACAACAGATGACGAGTCCTGCGGCTGCACAGTCGAAGTATCTGCGCCGGCAGATTTTTCCACAAGCACCTCGACGCGGCCCGTATATTCGGTATTGTCGTTGCCCTTCACGGTGTACTTGAACGAAGCAAGCCCGCTGAAATTCGCCTTGGGCGCAAACCTTGCCGTATAGCCGTCACCCGCAAGTTCCACACTTCCGTTCTCCGCAGCAGAGACGCTGTAGGTCGGCGATACATCCTTGAACCCGCGCGTAATCGTGCGCAGATCAAAATCGAGGGACTTCCCGCCCGCAGCCGTCGCATGCATGGCGCCCAGCCAGTTGATATACTTCTCGATACGCACGTAGCCATCGCTTTCCTTGGTCATGGCGTCATCTTTTGACTTGTCATAACCAAGAGCCTCTTCGAAGTAATCCGGCATGCCATCCTTGTCGGAATCGGTCGCGGCCTTCCCCGCAATCACCTCTCCCCAGCCGTTATTGGTCTTGAGCCCCATCGCGCCCACGCTCTTCACGAGCGCACCGGCCGTTCCAAGCGTATTCACCTGGTACCACACCAGCGAATCGATGTCGTCGTACGGAAGCACGCCGCTCTGCGACGTCACGTAGCGCCACGCACTTGCTGCACTGAGCATCGGGCCCGATGTCGTAAGTTCGCTCCAGGGTTTCGCAAGTTCCTCACCCACGCCCTGATAGTAGTAAATACTCGAAGGCCCGCCGTTCAGTTTTCCGTCGCGGTCCGTGTCGATCATGTTGCCGCTCGCGTAGATACTCTGGTTCTTGTCTACCTGGAACCACGGGTTACTCCCCTTCGGGCCATAGACAAAGTAATTGTTCACGATATCGTGATTGAAGTGCGTGCTAGTGTGCGTCGTGTAGCCCGCCTCGAAGTTGTAGAGGATGTTGTTCACGAACACGTCGTTAATCTTGTCAAGCGGGTTTCGGTTGTGCGTGTTCACGAAGGCGTTGTAGTACCAAGCCCAAGTGCCATCCACCGATTCGATATGCGCACCGAACTGCTGCCCGATAGGGTTTGCAATCAGCGAGTTCTGCACCGTAATGCCCGTGACGCGGTAACTTGCATTGTCCGAAGAACCGCCGAAGTTGTTCCATGGCGCAAGTTCCACCGAGCAGTGGTCCACGATTACGTTCTTGGAATCGTAAAGGTTGAGTGCGTCATCCTTCTCGGACGCGGTATTTTCGCCCGGACGGATTCGCAGGTAGCGGATGATGATATTGCTCTGCTTGCCGGTACTGAGCTTGCCGCCGTGAATGGCAATTCCCTCGCCCGGAGCCGTCTGCCCCGCGATGGTAATGTTGCTCTTGATAGAAACTGCCGTCTTGATGTTGATGATGCCACCCACGTCAAAGACCACAATACGGTTGCCCTGGCTCACCGCATCGCGGAAGGAACCCGCACCGTCATCGTTCAGGTTCGTCACGTGATAAACGCTGCCGCCACGACCACCCGTGACCTGCGCACCAAAACCAAGCGCCTCCGGAAAAGCCAGCGGCTCGGCACCCGCCCCGATAAAACCAAACACTGTTAGGCAAAGCGCCGAAACCGGCAATCCCTTATGCAAACCAAAGCCCATATTTCCCATACCTTTTCTAGGCAGGATTCCGAACCACCGGAATCCGCCGTACATAAATATATACTAAAAGTTCCTGAAACGGGCCTACGAAAGCGCATTAACGTTGTCTACGGACTACGGCAGCATACCCGGAAACCATTCCATCTCTGCATTCTTGCACCTTGTCAGGCTATTTGCGAAACAGCGATCTGTGCAGCCCCTATTTTGTTATTTTTCCGATATGCACAAGAAAATCGCCATATTTTCAGCGACCGCAATCGTCGCTACCATCCTCGGGGCCTGTGACGCCAACGGGAACCTCATCCTCGTAGACGACGAAGGTCGCATTTTGGGAATGGACCCGGTCTACGACTACTGCGATAACCATACCTGCCTCCCCGCAGCAGAAATGTTGCACCGTCCAACGACACTCCAGATTTCGTTCACCGCAACAGACTCCATCACAAACGTGTACCTGGAAACGCTCGATTGCAAGCTGCTCGAGAACGAGAGCGCGGATTCGGTACACCCCGCATGCGTCACGAAAATCAAGGTGGGTGACAGCGATTCTATTAGAAACATGCCGCCTTTTGATTACTACAACAGGCATTACAATTACGGCATAAACTTTGCCCCCGATAGCGACAACCACTTACGATTCGCCCTCGTCGACATAAAAGGCGAAGAGAAAAAGTTTGACATAGACCTTAATTTGTACGCAAATATATACCATAAGGTTTCTGCCGGCGACCACGATACGACCTACTTCTCGTTCCCCGAGGGGCTTGACACGCTAGAGGGCTACACGCTCGACACGAACTTCGACAGGTCGCAACTGCCAAGTGGCACCGAGTTCGAGACCATCGAGAAATGTTCTATCGCAGACTACGAATACGACTACGATCTCGACACAGCCTACAAATGCGTCTCGTGCCCCGATTGGATGGACGATTCTACCCGGCGCGAGGCCCTCAAGAACAACAACTGTTCTTTCCGCATGGCCGAATCGCCCGAGAAATGCAACGGGGACACGCTCTACATCCTCCCTAGAAGATGGGAGCAGAAGGACATAGGCTGCCTGCACTTCACGGCGACTGGCCTGCCCCAAGACGTCGCCATCGCCGACATGTTCTCGACTTCGCGCATCAAGAACAACTACGAAGCCGACAAAGCCTACCGCGACGCTAGTTTCTTGAACATATGGCAAGCAACGTTCCGTCTCGGGAACCAGGGCTCGTTCAAGACCGACAGCCTGGTCATCACCGTGCGCGCCCCGTACAGTTACGGCGAATAGAAAAGGAACCGCATCCTTTTTTTGATAAGACGAATTTATCCCGCAATTTCATCAAGAGTCTGCATCAGCTTGTGAGTTTCGATAAGGATGGCGATGATTTTGCGGTAGTGCGAGATGTCGTCGTAGGTAAGGGTGCGATTTTTGCGGTCCTTAAGCCACTTTTGGGCGGGTTGATAACCGCCGATGTAGAAGTTCCAAGCTAGTTCAGGAACATTCGCAAAATACTGCGTCTTGTTGATGTAGACCTTTTCCTTTTCAAAACGAATTTCGCTCACGGCATTGTCGCCTTCGATGTCGAAAGATGTTGCCTGCGGTGGAATTTCTTCCATCAGGTGCAATTTGCGGAGCTTGTTGCCGATGGAAACGATGCGTCCGAATTCTTCCTTGTTTTCGGGATAAGGAATACGCGGGAAATCAATTTTCAAGAATTCCTTGTATTTTTCACGATAAGACGGTGTATGGAGAACGCCGTAGATGTAATCAAAAATCTGTTCAGGAGTTGTAATATGCGAATTGTCATTCTGAGCGTAGTTCCCTGAGCTTGCCGAAGGGAACGGAGTCGAAGAATCTAGGCATGCGTCGATCTTGTGCCAGATTTTTTCGTCTAGATTGGGCTTGCGTGTTTCGCCGAGTTTTTCTTCACCTTCAGTAGGGTAAAGGTAGAGAGGGAAAACGTTTCCACCACCTAATTTCCCTGCACTAGCAATCAAATTCATATCGCAAACATTGTTCGTGCAAAAAACATATTTCCAATTATCTATGCATTGTCGCGATGCAATTAAAGCAAAATTCTCTTTTTTTTCAATTAGATTATTATGGACTTTAAAAAACGCTCTTTTTATTAATTTCTCGTCATAATAAATAATCTTAGGATCAAAAGGTCGGTATAGATATTTCTGTATTTTAGATGGATTAAATTGTGACTCTGCAATTCTTTTTAGTAACGGATAACCGCTTGAATCTTCAACATTGTAACATTTTGAAAAATTACTATCATATTTCTTTTGCAACAATTTTTCTATTCTTGCTTCTAAATCATAATGGTTCTCATCTATAAATAAAAGATCCCTTCCTGATTGAACCCCACTTGTATTCATTTTCATTAGTTCGTCAATCTTGAAGCCTTTTTCGTATTCTTCTTGTATTGAAAAATCCTTTGGAACAAAAAAGAACTGAGGCCTTTGCGGACACAATTCTTTCCAGGGCACATCGCTAAAAGAAGTCTTTGCTAAAAATGCGTATTTTTCAAAGCGTTTGCCGAAGAGTTCATAATGGTAAACGCGGGCTAAAGATCCTTCGACTTCGCCCTTACGGGCTTCGCTCAGGATGACACTCTGTTTTTTCTTAATAAAAATGTTAATGCTTACGCCTTGCATGATGTCAAAGACATTCTCATCTTTATCGCCATCAAATGCAGTTTCCTTTTTACGAGTGTCGCCATGCAAATCAAGAATGTAGATTTCATCAAAAGTTTCCAGCAGTGCTTTTCTCATTTGCCGATGAATAATTCCATCTATAAAACTATTATTCGAAATATACGCCAGAATTCCCTCGCCATTCTTTTCTACATAGTAGTGGCCTAATCGAATGAATTTAATGTAATCATCCGAAAGCGGCTGGATATTTTTCTCGTTTAAATTTTTCTTATAGGTTTCCGATAATTCCTGGATCCAAGCGCTTTTATTACTACTGCTTACACTATACGGCGGGTTGCCAATCATCACCATAACGGGTGTATCGCGTTTGACAAGATTTGCCTCGTTCGCTTCTTGTGCAAGCCATTGTGCAAACAATGTTCCCGTGTCATGGTCACATTCTTCGAGGGAATTGGTAAGGAATATGCGAAGTCGCTTATCCTGTTTCGCCTTGTAACCCGTCTGCGCCAGCACCATGTCCAATTTCAAATGCGCAACGGCGTATGGCGCCATCATGAATTCAAAACCGTTCAGGCGCGGAAGCAGGTGTTCTTCCACATAGTTCTGCCAAGCCCCTTTCTGATTTTCCATGCCGGAATATATCTTGCGGACCACTTCGGCAAGGAATGTTCCCGTTCCAGTAGCCGGGTCAAGAATTTGAACTTTATGGTATTCTCGCGTTTCGTATCTCTTGTGGTCTTTGGTGCGATTGTCCGTATACAGGTTTGAAGTTTGGCGAATCGTCACCTTGCTCGTGTCGGCAAGACCATCACTCAAATTGAATCGGGATTTCAGAATTTCATCAACGGCATTGACGATAAAGTGTACAACGGGTTCGGGCGTGTAATAAACGCCACACGCCTTTTTCTGCTTGGGGTCGTAATAGCGTAGAAAATCTTCGTAGAAGTGAATCATCGGATCGGCTTGACCCGTAGCCTTTCCAAAATTCTTCATGACCTTCGGCATGTCCGTCACCCGGAATGTTTCTGCCAGGTCATCTACAATCCATGCAATGCTTGTATCTACATCGAATGCGGCGACATTCTGGAAAACCTTGCGCAAGAACGGATTTGTCTTGGGAATGAGTGTCGCCGCTTCTTCTCGACTGAACGTGTCGGGAGTGTCGTCGTGGAGTCTTGCCGCAAACATTCCATAGCAGATTGTCTGTGCGTAAATATCGGCAAATTGCCGTTCCGTCAAATCGTGAATCAGCACCTTCTGGAAAGATTTCCATTGTCCCGCCAGTTCACTCGTCTTTTCACTATCGGTTTCAAGAGTCTTTTCAATCACCTCGGCTAGGAGGCGCGCCTTGGCAGCCATCATCTGCGCCAGCTTTGTAGAACTTGTAATCTTCTGCGGTGTTGATTCCGCAATGTGCGCTACCATTTCCAAAAACATTGGAACATTATCGTCTATTAGCGCAATCTTGTTCCCTTTGATTTCTGCAATGCGGATGTTTTGAGTCGGCAGCCCGCTTTCATAAGAATGAAAATCAAGATAATCCGTGAAAAGGATATGGTCTAGGGAGTTCTTGTAACGGTTGAATTGTTCCTTGTGCTGACGGTTTCCATCCAGGTCGCTATCACCAATGTCCTTTGCCTCTACAAACGCAACCGGAATTGAAGTTGCGCCTTTCCCTTTCGCGATAATGTAGTCCGGCGCTCCGCACTGGATTCGGCTGGGCTCGTTCGTGATGGTGAATTTGGGGAGCAAGTCGCCAAGCAGTTTCGCAAGTGCCGGTCGGTAGCTGTGTTCGGTCGCCTTGCCTGTAGAAAATTGCTTGGAAACCTCGTCGATGTACTGTGCGACGGTTTGAATCTTGCTCTTGTCCAAATCGGTCATGGCGGCTCCAGCGTTGCGAGAACCGTTCCTTAATGCGCTGCAATTTCCACAAATAAAAAAGGCGTGGAGTCGTTCTTGCGTGCTCACCAACTTCTGAGGCCCTAGACATAAGCCTTTTGACATGATAAGCACAAACGACCCACGCCCCAATCGGGACGTGAGCGTTCGCCTTATTCTCTGTCAATTGAAGTTGTCTAGGTTTCAGAAGTGAGAATAAGAGACGAATCTCAAAATTTCCGGTCGCTCCGAACCATTCGGTACGGGGCTATGTAAGCGATAATATAAGTAAATATGCGAGAGGGAAATCCCCACCTTGGTGGCCATGCGCACTAAACAACAAGTTGTTAAGTGCTGTCCGCCCGCCTACGCGGTGATGACAGAAAAAATCGGGATGAAAGAAATTTGCGAAATTCTCCGAAAATCTCTTGACATCCTCCCCTTGAGAAACTATATTTATAGTGAACAAATGTTCATTACTTGGCAGTTTCTGCTTGTCTGTCAAAGGAGATTATATGAGTGAAAGTAGGCTTACCACCTTGAATTTTCGTCGAAATAACGTATATTTTTGCTATAATTCTGTAAAAAATCACATTTTACAGAATTTAGGAAAAATATGCTTCAGACGCTCGCCCAATGCATTGAAACGTTCGGCTCAAAATACTTGATAAAAAAGGCCATTGCCGAAGGCCGTTTGTTCCGCATCGCAAAAGGATTCTATTCCGATAGCAAGGATGTTTCCGAAACTTCGCTAATCTCCGCAAAATATCCTAAGGCGGTTTTTACGATGAATACCGCTTTTTATCATTACGGTTTGACCGATACCATTCCCGAGAAATATTACCTGGCAACCGAGCGGGGAGCAAAAATTTCCGACAACCGTGTTGTGCTGAAGTTCGAGAATAGCGATATCCTGTTTCTTGGAGCTGTACAAGAATCAGTCAACGGCGCAACCGTTTCAATGTATAACAGGGAACGCATGCTGCTCGAACTGATCCGCAACAAGTCAAACTTGCCCTTCGACTACTATAAAGAAATCATCCTAAACTATAGAAAGATAGTTGACGAACTGGACATGCAGTTCGTGCAGGATTACTTGCCGCAAATGCCGAAAGCGGATATGATTAGAAAGGTGCTGGAAGCGGAGGTGCTATAATGCTTAGCCTCAAAAGCATGGTTGATGTAGAAATTGAGAAAGGGTATAACGAAAACACTGCCCCCGCGAAAGTCTGCCAAGACATTGTTTTAAAAGCCATTTCCATGGGACCTCTGCATCACAACATCACTGTCAAGGGCGGTGTGGTCATGAGAAGCAAGACGGGAAACATCCGCCGTGCAACCCAAGACTTGGATATAGATTTTCTACGCTATCCCTTATCAGATGCCTCTATTGATGACTTTGTAGCAAAGATGAATTGTCTAGACGGAATCCGCATCGAAAGGTTTGGGGATATCGAAGAACTGAAGCAACAGGAATACAAAGGTAGGCGAATCCGCATAAAAATTCAAGATTCTAGCGGTTACGAACTAGAAAGCAAAATAGACCTGGGCGTGCATACCAAGTTAGATGTAAGTCAGGAGGAATATTATTTTGACATTTCCTTTGACAACGGGAGTGTCAGTCTGCTGGTCAATTCCAACGAACAGATGCTGGTCGAAAAATTACGGTCGTTACTGAAATTCGGGGCTTTATCGACCCGCTACAAGGATCTTTTCGACATCTACTATCTTAGCAAACATGTTGACCATAAAAAACTGCATGTTTGCCTAGATTTGTACATCTTTGGCGATAAGCAAATGAGAGAGCATAACGTCAATGATGTGGTAAAGCGAGTGCGAGATATTTTTTCCGATAAACTGTACATCGAAAGGCTCTCCGCTAGCGACAAGAATTGGACCGGCGAAAATGTTTCGACCATTACAAAGAGTATCGAGAACTTTCTCAAATTGCTTTAGTCGCAACAATCCCGACTTCAAAGGGGTTGAATTCGACCCCTTTTTAAAAGAAGCTGATAGCCATTCGTTCACCATCGGAAAGAACAAACTTTTGAAATAAAAAAGCCTAGACTCGCTTGAGCCTAGGCCTTGAGGGTGCATGATGTATTCTTTTACGGTTTACTTGCGCATGACCTTGATGGTCTTGTTGAGTTTAACGCCATTACCGACGCCGCGGACATTTACTAGATAGATTCCGCAGCCAAAGTCTTGCAGGCTTACCGATGCGGAGCCGTTTGCGGTCACTACTGATTTTTGCATCATCTGGTTCTTGCCACTGAGATCAGTTACAGTGATTTTCGCATTCAGTGGAAGACCGACCATAAATACAATGTTGTTTGCAACTGTGGCGTGGAATTTTATGGAGGCAATAGACGCGGCCAATGTTGTCGATTCCTTGAGTGTAAGCTGTATCTGGTCCAGGTTCGGGCCATCGCCGTCAATGGTTGCGATTTCGATTTCATTCACACCGGCGGCAAGGTTTAGTACGACATCAACCGTTTTCCAGTCGGTCCAAGTTCCCGTCGAAGCGAATTCGGCCTGAACGGCCTCTCCCTCGCCCGCCTTGATATTGAGTTTGCGAGTTTCATCCTTGCCCAAGGCGTAAGTGAGTGTCACCTTGTATTCGCCAGCGGTCTTCACATTCACCGGGATTGTCGTGGAACTGCCCGCAGTTGCAGCGAAGTTCACATAGCCTGTGCCGGCAAAGCCCGTGTTGCGGTCTTCGAAAGCGGCATCATTTGCAAACGTTCCGTCTTCGGCTTGGTAAACACCGCCGGCACTTTCTACGGCAGATGAAGTCGGAGTCGCAGAACTACTAGACGCCGGTGTGTCGGACACGGAGGAAGAAGAACTTGTGGGAGTAGTAGCACTTGCAGCTAGCAGTTGCGTCACGCCGATGTAGCGACTGAAGGTATCGCCTGCGTTATCCTTGAGCGTAAACTTCACGTAGCCCACGCCGCCAAAATTATCAGCGAGTTTCACAGTCATCTTGGAACCGCTCACGGTGGCGGTCACGCCAGTGGGGGCAGAGACGGTATAGGTTCCGTTGTCGTAGCCCTTGGTAAATTGAGCAAGGTCAATCGTCTGCGTTTCACCCTTCGCGAAGGTGTAATGGGCGCGAGCCATCCATTCCAGGTAGCGTTCCAGTTCCGTCCAGCCGTCACCCAAGCGGTCCTTGTTCGCATCGCTGAAGTCGCCGCTCTTGGATTTCGGATTGTAACCGTACATATTTTCCCACCAGTCCGGGAGACCATCGAGATCGGAGTCGTAATCGTTTGCCCAGCTTGTGCTCGGATACGGTTCCCAGCCCTTGATATTCGCCGTATCCTTCACGTCGGTTTCGCGGTCGGGAATGCCCGCCATGCCGCCCACGGAACCCTTCATGCTGTAGGTTCCGTTCTTGGTCTCGTTTATCACGCGGGTATCGTGATTGTCAAGTACCGGCATGCGCTGGCCCACATCGCTCAGCACATCCTTGTAGGCGGCCTTCGCGCTCTGGATAGTCGCATACGAGGCAAAGAAAGGCTTGCTGTTCCAGGGTTCCCAATCCAGCACCTGCCCGCCGGAAAGCGAATACTCGCGACCGCAATTGTCGTTGGTGCCATCGCAGGTGAACTTGCCACCCACAGCCTCGAGAACGTTGTTGTGGTAGTAATACGCCTGCGAGCCCTTGCCCGTACCTTCGAACTGTGCGCGCAAAGTATAGCCGTGCAAGGTGGTGGCGGCGCCCTCCTTGTAGTAATTGCCCACGAAGTTCACCTCGTGCGCACCGCCATCGGTCACGCGGCTCACCCAGTTATAGACAACGTTGTTGAATATGTCGAGGCGACCCGCGTAGTAGCCGTTCCCGTCGAGGCCACCGCCCAGGCTCCAGTTGCGGCCCGCATTATGCGCAAGCAGGTTGTGGTGGAAACTGCCGATATCGCCGCCGATAGTCGCCGCATACCCGTGTCCCGTCCCGACGGGGTAATTCTGGTGGTCCGCAATGTTCAGCGCCTCCGAAATCAACGTGCGCTGCAGCGTAAGGTTCTTGCCGCCTCGGCTACTGAAGGCTTCGTCAATCGTCCAGCTGATACTCGCATGGTCCAATATGCTGTGGTCGCCACCGGTGAGCCCCATACCGTCGTAGGTGGCGCCGTAGCCCAAGCGCACGCGCATGAAACGGATAACCATGTCCTTGCCCGTGAACCCGATGGGGGCGCTCTTGATGGTAATACCCTTGCCGGGAGCCGTCTGCCCCGCAATCGTCACGTAATCCTGATTGCAGACCAGGCGCGATTTCAGCTGGATCATTCCTGACACCTTGAACACGATGGTACGTGGGCCAATTTCTGCCGTGCACGCCTCGCGCAGGGAACCCGCACCGTCATCGTTCAGGTTCGTCACGTACACCACCTTGCCGCCGCGGCCACCCAGGGCGTTGCGGCCATAACCTTCGGCACCCTCGAACGCGACGCGGCCCGGCTTGAACGACCAGATATTCCCTGCCGTGACCGTTCCGTTCGCATCAACTTCATCCACGCGCCAGTAATAGGTCTGGAGCGGAGTCGTACCGCTCACCTTATACGAACTACCGGATTGTTCACCCTTGTAAACCGCAGTGCTCGAGGGCGTTGCCGCAAGCACAGCCGCCGAATCCGTCCCGAAATAGACGCGATGCTTTACGGCCGACTTCGCCGCCGTCCACGAAAGTGTGAGAGCGCCATTGTCGTGCGGCGCGTGATAATCCAGATCTGCAGGCGAAGGCCCTGTCGCCTGTGCCGCCGCATTGGGCACGTTCAGTTCAAAGCCGTTCAGGGTAACCGTACCCGTATTCAACTTTATCGCGGTCGAGGCACCCGTACCGCTTACATTAAAAGTCACGTAGGCAATCGCCGCCTCGCCTGTCGAGAGCGCACGATTCGTAGGCTTGACCGACGCCTGCTTCGAGTTGTTCACATAGACATCGATGCTGTTGCTTACCGCCGTCCCATCGACATTGTTCAGGTACAAAAGGAGGCTGTGCGTCCCTGCCGCAAGATTCGAGAAGGTGAGCGTAATCGCCCCGCCGCCTTCGACCATCACGCCGTCGCACACAAGGCGCGCATAGCTCGGGGACTGCACCCCGGCCTTGTACCAGTTGGCCTTGAGATTCGCGCTTCCGGCGACATTCACCTTCACGCCCGAAAGCGTCGTATCTTTCGAAGCGACACCCGAAACCACCCAGGGCACGTAATTCGGTTCCGTAACCTCGCTCGAATTGCGGCCGCTCATGTCAAAATCGACCTTGATGACGGGCGATGCGGCAAAGGCAAGCGCCGCCGAGAGGCCCAATACGCGAATAGAGTTCAAACATCCCATACATAACTCCTTTCTGCCCACAAAAATACCCTCGAATTTGCTCCGGGGGTAGGGTAAAAGAAATTTCCAGTTGTCCGCGGACTACGGCGGGCATCTGCGGTGCAAAAAAAACGCCCCGGCTTCCGCCGGGACGTATCGTTTAGTTAGGAAACTACCGTTCTACTCTTACCTGCACCGCATTCTGCATCGTGCGACCTTTGAACTTGACACGGACCATGTAGACGCCCTCGGGGAGAGCCCTGATTTCGCGGGACAAGTCAGACGCTCCTGCCGGAACATTTCTTGCAAGGCGCGCCACCTGGTGGCCAGTCATGTCAAAGAAATCCACCTGGGCATACCCCGATTCGCGGGCAATCAGCGTACCATCTGCAAGATTCAGGTGTATTCCGGCAGCAATGCGAATGTTACCTGCAAAGTCGTCTTCTGCGGTGTAATCGCCACGGGTAAGTCCCGTCGTTCCCGAAGAATCTCCCGCGACTTCAGCGCTCAAGGTGTCTATCGCCGAGAGTTGCGCTGAATCCTCGAAAAGCACCACGCCTTCGACATCAAAACCGATCTGATCGATGTTCGGTGCACCCGCCTCTTCCAGCGATTTCAGATAAAGCACATTCAACCCCTTCTGGAGCGAAACACCCACCGAGACGCTATCCCAGGTATCCCAATCGGCAGTGGGTTTGAACGTCAGCGAACCGACCAGGTCTTCATTCATCTTCACCATAATGCGACGCGTATCCGTTTTGCCGTGGGCGTAGCGCAGCACCATTGTTGCATTCTTGTATTCCTTCGGCGAAACCAGGTGGTAAATGCCGTAGCTATCGAGACTGTTTTCGAAATCGTAGAATCCCGTGCCGCGGAAATTCTCGTGGTTGTCAGCAAAGGCTCCCTTTGCATCGGTCGGTACCGCCGCCTCAATATCGCTCCGAACCATAAGAGGAGCAGGTCCCGATTCCACGACACTCAGGATGGTGAATTTTCCGTTGCGAGTCGCTTCGCCAAAGTCAGCATTCCCGCCTTTCGTCGTAATCGTATAGGTAAACTCGCCCTCGACAACGGGAGTCCCGCTAAAATAGAGCGATGATGTCGTCGCATTCCACACGGCCGTCACGCCTGCCGGGAGCCCGTCAACATTCGCCCCATCCGCATGCTGGATCGCGAAGGTGAACGGGACAATCGAATCACCCTTCACAATCACCTGGCTCGAACTACCTGCGCCCTGCTTGACTATCGCGGCCGCCTTCGGCGTGTTGTCGCCTATCAGCACGATGTCCGGCTTCGGGAACTTGCCCTTGTTGCCATGCAGCCAAAAACCCAGATGCGGCGGCTGGTTGTAGGCGGTATTCTGCCAGCTCATGCCATTGCGATAAACCGGGTCGTGCGCAAGCGTGTACATGCGATGTTCGGTAGGCGTGGTCGTCGTGTAAATGTAAAGCTTGGAGGCTCCATCGTGCAAGATGACTTCCTCGCGCCAGTCGCCCAGAATGTCACCGCTGAAATTCGGTGTCGCCTTGGTGGTATTGCAACTGTTGCCCTGCATCTGGAAAAGCGTATTGCTCTGTTGCTTTGCATGGTCCCACTTGCTGATGGTCGTATTGTCCAACAATTCGTCAAGCAGATCACCATCCCAGTAGATACGGAAGTTGTAGGCGGGGCGCTTGTCGGCCTTCCAGATTTTTCCCTTAGCCGTATAGGTGTTCCAGTTTGCAGCAGACCAGAGCTCATGTCCGCGGCTGTTGGAATCAACATCGCCCGCGACACCGCGCCCGTTATCGCCCGAACTGGTTTCGTAGAAAAGCACCTTGCCAGTACGTGCGTCGTGCAAGTTGTAGCCGTAGGGTTTTTCCTCGTGGACCTGCCAAACCTCGAGGCCGTCGTTGTCGGGGTCCAAATCGCCAAAGTGGATTGCATCACCGTGACCGTAACCTACACGGTACATGAACTTACCATCGTGATCGATAGCGCAGTTACCCTCCATTATTTCATCAAATCCGTCGCCATCCACGTCACCCGCCGAAAGGTTATGGTTTCCCTGCCCGTAGCATTCCTTGCCGCTCGTCGCCGAATTGTGGTACCAGCGCTGCGTCAGCGATTTTCCGTCCCAGTCGTAGGCCGTGAGCGCCATGCGCGTGTAATAGCCGCGCTGGAAAACCATGCTCGGTTTCTTGCCATCGAGATAGGCATTTGTCGCAAGGAAGCGGTCGACGCGGTTCCCGTAACTGTCGCCCCAGTTCTTTACCGTACCGCGCCCTGGATTATAGGCGACGGTCGCCATTTCAAGTCCCGTTTCGCCGTTGAAAACCGTGAGGTATTCGTCACCGGTCAGAATGTATCCACTCGAATTGCGGTAATCGCTGGTATGTGCCGCATTGGCCGCTGCGCCCTTGCTCAAGTACTTTCCGCTGGCATCCTTCGTTCCCGGCGCTGTCTTTACGGCAAGTTCCGCCTTGCCGTCGCCATCGTAGTCACCCACGAGCATCTGCGTGTAGTGCGCCCCCGCGCGGATGTTTACGCCTAGGTCGATGCGCCAAAGTTTTTTGCCGCTCATCTTGTAACAGTCAATGATGACGTTGCCCGTCTTTCCCTTCTGGGAATTGTCCTTGGAATTGCTCGGATCCCACTTGAGAACCAACTCGAACTCGCCATCACCATCCACATCGCCCACGGCAATATCGTTGGGACTGTAGGTGTAGTCGCTACCGCCTGCAGGCCTGTCCAGGTTCACTGTCAAGAACTGCTCGCCCCACACGGGTACGGCATCGTCAGATGCAAGTTCCTTGCCGTTTATGACAGCCTTTACGGAATACCTGCTCGAGGTTGTCCCTTTCGCGTCGGTATAGTTGCTCGCCTGTGTCCCACTGAGGCTCGCGATTTTCTCGCCATCGCGGTACAGGTTAAAGCCCGTCTCGGAGCCCTCGGTCCCAAGGACGCGCCAGCTGAGGAACACGCCCCCGCCGGTCTTAACCGCCACAAGCCCGCGGTTCAGCCATTCCATCTGGCGAGCCGCCTGCGACATGCCCACTCCAAGCGCGAGCGAAAGCCCAAACATCCACAACTTTTTCATCATCCAATCCTTTCTTTGAATTACAGGCCCCCGCACCACCGGGAACTTGCACCTATAATATATCTCCGGCACTCCAAATAGTACCTTCACCACCACACTTCCGGTTGTCCATAGACAACGGCGGGAAATAATTTTCCATAATCTTTATAAAAAAAACGCCCCGACATTCGTCGGGACGCCTTGTTTGGTATTGAAAACTACTTTGCGAATGTGGGCTGCACTGCCTTGCGGTTACCTACGCGCCGGGCATTCACCGAGCGACCGTTCACGTAGAACAGGCGTCCCGGTTGCTGCATATTTAACCTGCGTTGCGAAAGCGGGCGCACAAGGGTCGTCGAATCACTCACAGAAACATCCGTAGAATCCGCAGTCGAATCGACCGGCGCAACAGACGTATCGACCGGAACGACAATCGGCGTTACAGCAGTATCCTTCGGCGTGGTATCGACCGGCACTATAACAGGCGCCACATAGCCGTATTCGTACGCACCCAAATCCGGAGCCTTGCCCTCGTACTTGAGCCCCACATTCACGCCCTTGTCAATCATCTGGCTGTTCTTCGCAAGTTTCAGGAAGTCGATATCCGGAAGGCTACCGTCGGCCTGGCGCGGGCCGAAAGCACCACCGAGAGGCCCGAGTTCCTTGCCCGTCACGGTCATGCTCGGGTCAGACACGCTCACGAAATCCGATTCCTTCGGGGTGATGTTCAGGTTCCAGGTATTGTATTCGCCCGCCGCATATTCGCCGCCAATGTAGGCCGTCTTGTTCGGGAAGGCGATGTTGTTCTTCATCACGTGAGCCTTGCTCCCCTTGAGCACGACGCCGTCGGTGCGGTTGTCATTTGCATCCCAGGTACTCGCCCACATGTTGAACGCAGTGCCGTTCATATAAGCCGTATTGTTGAACCAGTCGTTACCACCGCTGCTGTGATTTGCATAGAAACCAGACGCCTTGTTTTTCCAGGCCACGCAGTTGCGGATGGTGTGGCGCACCCCCGTCTTGCTGCTCCCCGCCTTGAAACCGTTGCCGTTGCCATCCTTCGGCTTGCCGGTGCCGTAGTTGCTGTAGCCGTGGCCCATCGCCCAGCTGTTCTCAATAACCACCGGGAATTCCTGGCTAATAAAATCCCAGCCGTCATCGCTGTTCCACCAGGCACGGCAACCGATGAACTTTGTCGTATCGCCACCCTGCTGGTAGTGCACGCCAAAGCCGTCGGCATTCTGACCATCTCCCTGGCGCCCGTTCGGGTCGTAGTTGTCGTGACTGTCGCAGTTCAAGAACAAATGTCCGCCGCCGCTTCCCGAACCCTTCTCGTTCACGAAGAATCCCGAACCGCCGTTGTGGTGGCTATCGATCAGTTCCAAGAAGATATGCTTACTGCGGGACACGTACACGCCCACATTTGATTCGCCCTTCATGGGAACATTCTTGACTTCGAGCCCCTTCAAGTGCAAGTACTGCGCCTGGATAAGGATACCAGAAGTGTACCTTACGTTGTTCGAACCGTTGGCAATCGGCATCTTGCTGAAGTCGATGACCGGCTTTTCGCCCGGGTATGCGAGGTAATGAATGCGCTTGTTGTCGCTTGAACCGCTCTTGGTCAGGTGAATGCCCGCGAACATGTTGTCGTTTTTCACATAGTTCGTGTCCGTATGCAGGTAGGTTCCGCCGCGAATCCACACGGTATCGCCCGCGTTCACCACGGAATTCGCCTTGTTGAGGGTCGCAAACGGGCTATCCTTCGTTCCCTTGTTCGTATTCTTGCCAGCGGGGGCCACATAGTAGGTCGCCCCGAAAGTTTCCGCAGCAGCCAAGGCAATCACGGCCGCACACAACACGCGCTTCATTTTCATAAACACCTCATCCCGTTACTTTGAATATATCTTGATTTTCGATGCACGATTCTTCAATGCACCCGCAGAACGCCCGTTCACCAGGAAGTTCCGGCCACCGTTACGGAGCGTATTGCTACGCACGGGAATCCTCTGGAGTACCGTCGTGCCGCTGTCGCCCACCACCGAGTCGCCGGGATTGACGGGGATTACCGCATTCTTATTCACGAACTCGATACGGTCGATATTCGGGCCGCCATCCTTCGTGAGCGAGGCGATAGTGATGGTGCTTGCACCCGCAGGCAACTTGAGCGTCACCGTGCTCGAATCCCACGATTCCCAAGCACCCGTCGATTCGAAGTCCACCGATTCCACCTGCACCTTGCCATTCACCGCAACACTTACCGGGCGATTTGCCGTAGAGCCGTTCGCAAAGACAATCTTCACTTCCTTATCGCCCTCGTCGGCAGCAACCACGGAAAGCGTCACCGAAGACCCCACCTCGTTATCGAGATTCGCGTAGCCCTTGCCCGAAAAGCCCTCGTGCGTCGACTCGAGAACCGTCTTGTTGAACACGCCGTTTTCCGCTTCGTACTTGAGCGAATCCTTGCCCACGAACTTGAAGGTCGCGCCTAGGTTCACATCCTTGCCGAGACTTGCCACCGTGTATTCCTTGCCGTTACCCGTATTGTCGCCGGTCCACGCCACAAATTCCCAGCCCTCCTGCGGAACGGCCGTAAAGGTCACCTTGCTGCCTTCCGGAATTTCACTGCCTTCAATGCTCTGCGCAATCGAGCCGCCGTAAGCGACAGTCGTCTTCACGTTGTACTTCTTTACGGCCTTGCCGACCTGCACCCAGTCCGGGAGCGTCGCGTTGTATTTTTTCGCAATATCGCGCAATTCCCTAAGGCGCGCATTCGCCGTATATTTCTGGCCGTCGCGATCGAACATCGGCTTGTTGCTGTAGCGGGTCGGCTCCCACACGAAGGTTCCCCAGCCCAGATCGCCAAACTCATAGAACACCGAGTTCACGAGGGCCGTACGTTCGCCCGTATATTCGCAGCTCAGCACCGCCTTCTTGTTCTTGACCACGAGCCCGAACATATCGCGCCAATCCTGCCCGTTGTTCGTGGTGCCGTAGGTGGAACCGCAAATGGCATCGTAGTCGATGTTCGCGTGAATCTTGCTGTACCAATCCGCAAAGCCCTTCTCGGGGCGCGGCTGGCCATGCTGCATCACAATCTTGATGGAAGGATCCGTCTCGCGCACCGCACGCACGCCCGAATTGATGATGTTCGCGAAGTCCGCCGTCTTGCTCAGCGAAACGCCTGCCACCTTCGAGTTGATTTCGTTGCCCACCTGCACCATGTCGGGTCGCAGTCCCGCCTTCATGAGTGCATCCATGGTCGTCTTCACGTGGTTATAGGCGAGCTTGCCCATCTCGGCATTGCTCTTGCCCGCCCAGGAAGCCGGAACATTCTGGTGGCCGATGGATGCCCACGTGTCGCTCATGTGGAAATCCAGGAAGAATCCCATGTTGTGCGCCTTGATGCGCTTGGCGAGCGCGATGGTATGTTCCAGGTCGCACCAGCACACGTTGGAATTTGCACCGGAGTAACTCTCCTTGGCGTAGCCGATGCACGAATTTACGAAGGTGCGCACGCGGATAAAGTTGATTCCGTGATTCTGCAGGATATCAAAGAGATCCTGCTGCTTGCCGTTATCGTAGTATTTTGCCCCCAAGGACTCGTCTTCGAGCACCCACGAGACATCAACACCCACGATATACGGGCGCGCAAGCGCCGCAACCGCCACGACACCCAGGACCAGCGCCGTTTTCCTGATGATTTTACCCATTCCAAACATCCTTCACTCCTTTGTTTTTAGTTAATATTTTGTTGTACTATAAGTTGTACTACAATTTTCTATAAATATAACTCTTTTTACTACAAAGCGTACTATATTTTTTTGAAAAATTTTAAAATCGGCGTTTTTGGGCGAAAAACGGGGATTTTATGCCGTCACGAACTTAATCAATTCCGTGTAATCCCCAGAATCAGCAGCATGAAGCGCATCAATGTACTTCTTTCGCAAATCCGTAATGTCAGTTAGACTAGCGTCACCCCAGTAGAGTCGCGGTTCACCGAGTTGTTGCATAAGCAGGTCAGCCATCAGTCGCGAAATTCTACCATTGCCGTTAGGGAACGGGTGGATTAAAACAAGCCTGTGGTGAAGTCGAACAGCAATTTCCAAGTTGGAAAATGTATGATTTTCTACCCAGAATCTCACATCATCGAACAACGTCTTCAATTTGACAGGAATTTGATATGGCGCGGCTCCGATATTTCTTTCCGTAGTCCTATACTCGCCCGCCCATTTCCACACCTGGCCGAACATTCTCCTATGCAACCTCATAAGGAACGTGTCATTAAGAATATCGCGCTGCTTATGAGTGGCAAGCCACATTTCCGCATCCAAAATATTGCGCGTCTCGAAATCGTTGAGTTCGCGCCGAAGCGTTATCCATTTAGGTTTTAACCCTTCGCGTTCTTCTGGCGTAAGGGGCGTAGAATTGTCGTCGGATGTAAATATATCAGCCATACCCAAAATATAAATTATGGACATGTCACATAATGACAAAATGACGAATGGAAAAAATTTTACTTATCCCAAATGCGCCTGATATTCTTGGCAATCATCTCGTCAGCCATGTCCATCAAGATATGCGGATCGTCGGCAAGTTGGTCTTCCAAAGCCATGTTCGTGTTGACGCTCGACAGAATTGCTTCGGCCTTCTTGCGTGCCTGCCGCTTAATCGTCTCTTGCAGGCTGCACTTGGGGACAAAACCGTAAACGAAGTCGCAGTCAAGTCCTTCCGCGATTTTTTTCATGGTCGAAATCTTTAGGTTGTTTTCGTTGAGCTCCATCTTGGCGATGCGCGGCTGAGATAGCCCGACCCGTTCCGCAAGTTGCTTGGCCGTCATTCCGAGGGCCTGGCGAACAGCGGAAATCCACCCTTGCTTGGGAGGCATGGCTTCGCGAAGTTGGGCGAGCTTCCCCGTTTTATGGGCAAGAGCCCTGAGCAAAATCAGCCTTTTATTCATAAAACAACCTATTTATTATAATTTTCTTAATAAATATAATAAATATATTATACTTTTGCAATAGAATATAACTTTTTTATTATAAGGCGAATAATAGCACTGATAATCTCAAAAACGCGATTTCTTGCAATAAAAACGAAGTGGACTATGCCCGTTTTTTGCAAGCGACACTTGCAAAATTAAAACAAAAAAGATTCATCCAATTTGACAGACAGTGATTGTCAAATCTTTAATCCCCTTGATTTCTCCCTTTCACAGTCCCATTACCGAGATCACCGCACTCCGCAGCAGACCTCACCCGTAAACAAGCCCTAGCACGGTAGCGAGCAGGCTAAGCACCGCAATCTGCTTGACGATGGCGAAATTTTCACGGTCGAACATGTTTTACCTCAGTTCGATTTTCTGGATGCGGCCGCCGAGCCTTACCACGTATGCGCCGGGAGCAAGATCCCTCACCGCAACTTGCGCCGCGTGACCGCGGGCAACAACCATGCCGTGCAGGTTCATCAGGGCGTAATCCGCAGCCTGCGAGAACCGCAACCCATCCACGCGAGAAACCCCGACAATCCGCGCACCGAATTTTTGGGGCGCTGCGACTAACGACGTAATTTCCGTGGAACTGCTCGATACAGCCTCGGAGCTGGAACTTTCGGGCGCGACCTCTACGCTGGAAGAACTATATGCAGATTCGTCGCCCATATATTCAAACTTGAACGACTGGTTCTGCGTCCCAGTCTGTTTCCACACAACAAGCGGCATTCCCGCCTCCGTAGAGATGTTCAGGACATCGCCCAGATATTCACTTGCGGTATCTGCGTACAGGCGGTAACCATCATCCACGTTAAAGTTCTCGATGACAATGCGGTTTTCGGCCACAACAGTTCTTGCCGTATCAAGCAGGTTTCCCTTTCCGAACGAGAGATACTTCCCCGTTTCGATATTCCTAAGCGTGTAGGTGTAGCCGTCGATTCTCTTGAGCGCCCACAACTGCGATTCGCTTTCTTCGGAATCCATCTGGATTACGACGCTACGGCTGTCTTCGAGACTCAGGCCGCTGTGCCGCGCCTTGATGCGGTAAACGCCATCCCTGATTGGCGCGTGGTCAACCTTCTTTACGCCTGCGTCGGTCATAGTGATGTTCGCGATGGTCGAGTCGTTTTCGTAGTAGGCATAGTCCACGCACAGCGCACGACGGAAACTGCCGCCAATCGCGCCCGTATGGTATATGTAATACCACTGGTTATGGAATTCAACGAACGCCTGGTGGCTCGTATTGGAATTCTTGTTGTAGCCGACAATGACCTTGGAATTGGATACGGGCCCCGTCGGGCTTTTCATGGTCGCCTGGCCAATGCGTTCTTCCCAGCCGTAGGCATACGTCAAAAAGTAATAGCCGTTCCTTTTGTGAACGTACGGAGCCTCGGTAAAACTGGGCGGCGTCACGTTGAACATGCCGCCTTGCAGTTCGACCATGTTTTCCTTGAGCCTGTAGCCCATCACGGCGCCGTTGCCCCAATAAATATAAGCCTGTCCGTCGTCATCGATAAAGACGGTCGGGTCGATATCTTAATTCACGCCGCTATTCGCCGGAGTCATGTCGCTGGTAATGAGCGCCTTGCCAATGGCATCCTTGTACGGGCCAGCCGGATGGTCCGCGACCGCGACGCCAACCGCAAAGTCCCTGCCGTCGTGCACGGTCACGTACCAGTAGAACTTGCCGTTACGTTCGATAGTCTGGCTCGCCCAAGCACTGCCACGCGCCCACTTGAACGACTTGATAGAAAGCGCGGCCCCGCGATCCACCCAGGTATCCATATCTCCCGAAGAGAATATGTGCCAGTCGTTCATTATGTAACCTTCGTGACCGGCGGGCGCCTCGTCATGTCCCGTGAAGATATACATGGTATCGTTGTAAACGAGCCCTGCGGGGTCTGCCGTGAACATGTTCGTGACAACGGGATTGCTTGCGGCAAATGCACCAACAGCAAGCGACAACCCGGCACCTATAAAACCACCCCGAAGGGCGTTTCCCAATCCATACATCCAAACACTCCTGTTTTTAACAAACTAATTTTTGTTAGAACATCACCCGGTACGGAATCTGCCTGTCAAAACTGCGGCCCTTGAGGTCACGGTAACCCTTGCGAGCAGGCACCTGCACTCCCTGGCGTGTTGCGCGCGGAGCAATCGCGGTAGTTCCGCTGCTAGAACTTTCGGGCGCAACTTCGCTGCTCGAAGAATTTTCGGCGACAACAGAACTGGAAGACTCCTTGATGCTAGAAGACGATTCCGGTTCAACAGTCGGCGGGGTCGCCTTCGCGAGTTTCACCTTCTGGTTGTCCGCACCGGTGCGCACCCAGGTAATCACGGGCATGCCCGCATCCTTCGAGACGTTCAGCACGTCACCCACAAAGTCGCTGTCGTAATCGCCGTACAGGTAGTAGCCCTTCGCGACAGAGGCGTTCTCGATGCGGATTTCGCAGGCGGTCGCCGACGTCTTGACAGTATCGAGCAACGTCTTGGGCGGGCAATAGTAGCGGCCGGTGCCGTAATTCTTGAGCGTGTAATGGCGGGCATTTTTCGCGCTGCGTTCCACGGTCCAGAACTGGTTTGCATCCTTTTCGCTTTCGGGACGCTGCACCACGATTCCGTTTTCTTCGACCAGCGACAAGGCGCTGTGCGAAACAGTCAGGCGGTACGTGCCGTTTTCCACGAGCGCGTTGTTTACCTTGTCCACACCCGTGGTGGTACGCTTGATTTTCTGGATATTCGCATTCTCGTCGTAGTAGAGGTAGTCAATATTCACGGAGCGGCGGTAGGTCCAGCCACCTGGCGCGTTTGCGCCGTGATACATAAAATACCAGTGCCCGAGATACTTGAAAATCGCCTGGTGGTTCGTCTCGGAGTTGTCGAGCTTGTCGTTCAGCACGCCCTTCTGCGTCCACGGGCCATTCAGGCTCGTGGCCATGGAGTAGTTTGTCGTAGAAGGGTAACCCGAGGCGTAACTGAAGTAGTAGTTGCCACGGTACTTGTGCATCCAGGGAGCCTCGAAAAAGTCCTTGATCTTGATGTCTTCGGGCGTACTCGCAAGCTCAATCATGTTTTCCTTGAGCTTCACGCGACGACCCGCATTCCACGAGCCCCAATACATCCAGATATCGTTCCCGTCGTAGAAAATCGCGGGGTCGATATTCAGCGCGACATCGTTCGTGGTGTTGTCGGTCACGAGCGCCTTGCCAATAGCATCTTTCCACGGGCCCGAGGGATGATCCGCCACCGCGACACCAATCGCAAAGCCTTCGTCTTGTTTGATGGTCTTATGATGCACCGCCACGTACCAGTAGAACTTGCCGTTACGGTATTCGCAATGGCCCGCGAAGGCGTTGCCGCTCGCCCACTCGAAGGTCCGCCACGAAAGTACCGCACCGTAGTCATGGTAGTTTTCCATGTCGTCGGTCACCAGCACGTGCCAGTCATTCATCAAGAAGAACTTGTTGTTATCCCCCTGAGCGCCCTGCTCGTCGTGGCCAGCAAAAATGAACAGGCTATCGTTGTGCACGAGCGCCGCGGCATCGGCAGAGTAGAATTTTGTAGTGAGCGGGTTTGCAGCCATCGCAACAGCCGCTACCCCCATCAGCATAGATAAAGCACGTTTAAACATACCCAAACATCCCTTTTTCTGTTAGCGATTCATCACCTTGAAGATGTACTTTCCTTTTGGCAGTCCCTGCAGTGACACTTCAGATTCCATGCGCACCGTCTTTCGAGCCATCAGCTGACCCAGCGGATTCATCACGATGATTTCGTAATTACCGGGACGATCAAAATGGAAGGTATAGCCAGAAGCATTCGTCGTCATTTTGTAATTGGCTTTCAAAGATTTCGCCTGCGCAATCGCAGTCGTTCCGCTGCTGGAGCTTGACTGCGGTTCAGCGGTCCCTGAGCTGGTCGAAGGGTCGCTGGAACTAGATTCTTCTGGAGCCGCGCTAGAACTGGATGCCGGCGGATTCACGCTAGAACTAGATGCCGGCGGTTCGGCAATTTTTCCGAAGCGGATGTTGCCGACCAGCACTTCGCCGCTCATGCCGCTACCCGTGAGGTAGAAGTCCTTGACGCCCGAAAGCTTCTTGGTGGCAGAGCAGTTCACTTCGGTCCAGGCGCCATTTGCGCAGCTCGAAGGAACAGTGCACTTGGAAAGTTCCGTACCCGAGGCAGAACCCTCGCGGATACTGAGCGTTCCGCCGTTGCACTGTTGCAGTTCGACCTTGACTTCGGTGCTCTTGATAGAATCCGTCACCACGTTTTCGAAGATGGCGTAGCCACCGCTCTTGACGGCAAGCTTGTCGTCCTTCGTGAGACGCACCTTGATGCCGTTATCGAATCCGTTGCCCGGAATGGTATCGCGAATCACGCGCAAGAAGTCGATGCGGTCCAGTTCCGCAAAATTCTGGTCGGGCTCCACCTCGATAAAGTTGCCGCCGCGCTTGAGCTTTGCAGGCACCATCGCCACGGACTTTTCGGGGAAACTGCCCCAGGCGCCCGTCTTCGGGAGCTTTACCGTCTGCGCCTTTCCATTCACCGTTACTTTATGTGTAGCATCATTATCGCCGCCGTTCGCGTAACGGTAACGCATAATGTAGTCGCCCGCCTGCATAATGTTCATCGGCAAGCGAATCTTGGAGCCCTTCGTATTGATGTAGCCCACGTATTCGCCGTTCGAGGCTTCCTTCGTGTAATTGAAGGTCAGGTCATCCGTCGCACCGCGTGTCATAATGCCGTGTTCCGCCTCGGCACTCAGGTAGCGTCCGAGGAAGGGCTGCCCCATTTCGGGCCAGTTGTCGTCGGTAAACACCAGGTCGCGAATGTGGATGTGGTTGTACTTGTCGCCGGTCAGGTCGTAGTAATGATGCACAAAGCGGATGCGGTTCAGGTCCTTGAAGGCTTCGCCGCCGCCCGGGCCCACGTAACGGCTGTAACGCTGCATCAGGATGGTTCCGCCACCCTTGTTGAGTTCCTTGCCGCTGCGGTCCTTGTAGGTTCCGTTCACCTTGTCGGCGCGGCCCATGGCCGTCTTGTAGGTGGTCTGTTCAATTTCGTTACCTTGTTTGCAACATACGTCCCAGGCCGTGAACAAGAAATACTGTCCGCCGTGCTCGATGAGGCTCGGGCCTTCGATACCCGTACCGCCGCGCGTCGCAATCATGTAGTTCGTCTTGTCGTCGCTCGCCTGCTTGCCTGTCTTGGGGTCCAGCTTGATCAAGCGGATACCGCCCGCATTCCACGAGCCGTAAGTCATCCAGTACTGGCCATCGGGAGTCACCACCACGTCGGCATCAATCGCGTTATAGTTGTTGCTGTTCGTGGTGCGCGTCACTTCGCCCTGGTCCGTCCAGCCACTTGCCGGATTGGAAAAGTCCAGGTTCGCGTTCGTCGCGACACCGATTGCAGAGGTGCGCTGACCAAAAACGGAGCCGCAGTAGAACACGCCGTACTGGTTATTGAAATGGAACAGGTCCGGAGCCCAGATGCCGTCAGTCCTTCCGCCCACGGCATTCTTGAGCCACTGCGGGCTATCCCTGAAAATCTGGCCCTTCGAACTCCACTTGACCATGTCCGTCGAGGTCCACATCGCCAGGTTGTTATTCGTGGACATAAGGATGTAGCCATTCTCGTCCCTGTACATGGAGGGGTCATGGCCCCCTTGGCGCACGTCAGTTGCATACCACGACTGAGCGAACGCACCTTGGCCCGCCAAGGCGAGCGTGAAAATTGCCGCGGACACCACTCCGCGAGAATTTAATCCCATTACACCAAACATATTTATCTCCCTTTTTACTATAAGGTTTACTACTTCAAATATACGACCATTTTTATTAAAAGTCAATAGTTTCTACGCAATTTCAAACTAAATGATGTAATTTTTACAACACTTTGCTTAAAAAAAAGTCCACATTTCGCAAAACACGCCCCGAAAGGCGCCTTAAACACCCGTTTATTCCTTTATAACCGCATATTGCAGGGCGTAGAAGAGCCGCATCCAGTTGTTGGACTGCGTACCGTCGAAGAAGAACACCTCGTCGATACCGCCGCGGATACCGCCATAGCCGATCGAGGGGTTGAATGCAGCCGCAAAGCCCTCGCCCGAATCGAACTGTCTGGATTCCAGCAGCGCTCCGTCGATGAACGTGGTCACGCTATCGCCGTGAATCTTGAACGAGTAGTTATGCCAGGTTCCGTCAAGCACCCCGTTCGCACGCCCCACGACCGTGTTGTAGACACCCGTGCGCGTATCGAGCCTGAGGTTCACCGCACCCGATGTTCCGCGCTTCTGCAGGGTGAAACCCACGCTATCCTTCTTGGCCGAAATAATTTGTGCGTACTCGCCCACCTGCATGGAATCGATATTGAACCAGATGGAAAGTCCCATGTAGTAGCCGTCTTCGGAGAAGGGCTTGAAATCAGAAATGTAGAACCAGTTGTCGGTAGAATCCACCCAGCGGGAATTGCCGAGCACAGACGCAAGCTCGTTGCCGGTAGCGAGCGCCGCTTCGGAAGGAACTATCGAATCAAAATGCTCCACATAGCGGGCCAGAGCCAAGTCAATGTGGTCGCTGGACTGGCACGATTCTACGATGTCAAGGGAAATCGCGCCATTCCCGTCGAAGGAGACCTGCGGCAGCACGCCCCAATAAACGGCCGAGTCGGAAACCTTTGCCGTGGGGACATCCGCAAGTTCGGCACGACTGAGACGCACCATGTTGCCGTCAGCATCCAGCAGGCAGGGGTTCTTCACATCCGGGAGACGGACCGCGAAGGGCACGCTTTCGAACACCTCGTCCGAACTGGCCAAATCTTCGAACCCCTCGGGAAGCACGAGCGCGACAGCGCCCTTGAATTCAGCTTCCAGCGCACGGTCGATATTCGTGGAATTTTCCTCGACGTTCCAGGAAACAACCACCGTACGCACGTCACCTTCCAGAGGGTGCACCGAAACGGATTCGTAATCGCCCACGGGCAGGCTATCGAGCGACATCACGCCCGACGCGCACTCGATCGAGGTCGCCACATGCCTGTAGTCCACCGTATCTACATACAAAGTATCGCCTACGGTATCGGCGCTGGCCTTGAACACCACGACAGTATCGCCCGCGACAACATCCAGGTTCTCGACAGAAACAAGAATCCGCGCAAGCCCCTTGTTGCCCGTATTCGTCTCGATCAAAATTCCTGCGGAATCCGTAGAAGACGTATTGCTGCAGCCCGCAAAGAAGGCGAGCACGCACACCGCGACAAAAGCGAACGCGAGTCGCCCCGCATCAAAGATATTCCTAAAGCATCCCATAAACACTTCCCTCCCTACGCCTCGCCCGCACCGGACGGTTTATTGTTTTCGCGGATGTTGCTGAACACGTGCAGGTTCACATGTTCCACGACGGTCGGCGTCTCGCTATCGGCCATCACGATCTGGCGCACCTGCGCCTTGAATTTTTCGGCAGCCTTCTCGACCTTCGCCTGCGCGGATTTCGACACCGCGAACGTGAACGTGGTCATGTCGCGGGATTCGCTCCCTTCGGACTCCAGCGCCTGCTTCGAGAGTTCCAGGCACTGCTTCTGGAACTGGAGTACCATCTGGCTCTTGCTCTGCTGCACCGTGGCAAGACTATCCTTCGTCGGCTTCCAGAATCCGCGTTCGTCCTTGCGCACGAGCGACATCTTCTGCATGAGTTCAAGGCTTGCCTTCAGGCGCTTCTCGGACACGGGCGGGAAAATCTTCGCCGCAAGTTCCGATACGTCGTCGCCCACATCCATCACCTCGAGAATCGCGTAGACCGTGCTGTTGTACCAGTTGCCAAAGAACTCGTAACTGTCCGGGTCCACAATCGCCTGCGGGTTCTTGTTCAGGCGCATCATGGCATCGAACGCCGCCTCGCGCACCTGGGCAGTCTTCCCCTGGTCGAAATCGACCATCGCCTCGAAATACCTCGCCTCGTTCCCCTTGAGCCCGATGACGTTTATAAAGCGCTCGCGCATGTTGTCGGTCACGCGCTTGCCCTGCACCACGTCGTTGAAATAGCTGCGAGTATTCGGGAGCCCCAGCAAGTTGCAGAACTCGGTACGCGAAAACGAAGGCTCCGCCGCCTGACGGCGCTCTTGGTATTCTGCCAGGAACTTGCGGAACTTGGTAAACTCGAAAATGTTTACGAAGGTATTCATGATATTAAATATACATAAAAATGTAGTACATGGTATAGTAAAAAAAACAAAAATATATGCTATTTACCCAATTTTTTTTTCTAAAATTTGAGAATTATTCAATTTTTTCTTGCTTTTTTAAAAATTTTATAGTACATTTTATAGTACAAACACAAACGCGTGTAAAAGGGATGTTATTATGGATTACAAAACTGAAATCAAGGGCTACGACACCCTTGTCAAAACAGCCACGATGGTGACTGTCGCAGCGCTTCTGGCAGCATTCTCCTTGGCTGAAGCCGCCGAGAACTACAAGTTTGACTTTGGCGAGGGCCCGGTTGCCGCGGGCTACACGCAGGTCAAGGCCAACACCAAGTACAGCGACTCGCAGGGCTACGGTTTCGAAAGCGGGACGGTTTCTTCGGTAGACCGCCTATGGGACGACGACCTCACCACGGATTTCTTGACGGCGAAAGGCGACATGGTTTTCTCGGTGGCGCTCCCGCAAGGCAATTACGAGGTAACGTTCATTCTCGGTGACGGCGAAAACGAAAGCGAAACCACCGTATGGGCAGAAAACCGCAAGCTCATGCTCGACCGCATCACCCTCGCCGGCGGCGTGTTCAGCAGGCAGACCGTTTCGCTCAGGCGCATGGAAACAAGAAGCATGGACGGCTCGGTGACCATGAGCATCAAGGATCGCGAAAAGGATTACCGCACCTGGGACAAGAAGCTCACCTTCGTCATCAGCGGCAAGGCGCCCGCCGTCGCAGGAATCGAAATCAAGCGTAACGACAACGTGACTACGCTCTGGCTTTGCGGAAACTCCACCGTGGTCGACCAACTGACGGCTCCTTGGGCGGGCTGGGGCCAGATGGCCCCGGAATTTTTCAAATCCAGCCTTGCCATCGCGAACTACGCCGAATCGGGCCTTACCGCCAGCGGGTTCTACAGCATGAAGCGTCTCGCAAAGATTCTCTCCGAGGTCAAGAAGGGCGACTTCGTGACCGTGCAGTTCGCGCATAACGACCAGAAGAATCAAAACGACGTGAACAACTACGAAGCGACACTCACCAAGTACGCAAACGAAATCAAGGCGAAGGGCGCTACCCCGCTGTTCGTGACATCCACCGCAAGGCAGAACGAGACCGACCCGAAAACAGCCGTGGGCGGGCTTCCCGAACGCATGCGCGCCCTCGGGAAAAAACTCGGCGTCACCGTGCTCGACCTGAACCAGCACAGCATCACGCTCGGCAAGGCGCTCGGAGGCAACAAGGAAAAAATGTACATGTACACCGCGAGCGACAAGACGCACTTCTGCGAATACGGCGCCTATGAACTTGCCCGCGCGAACATCGAAGAAATCAAGGCGAAGGTACCCGAACTCGCCAAGCACCTGCGCGACGATCATGAAGCGTTCGATTCCAGCAAGCCCGACCCTCTTGACATCCTCACACAGGCAAAAGCGCCTATCACAGAGGGCGGGCTTGTCCAAGTGGAACCGGAGTCCAGCAGTTCCGAAGAAACGGATTCTTCTTCAAGCGCAGAAATCGCCAGGCCGCAGTCTTCCAGCGCAGAAGGAACCGAGGGCATCACCGCCGCCGAGTCCATGATGCAAAGCAACGCCATCAGCGGGCGAATCGAAGGTAGCACGCTCCATCTTGAAGGCATCGACGGCGGCGCGCACGACATCAGCGTCTTCGACATGCAAGGCCACCGCATCGCGGAATTCCGCGCCATGCAGGGGCACGAACTCCACGTCACCCTGCGGCAAGGCGCCTACCTCGTCAAGGTCGCGCAAGGCAACAGAACCCTCGGGATATTCAAGGCCGTAAGGCGATAACTCTCTCGAAGCAACACACCTCCAAAAAATCCCCGGCCATCTCGGCTGGAGATTTTAGACTTTAAGGGAGATGGCCGCGACGTTCTCAACCTGCGACTTGCGAGGCTCTCAGCCCGCGACACTCGCCTTACGGCACTTCGACGCTGTCGAGAATCTTCTGCACCACAGTTTCAGCAGAAACTTCTTCCGCTTCGGCCTCGTAGCTCAAGATAATGCGGTGGCGGAGCACTTCCATGGCGACGGCCTGCGGAAAACCGCCTATAGGCTGCAAAATAACGCCCGCAAGCCTCGGAGAAGCCGTCTAGGAGCGGGAAAAACGCATCTATTTACATACTAAAACACCAAAAAAGTTCAATTAGTATGCAATCCGTAATCAGCATTCACAGACCCTACATACCAATTTTCCCGAAGCAATGTTTTAGTATGTAAAAAAACAGCCAAAACACAGACAAACTAAGCAAAAATTGCCCTAATTTCGTCATCCGCGACCCCATTTGGGACACTTTTCGCTCTTTCGCAACCTTTTTTACATACCAACCACCACTATTTGCGTCTTTGGTATGTAAGCCCCCGCAAAACAGACGTTCAAAAGTCAAAAAAAATGCTATCCAACTGCCGCCTAAAGCATCAACTTGTTTTTTTGCCACACACTTTGTATATTATGAACACATAAGCGTTGATATTGTCCGTTAAAACGGCGTATCAGCGCTTTTTTGTTTCACAGAAAAAAGGAACGGAAATGGCAGACCAACTCATTCAAATCGCCAACGAGCGGATTCAGCAACTGATCGAACTGAAGGCCAAACTCCCCAAGGGAAAGCAACCCACAGGAAGATTGCGAGTCATAACCAACCATGACCGGTCGCAATACTATCTCGTAGACAAGGGCAGCAACTCTAACGGAAAATACCTCCCCCGCAAAGAACGACGCAGGGCGGCGGCAATCGCGCAACGCGATTACAACGCGGCTGTTGCAAGCATCATCGGCAGGCAAATCATCGCACTCAACAACCTGACGGAGAATTACCATCCCGAAGAAATCGACACCGCGTTCACGGGGCTACCCCCCGGCCGCCGCCCCCTTGTGACGCCCGTGCGTGAGCCCGACGAGGATTTCATCGCTGCATGGCAGCACCTCCCCTACACCGGCAAGCCCTTCGAAATCAACGCACCCGAATTCTTCACGAACACGGGCGTGCGCGTCCGCTCAAAATCCGAGATCATCATCGCGGACGCCCTCGACCGCGCGGGCATCCCCTACCGCTACGAATTCCCCGCAAGCATTAAGGGCTGGGGCACGCTCTACCCGGACTTCACCTGCCTCGACGTTCGCACCCGCAAGGAAATCATCTGGGAGCACTTCGGCCTGATGGGCGACACTGACTACACCGAAAATGCCCTCCAGAAAATCGCGCATTACGCCGCAAGCGGATACATCCTCGGCAAGAACCTCATCGCAACATTCGAAAGCAGCACCACCCCGCTCTCCGCAAAACAGGTGCAAGGATACATCAAGGCACACTTCAAATAAAACCGCATAAGAATTAAACTATAATTCTTCTTAAATGAAATCGCTCTTAAAAACAATCCTTCTTTTGGCATGCTACATATACGCAGAGCCAGCGCTGCATTTTCACGGGCAAAAGTGCGACATATCGTCGGAGCCTTCCCTGCAAAAGGAAATCCAGGCGATTGACGATTCCCTATACGCCCGTTGGAGCAAGGGTGAATTCACCATCCCGAAAATACCAGACCTTTGCGGCTGCACTTGTGCAGGCAATATCGAGCATTGCTGCTACGACGACGCCATCTCCATTACGTCCGCTCACGATATCGGCGAAAATTTCTGGCTCTTTGACTATTGCGGAATCGAGGATTCCACCGCAACGTTATCCAACAAACTAAGTACCGGACCAGCATATACCATTCTCGTCCCCAAAACGGTCCTTTGGAAAAAGATAAAGGATTTCAAGAAACACGCCCATAAAATCCAAAAAGATTGCTTGAAACTCCGCAAAAAGAAGTAATCCGAAAAGCGAGGTAACATGAAAAAGTTGCTTATCCTAGCCACATCTTGCGCCATGGCATCTGCCGCATTCGCGCAGAACGCAAAATCCGCAGGCATCACCGATACCGACGTAAAGAGTTGGGCCAAGAACTACAAGCAAATTCAGAACGAGTTCAGCGATGCAGGCATCTCGCTTGACGAAGCGGGCTTCTCGCGCGATGACATCGGAGGCACAAGCAAGCAGGATAAGGCGAAGGCCGAAACTATCCTGCAGAAGTACGGTATCGCGGCACCAAACCGTTTGAACAAAATCGCAATGATAAACCAGTGCGCATCGCTTGTCATGGCCGAAGCGGACATCGATGCGAACACGATGGCAACACTCAAGCAAATGGGCGTCGATCCGTTCGCCGAACTAAAGCAGAAAACCAACCAGAAAGACTGCAAGGTCGTGAAGGCGAACGAAAAGGCAGTCATCGCCGCGACGAACGGAATAGACGATTCCGCGGGCAATGCAACTGCAGCTAGCACAACTGCGGGCGCCGCACAAGCAGGTGGCTCGCCCTCCACAAATGCTTCCGCAATCAACGCCGGAAAATCCAACGGCATACCTAAAGACTACGCAGAAAGCATTGTCGCGCAGATGCGCGCAAGCGACCCCAGCATGACCGACGAAGACGCCGAAATAATGGCTCAGACCATGAGAAAGCAGCCCACCTACGCAATGCAGCAAGCCCAGTGGGAATCGCAACAGCGCGCGGTTGCAGGCGAAGCGCAGAAGAGCGCACAGGATGCCGATGCAGAATACAAGCAAATCGAAGAAACGGCAGTCAAGTTCCGGAATGCCATTGAGGAATTCAGCAAGAGCAAGGGCGACTGCGGGCTCATCTACAAGAAGATGGACAAGGCAAGCGCCGCAAAGTACGTAAAGAAGGCTCCACAGGAATGGGAAACGCTCATGATTCGGGTAGATTCCGACATTCTCGCATTCATCGGCGTCAAGGACAGGAAAAAAGTTGAGTTGACCTTCGACTGGGAAGAGCCCAAGATTACGAAGATGGCAATCGGTGGCACCGGCTACGCCGCATCCAATGTCGAAACAACGGAAACAAGCAAGAGCATTCCCATCACCATCACCAATATCGAACTGTACGAGACATCCGACAAGAGCAGCACAGCAAAGGAATATGTCATCTCGACAAAGGAAGGCAAGGTCATTCACCTCTGGCAGAAATGGGACAACGAAAAGGTGACAAGCAGCGTCAACTTCAACGGACTGAAGAATGCCTCTAGTTGGAGCTGGGGTGAAACCGGCGGGAACTAAAAAAGAAAACTATACAAGGATCCTGCGCAACATTCCCTGGCTATTGAACTGGATCGAGATACTCGCATTCATCATCACGAGAAAACGCATTGGCGACAGAATCGCCAAGACAGATGTCATCGCGAAATAACATTTAGCAGCGAATCTAATCGGACAGACAATTGTTTCGCGCCAGCAACACTCAGATGGTCGCAATCGTTCGTCATTGCATCCGTGTAGTCATGTGCTCCGAATTTATTCTCGTCCATCAAGGCGAAATGAGGATACACATTCGCTAACGAATCAAAATACGCAGCCACTTTCATCGCAAGGCTTCTACTAACTCCATGCCGTCCATAACTTCCCGTATTAGCATATTCCGGAGATTGCGGGAAAATCAACCCAACTATTTTAAACCCTTTGTCCTGCGTACTATCAATAAAAGCAGTCAAGCTGTCAATACTTTTCATAAAACGTCGGTACTCACCCTCTCGCATAATCGAGTCCCGATCAATTATAGGTTCATCCCCCCAACCATGTGATTCCTTCTTAAGCAATCCGCGCGTACTAACATAGAGCAACGAATCTTCGCTCGTATATGGGACATTCGCATCAACAACCCGCACAAAGTTTTCTGGCACTCCATCCTTCCAGAAGTTATGGTTCTTATCATAAAAGTATCCCGATGCTTGCCCTAATGCAGTTTGATTTCTGGCATTCAATGACTGATTCATCAAATCATACGATATTTCGAATATTAAATATTTCAAATTCCTTGTATGCGGCACGAAATAGTTTTCCATCAAATAGAGACCAGCCCATATATCTCCGCCTGGATATCCAAAATTAAGCGCCTGTTTCGAAATATATGCGGGATCAAATCCACTTTCCGTGCGAGAACTACCTACAGCAATCACCTCCAAGGAATCATGCATATCCCAGAACATCCGCATTTTCAGCCCTACAGTTCTTAAGCCACCCTGATAAATAGGGTCCCAATACATGCCGGCACTGTCCAAGTCAAAATAGCCATCACCGAAAGGAACTTCCGGCATCACCCATAAATTTGGATGCCATAACTCCTCGCCATCAACCAAATCCACCACGCTAGAATCAAGAACATTCACTAGTACAAGTTTTACGTGTTCACCTTTTGCATTAACTAGCGCAGTCACCACCCAATTATCACGATTGACCCATTCCGGATGGTCAAACGAATATCCTTTCGGTGCTGGAATTGCATGTATCAACTTTCCGGTACTATCAACAACTAGCAGCCGTTCGTGTACACCATACTTCTCGTTAGCAAACGCCCTTCCCACATCACCGCCAAAATCAAGAAAAAGCGTTTGATTATTTCCATCCTTCGAAAGCGACGCATTACACGCCTGCGCACCACCATACCAGATTTCATCCTTACCATTTCTATGCACACGAAGGCGGCGCGCACCTGAAACAGCATAGCGGTCAGCCAGTGACACACCCCCATGATAGGCACCCACCAAAATTTTCTCCGGTTTCCCGAACTGCTCATTTGAAAAAGGAACCATCCATGTTCCACTCGCAAAAAAATCAGCGTCATTGCTATTGTCACCGGCATTATCAACATAAACGATAGAGGTATCTCCATATTCACTTACATACCAACGAGGAATTGCCGCATTCTCCACGTCAAGCTTGATAAGCCGACCGGCCGCATTCAGGCTCCTCACATATACCGAAGACGGGCCACCGACACCTTCCATCCCCGTACAAAAAGCGACCTTATTGCCATCTGGAGAAATTTCCGGATGATAAACGGGCACACTATCAGGAATCTCAACAACACCAGGCATTCCTCCATAAAAATCCACATACGCCAAATTACCCGACTTATCGTTCCTAAACGCAAGTTTCGAATGGACGGTTCCCATTTTTTGACGAATATCCGAAGAAAATGTTTTCAATGTCACTGGATTCAAAGCGACATCACCACCAGCATCCAGCCAAGTGGCATGCGGAATTTTTCCAAAAGCAAGACGAAAGCCCATATACGACGAAAAAGCCGAAGCCTGCACCGGATAGACATCCTTCCTGCCACCTAAGTCCATGTTGTTCGCCGACTGATACACAGAACCTCCCTTTACCACCTTCTCAAGCAAGATGTTCCCCGCTAGCGCTCCCATGCTGTTCGCGATAGTCGCATCAACAATATCGCCAGCCCAGTCATTTGTCAGTTCAAGCACGTTTCCTGCCAGGTCACAAAAGCCTAGCGAATCCGGGAAAGCGCAAGGCGCATGAATCTCGTAATTCGAATTCGACGAATTCCAACTATACTGCCAAGGATTCCACGACAGCGATGCAGCCATCACCCATTCCGCCTCCGTTGGCAAGCGGAAACCATCCACATCCGTACGAACCGCAAGGCCCTCCAGATTCACGAAATGTGAACTCGAGTTAAATAATTGCCGGTGATAGGTATAAACTGTATCATAACCAAGCGATTTACTGTAGGCATTTGCAAAAAGCACGGCATCATAATATGTCACATTAGTCACTGGCAAGTCGTCTTGCGCACAATCCAAAACGAAATACCAATCTTCTTCCCTAGCGACAGCATCAAATTCTCCACACGTCACTTCGTGAATTCCAAGCGAATAATCATAATCCAATTTTACCCGCATCCGGCCATCGCCCAACAGGACATATGCCCCGTTAGGCGCGACACGCATCATTCCCGGCCTAAGGGAATCGACCGATATCACAGGCACCTTGACCGAGTCAACTGCCAGGATGCCCGCATTTTCGCTGGAATCCCCCACACATTCCATCTGGGAATTCGAGCACGCCCCCAAAAGCGCCAAAGCGAGAATGGCGCAGTACTGCATAAATAGGGGCAGCCAAGGTTTCATGGTTTTTAAAATAGAAAAAGATCGCCCCGATAAGAGACGTTCTTTTTTCAAATGATTTCTGCGCGGGTTTAATGCGCCAAAGATGACCGCGAAGTTTACGGAACCTCAACAGAATCCAGAATCTTCTGCACCACAGTCTCGGCGGAAACTTCTTCCGCTTCGGCCTCGTAGCTCAGGATAATGCGGTGGCGGAGCACTTCCATGGCGACGGCCTTCACGTCTTCGGGCGTCACGTAGGCGCGGCCCTGGATGAACGCATGGGCCTTCGAAGCCTGGGCAAGACCGATAGAAGCACGCGGAGAGGCGCCCACTTCCACAAAGCCCACCAGGTCGCTGCGCTTGATGCTGCCCGGATCGCGGGTCGCAAGCACCAGGTTCACGATGTATTCGCGCACGCGTTCGTCCACGTACACCTGCTTCACCAGCTGGCGGGCGGCAAGGATATCTTCCTTCGTGGCGACGGCCTGCGGCTGGCGGAGCCCCGCACCGGCGACGGCGTCCAGAATCTTCATTTCGTCGGCCTTGTTCGGGTAGCTGACCTTCACCTTCAACAGGAAACGGTCCACCTGGGCTTCGGGCAGCGGATACGTACCTTCCTGCTCAATCGGGTTCTGCGTAGCGAGCACCAGGAACGGCTCGTCCAGCTTGAACGTCTCATCGCCGATGGTGATGTGGCGTTCCTGCATGGCTTCGAGCAAGGCGCTCTGCACCTTCGAAGGAGCACGGTTGATTTCGTCGGCCAGCACCAGGTTCGTAAACAGCGGGCCCTTGCGGGTCTCGAACTTCGCTTCCTTCGCGTTGTAAATCGTGGTACCCAGCAAGTCCGCCGGCAACAGGTCGGGAGTGAACTGGATGCGCTTGAAATCCAGCGACACGGCATCGGCAAAAGCCTTCACCGCAGTCGTCTTGGCAAGGCCCGGCAAGCCTTCCAGCAGCACGTGACCGTCCGCCAAAATACCCGTCAGAATGCTTTCGACCAGAGCCTTCTGGCCAATCACCGTCCCTTCCACTTCACGCAGCAAGTTCATGCAAAAAGCGCTCTGCTGGCGCACCTTTTCCGAAAGTTCCTGAATATCCATTTAGTTAACCTCTTCTGTTTTCGCGAATTAAGATACAAAATTCCGCGGAGAAAAGCAAATAGGGGATTAAGTTGGCATAACTTAGAGCTTAGAACTTAGACATTTTGCCCTTTTTTAAAAGCCTAGCCATCAGAATCAAAGCCATAATTTACCATAAAATAAAAGCGATTTCTCGGTTCATCAATTTCCCGTCCATATCGCAACTCTACCGAGAAAGCCTTATACGCCAAATAAATTCCGGTACCAAACTCATGATAAAAACCCGTAGCCGGAGAACCTAAACCAGCTTCATTCTTATCTACACCGTGGGCATTACGCGAAATGTGTTCACTTAGCCCCACTCTAAGATTTTTACTTACAGGATATTCTTCGATTAACATCAATCCGCCGTAAATAGGGACTTGCTTGTCAACCACTAAAACAGACATACCGAACCAGCCTTGAACGCCTACGTATTCCCATCGGGAACCAGCAAGGCCGCTTATCGAATAAAGATTTTCCGAATAAAGTCCCAGAACCAAATGGCTGTATCTAAACAAAAGAGAAACATCTAAATCACCAAAGAGTTCTACATCAGAATAGTCACTCTGCAACCGATTCTTGCCTCGATGGAGGTCACCGATTTTAGCGGTCCCTCCAACAACAATATCACCTTCGTCTTCTTTCACATTCATAAACTGTGCCGCAGAAGGCGGATGACTTGAGCACCCCGCAAGCAGCAGGGAGCACATAGCCAAGACTATCCATAAAATTCCGCGAGCCATTATCTATAAAATAGAATATCTAGGCAAAAACCGAATTCACTCCATCCAACAATTTGCAAGCTTCATCAAACAAAACGGACTTACAAATACAGCCCTAATCGGATGTCGCACTTGATGCCGGCAAAATCGGCGTAGTTCATCCACACGGCGCAACCGGCGCTCACGCCGTTGATAAGCACGTCCTCGTCTTCGATGATATTCTTGCGGTTCTGCAATGTATGTTCGTAGCGCACGCCCACTGAATAATGGTACAAGGGTTCAACACGATCCTCGCTATCGAACGGCCTATAAGATGTCACGCCTATACCAACTTCGGGCGCGATTTTCCAGATGCCGTTCATGTCGATTGGCGGCCTGTAGAATAATTCCCCATTGATGAAGTACATCGACGCATTCGCTCCCCCGCCCGCCATTGCGTAAAACTCACCAAACCGGAAAACAAAGCCGAAAACAAGATCCAGCCCAAACATTACCTCCCTATCTTCGGCGACAAACGGAGCAGTCAAGGACAATCCCAAATAATGGTCCTTGTAATTCCGGTTTTTCTCGTTCCACTTTTTCCTGTTCTCCTTGAGTGTGCGCTCCCTCTCCCGTTCTCTCGCCTCGCCTGCACCTTTCTCGTCTGCCGCCTTTCTCCGCTGGCATTCCGTATCGTCCTTGTCGCAAGAAGTCGCCCAATCAGCAAGGCCCAAAATCACCTCCAGTACGGTAGGCTTTTCGTCCTCGCTATATGATTTTGAAGAACCCGCCCATGCTGGAAAAACAAGCATGCACACGCATACCAGAATCATCCACAAATTGTGTTTCGGCGAGAACATAACTAACCCCCATATTCATGAAGATATATTAACGCGCTTGAAAATGAGCGTAGGTTATCAGCAAATTCCGTGCGTTCGTCGGGATTATTTTAAAGATGCCCGCCTACGCGGGCATGACAAGTAAAGCGGCGGGGATGACTAGTATAGCGACGGGGATGACAAGTAAAGCGGCGGGAATGACATACCGTCGTTTATTTCTTCTTCGCTTTCGGGGCGGGCAGTTCCGGCAACATCACGTCCAGGAGCTTCGCCAAGAACTTGCTGTCTTCAATCTGGTCGTTAGTCACACGGAGCATGGGCTTCGCACCTTCGTAGGGTAACTGCTTTTTCGCGTTCGGCAACAGCTTAAGCGCCGCCGGCACGGGCTTCACCAGCAAGCGGTCATCATAATTCCGCCGAAGACTTTCCCGTCAGCATACAGAATGTACTCGCCCATCATCTTGCGGGTGGTCACGCGGAAGGCGCCATTGGGCAATTCAGCATTGAACTGCGCCACGATATTGTCACGAAACTTCTCTGAACTCGGCATGGTTACAACACAACAATTAGTTTGACTAGCGGTCAAACCGGAAAACGTGCCGGTTGTAGTTCGACGTAAGCAGGTACTGCTTTTCGCGCTGGACCGTCATGAACATGTTCACCAGGTAGGCGCGCAGACCCGTCACCGACTGTTCCAAATCGGTAAGGTCCATAATCTTGCCGTCGTCCTTGATAACAAGCACAAAGTCCTTTTCGCGCAAGAGCACGGCAAATTCGACAAACACGCGGCGGCCGGCATTGCGTTCGTAAACGCTCATGCCCATCTCCTCGAGCAACAGCATCGCCTTCACGACACTCATCTCGTTCACCGACTTGCGCTTGAGCAGTTCCCCCACGCTGTCGCGGTAGGCAATCAGGTTTTCCGGTGTCAGGAGCATGTCGTGCATGTGCCAGTAATCCGCAACCGTGAGGTGTTCGAGCAACAGCGGGAATCGCGCCCTGCCATAAATCAGCACCTGTACGCCCGCGCATAGCCCCATCGCCAAGAAGGGAGCCGCGCCAAAGCCCAGCCACACGTATTCGCCGCCCCACAGCGCACCCGCACCCATCACGCATACGACAGGGCTCAGGAACATCACGAAGAGAATGAATATGAAGGAGAGCACCGGCTTTTCGTGCACGTGGAACGCCGCGTAGATTTTCACCAGAGCAAGCGGGCATAGGCCTACGGCACACGCGCGTATCGCAAAGGCCATTTCGCCGGCAAGTTCCTCGGAACGGATATGGAACACGTGCGTGAGCAGCGGGGCACAAAACAGGAGAATCGCGGTCGCAAGCAGGCTCTCCTTGAGCACCGTCCAGTTCACGAAGCGCATCACTTGGAGCACTCCACGGTCATTATCTTCGCCACGATAGATGTTTATGAGCGGTTCCGCCGCCATCCATATGCCGTTAAACACGACGCTCAGTTCCACGATTTCGTAAACAACCGAAAGCACCGTAATGCGGTCACTGCTGAAATTTGCAACAAAGTAAAGGTTCATGAGACCAGCGAACAGCGCAAAGAAAAAGAACTCGCACGCCTCCGCGATGCTGAACCGGATTACCGACATGGAATCGCGCATGTTAAAGTGCCACACGAACCGGAGCGAATTGTTCTTGCGGGCAAAGTGCGTACAAAGTACTATGATGCTGAGCATCACCGACAGGAGCGTACCGAGGGCAATCCCGGACATTCCCATGAACCGACAGAATATGCACGAAAGTACGAGGTTGCCGAGCAGGAGCGCGGCATACGAGGCCTTGCAGGTTCCCGTGTCGCCGTCCACGTAGACCATCTCCTGCAACGTATTGTTCAGCGGGATAATGAAGGCGAGCCCTAGGAACCAGCCGTAGAACTCGTTCACGTAGTTGAGCAGTTCGGGTTCAACCTCCATGACGCCGAACATGATTCCCTTGCCTGCAGAAAACAGCACGACCATGAACACGCCGACAATAAACGAGAGAATAAGGCTCTGGCCAAAAAAGCGGTCAGCCTTCTCCTTGTTCATGCGCCCCAGCTCGATGGAATAGCACACGAGGCTCCCCACCATCACGACGGCGCTCATGAAGAATATGAACGAGAATAGCGGAGTGAAGAACGAGATTGCAGCAAGTGCGGTATCGCCCAGGAACTGCGCCGCGACCACCTTGTCGATGAACACGTTCACGAATTCAGCACAGACGGATACCGATGCCGTAAAGAGCATCGACCTGAACCGGCGACCACTAAATGATTCCCTGATACGCATTTCAACAGAAAATATAGATATTCCGGACCACCCGACCCAAGCCTAAAACCGGAACGACCTCGCCTTCTACCCCAAAAAGTGACCAAAATGTAGAAAATCTTTTACCAAGAAACAATGTTCCGGCCGGATAAAAATAATTATTTTATACGCCATTCAAAGAACAACGTTATCTACAACAGGAGTAATAGAATGAAACTCGGCATCTCTATCACCGGCGGCGGGGCGCTCGGAATCGGGCCTCTCCAGTTTATGTGCCGCCTTGAAGCGGATCTCGGTAAAAAGAAGACTCTTGCAAGCGTCGGCGATGCCTTTGCGGGCACGTCTACCGGTTCCATCGTAGCCACCGGCCTTGCAAACGGGATGTCCGCAGAAACGCTCTACAACCTGTACAAGGATAACCTTCCCAAGATTTTCAAGAAGGTCAGTTCGACCCGCATATTGTCGAAGAGCTACTACCGCTACGACAATTCGTACCTGAAGAAGATGCTCCAGGAAAACTTCAAGAAGCACATGTACGAATTCAAGAAGCCCGTCTACATTCCGGCAACGTTCCTGAACGGCAAGAGCGTGGAAAAGGTATGGGGCAAGGACGACGGCGATACGCCGCAGTGGTTCGCCGTGCTTTCGAGCTGTTCTGCGCCCACGTACTTCAACACCGTGAGCCGCGAATGGAAGGGCAATACCGAAACCTACTGCGATGGCGGCATGTGGGCGAACGACCCCGTCATGGTTCTCGAATCCGCACTGGTCAGGTACAAGGCCTACAAGGGCAACCTGCGCATCATCTCGTTCAACACGGGAATGGACCACCCGCCTGCAGAACTCACGGACAAGAGCATCATCGGCTGGGGCAAGTACATTCTCGACGAATGGGTGGCACGCACGGGCAACTCCGGCAAGTTCATGGCGAAGGCGAACCTCGGCAAGGACAACGTACTGCGCCTCGCTCCCAAGGTAACGAAGCCTTACGAGATGGACAACATGAAGATTATCGACGAAGTTTCGGACATCTGGGACAAGTACTACGACGAAGTCGGCAAGGATGTCGTCAAGTTCATTACAGAAACCCCGGAAAAATAACAAGAACTTACACCTCAACACACAATTTGGGGCAGCCCCTCGGCTGTCCCAAATTTCTTTTGCCCGAAACTACTTCAGGGCGCGCAGTATCTTTTTCTGCTCGTCGGTAATGCGGTAGCTCTCGCAGGCCTTCTGGATAGTCTTCGCGTGAATCCAGGGCGAAAGCCTGCGGTTCTTAATATAGAGGAAGGTCGCGTTCCACTGCTTGGCGAGCGCGGTCGCGAAGTACCAGGCGATTACCATCTGCACATAGTAGCGGTCCGTGGCACGTACCTTACCGCCCGCGGCACCGGTATCGGAATCGCAAAACCGGTTCTCGTCTATCGCGGCTACCATTTCCAGGTGCTTTTTGTCGAAACGTTCGTCCAGGAAAAAGTTCATGAGCATGTTCACGCCGAAGCGCACCGTGTAAGGCTCGCGCGACTTGAGCCACGCCTTGATGCGGGCCAAAAAACGAGCCTCATCCCTGAGCAGCGCCTTCGGGGACTTGCCGTCGCAAACCGCCCAGTTGTCTATGTACGGCAAAAACTGCTCGATACGGCGCAGGCACTCGTCCGCATCCTTGATGCGCTCGACCACAAGGAGGTGTACCTGGTTTTCTTCGAAATACTTGTGCGGGAGCTTGTCCAAGAAGCGTGCAACATCGGCCGGCACGGATTTTGCGGCCGCGGAACCAGCCGCCGCGAACTCCTTCACAATCTTCCTCATCGTGGGCACCCGCACGCCGATAATCGTCTTCTTGTTGATATTCGGCAGGAGCGACGCGTGAAAATCGCGGTACTTGAGGTCCTGTTCGGCCAGGAGGCGCTTGACAAGTTCGGCAGGGGTCATAGAAAAAAGATAGATAAATTATCTATCTTTCTCACACTAATACCCAAAGGGGCGATATGTCTAGAACCGCAACCAGAAATCACGCCATTGAACTTGTAAGGATCATCGCATGCCTGCTTGTCATCATGGCGCACATCCAGGTCGTCATCAACGACGGCAATTCCATTGTAACAGGGCGGCTTTTCTTCTCGACCATTATCGCCGACGATGTCCCACTCTTCCTCCTGGTGACAGGTTTCTTTTTTTTCCACCGGATTCACTCGGACAGCGACATCGTCCCGGCATTCCCGCACAAGGCAAAAACGTTCCTTAGCCGCATATACATTCCCACCATCGCCTATATAATTATCAACATCCTTTACCGCTATTTTACCGGGCCGCAAGGCTCCATTTTGACAGCCGACTGGAACTACCTAGGCAGATTCGTCTTCAGGCTCGCCCCTGGCGACCACCTGTGGTATATCTGCACCTACATGTCCTTCGTCTTCTTTTTCCCGATGCTCGCCTTCGTCTGCCAGGACACTCCCCAAAAGAACAAGGTGAGGCGCACCTTGCTCGGCATCGCCATCGGGTGTGCCGTAATCACCGACGTCCAGTACTTTTTCAAGATGAACTTGCTCGACATAGACAAGTACCTCTGGGGCTACTGCACCATCTTCCTGATTATCGGGTACGAACTCTCCCTGTTCGTGCGCAGGTTCGATAACCGGAAAATGAAGCTCATCCTTGTCGGCCTCGGATTGTATATCCTCGGAATTGCCGTGAAGATCCTGCTGCAGAAATACATGCACGCCGAGTACGGGTATATCCAGAACCGTTTCCGCTGGCTCCAGTGCTCGCCCTGTTTTGTAACTGCGACCGGGCTCTTCATCACAATCTACACGCTAGGTTCCTTCATCAAGGCGCACGGGATTCCCGCCAGAATCATCAACTTCATCGGTTCGTGCACCTTCGCCATCTACCTGTTCCATTACATCGTCATCCGCGAAACCAAGACATGGCAATTCGAACTCATTAGCAAATTCTCCAACATATCGACATTCCCGAATACCGCGGCCTACTACTTCTCCTTCGCGTTCATCGTACTTGCGATTACCTTCGTCATCGCACTCATTTTCAGGTTTGCCGTAGAAAAACCGGTCGCATGGATTTTCGACCGGAAGAAAAAATCCGGCATCCACGCCGGCCCTTCTGGCGCTATTCCGGATTCGAATCCTTCGTCTTGATTCTCGCGCTCAAATAACTGAGCACCAGGTTCTGCCACACCACGTAGCACGTGGGGGCGAGCGCCACCACGGGGCCTGCGTACAAAGTAGAAATCCAGATGACGAGAGTCGTGTTCTTCTGCCCCATGCTCTGCGCGCTTTCAATCGGGCGGCGGTTCCTTTCAACATACCACCCGAGGGCATAAAGCAGTATGCAGAGCAAAAGCGAAATCCCCGCCATCATCGGGAGCTTGCCGCTATTCCACAGGTCCCAGAATCCCATCTCGCGTATGTCGTAACTTGCCTTCGCGAGGATTACGAATACCGAGAAAGTCCACACGAACATCGTGTATTTCTGGAACTTTGCCGCACGGTCGGCGAGTTCCGGGTAAAAAGCGCGGAGCCCGAGCGCGAACGCCAGCGGGATACTGATGATGGGCTGGATGGTGTTGAAAATCTTCATCGAGATTTCGCTCAGGCTCGCATCGGCGCCGGTAAGGTACCCGAAAACAATCGGGATGGAGAAGCACGCGATGAGGTTTCCGCTCAGGAATATCTTGAGGGCGAGCGACGCCGAACCGCCGAGCATCTTGGCCATCGCGGGGGCGGCATTTGCAGGCGGGCAGAGCGCGATGATGGCCCCACCGAGCAGTACCTCGCGCGGGAGGTCGAACAGCTTCACGATTCCGGCAAGGGCGGCGACAAGCAAAAGACTCACCACGAGCGCCCGGATTTCAATCTTGAAGGTATAACCATGCGTCTGCGGGGGAATTTTCGTCACGAAGGTCAGGAACATCATGGTGCCGATCAAAAACGGCATTATGGGCGAAAGCACATGCGCCTGCGGAATCAGAATTCCGAGGAGAATCGCTACAGGCATCAAAATGGCACGCAGGTTCTTCATAACGCGCCCAAATCTAGAAATGTTTACCCGTCGCCGTCCGGATCCGCAGACGGCTCTATGCCCGTAGTATCTACGCTTGTGGCATCCTTGAGCAGATCATCTTCTGCAGGATCAATAATCGTACGGGAACCCGCACCCTTGATACAGCGGACATGGCCCCAATACTTACGACCGTCTACGGATTGATAAATTTTTGACTCCAGTCCTTTCTCGGGACTTTTGAACACCATATACCAATAGATACTGGTAAGGCTATCATCCGCCATCAGGTAATAACTATCACCATTAAGCCCGATATTCCAAAAATAGTTATCAGATTCGTACGCACCACCGGCAGGTATGACATTGAAGCCGAACGAATTTGTTCCGGCAGGTTCGTCTAACCCCCAATCATCCGTAGATAGCAGCGGACGTCCTATGTATACACCATCGGTTTTTTCCAAAACAAAATTCACCAACTTCTGCCAATCACCCATAGTTGGAATATGCCACCCCATCGGGCACACGCCCTGATACGGAGTCGGAATCGAATCATCGGCATAGTCCGCTAGTCCGGTCGCATCATTCCATCTATACAATCGGCCAAGATGCTCGTACTCTTCGCAAGACCTATCAAAGCAAATGCCCTTTTTGTACCTTAGGTTTTCCGCAAACCAGACTTGGTCGCCAATAGCAACAGTCTTGTAGACATTCCCGTCACGAACATCTACAACTTCACCGTAGGCGCCCGTATATGTGGGAATATCCTCTGGTGTCTTAAGTTTTTTATAGTCTACCTTGGGTTCGAGCTTCACACTATCAGGAACATGAACGGGCCAACGGTACTCGCAACGGACAGAGACCGCCTCCCACGGATCCCTATCTTCTTGACTACAGGTATCACTATTTACACAAGAATGCTTTGCAGGAAATTTGGACGGTATCACGTCCATCGAAGCTTCCCATTTTTCACGCCACCAGTACCAACTTTCTTTAGTCAGCTTGGTATAAAATCCATCCTTGTCCCTACGGCCACCATAACCATAACTAGGCCCTATCGTAGCCACTTTCCAGTCAAGCGGGCAAGCACCCTTGGGGGGCACATCTATCGTAGAAATATTAGAGGAAAGCGCGCCGCGGTAGGTATAGAGACGGCCATACTTTTCGCAGTTCAGTTCGTAATCATTGTAACACCAGCTCTTGAGGGTTTCATAGGCTAAGTTCTGCGCCATAAAGACTGCAGAATCTTCTATATCAACCTCGTACACGCGACCATCGCGCTTGTCCGTTACGACCATCTTTTTCAGGTCAAGCACCATCTCCGAGTTCTCAATCCTCCAAGCAAACTCACGCCTTGTCGGTTCTATGTGCAGGTACGACGAGGTATCCTCCGACGTGCTTACGTACGCATACTCGGAACTAGAACTGCTATCGCCCTTCTTGGACGAAGATGAACTGGAGGCATTCCCACTCGAAGACATTTTCTCAGAAGAAGAGGAGACACCGTAGCCATCATCTTCCTCGCCGACATCTTTAGGAGGAGACGACAGAAAATCGGAATCATCGTCCCCACAAGCCATAAAAACCAGAGCGACAATAGCAAAAATCCATTTTTTCATCTGCACAGCCCTCTACTTCACGAAAATCTTAGAGGTTGCACGCTCCGACTTGAGCAGATACACACCTCGGCCCTTTATTGGAACAATATGCATTGCGCCCTCGGCACTGCCCGCCCAAACCTTATCGCCCTTCAGGTTGACCAGGAGCATTCGTTCGCCTTTTTTCAACCCATGCACGACAATATCTCCCGACAGCACTGAAATCGTAATTGATTCGGGCTCAACGTTTTTCTTGGACGGGATATCACTAATGGATTTCCATGACACCTTCCGCGTAGATATGACAGGATAGCCATCATTGATGTTCAGCGAGTCATACGCAAAGGCCTCGCCCATGACCAACGCAAACTCTCTCGATTTCATATCTTCGTTCGTGATGGCTTCGCTTGCCGTATCAGTTCTAGATGACCTTAGCCGCCAAATATTTTCGCGCTTGAATATATTCTTGACAAAGGGATTCTTCCCTCCCAGTAAACGATAACTCGCCAAGGGTACAGGCGTAGACTCGCTTTCATACACTACCGGTCCGGCATTATAGACATTTCTAATTATTGTATGACCCGAAGTATGTCCATTAGTTATGCCCGCAATGTATTCAGAATTGCCATCCATCGTCGACTCAATCCATCCGCGATTGAAACTATTCGTTATAATAAAATTTTCATTTTTGAACGAGGTTGCCATATATCCTATGATTCCGCCAACAAATCCTCCCCCGGTTATATTCCCCGTATTGTACGACCTGTTGATAATTGTTTCGCAAGTGTCGCTAGAATAACACTTAGGATCGCTATTCCCGATAAGGCCGCCGGCATAGAACGCTCCATATACAAAGGTATTCAAGTTCCAGCAGTGTTCAATAAATGAAGTATCAGTAGAAGCAATCACGCCTGCAATAGCACCTGCAATTACGCCCTCTATGTGTGAATCAACTATCCCCAAATCTTGAATCCGGGATTGCTTTACCACAGAAAACAAGCCTGCAGTATCTCCGCTTACAACAAGACCGCTAATAGTGTGATTATCTCCATAAAAGGTACCGCGAAAAGCTACAGGTTTCCATTTATCGGTTGGTTCGAGCACAATATCGTCGGTCATTCTATAGCAATATTTCGACATGCTCACACCATAAGCGCTATCCGACAGAATACGGTTGAACAAAAGCAAATCGTCTCTATTACTCAACAGGTATGGATCATCTGCCGTTCCTAAACCCGGTAAAGCATGCCTAATAGAATCCGGCAAGGCGGCCATAATGCCGGCCGCCATAAAAAGAATAACAAGTAGCGTATTCTTCATTTTCATCCTCCTATCCCAAACACACTTAATTAATGTTGCCTCTAAAAATATAATTTTTTTCGCGTCAAAAAAAACTATCTTTCTACCCATGCTTCGTTCCAAGTATCAAGCATTCGCCGATACGACGTCCGAAAACGTCTTCAAGCCGAAGAGGCAGGCCAACCCGATTACCCTGGTGGTTCTCGGCTACCTGATGCTCATAACCGTGGGCGCGGTACTCCTTCGCCTGCCGGTCTCGACACGCGAACCCATTGACTTCCTCCAGGCGCTCTTCACGGCCACATCCGCAGTGTGCGTGACCGGCCTTTCCGTCATCGACATCAGCAGTACATTCTCGACATTCGGCAACTGGGTGCTCATCGTCCTCATGCAGCTGGGCGGCCTCGGTATCATGACCGTATCTACCGTGCTCATATTGCTTGCAGGCATGCATCCGGGCTTTAACCACCAGTCCGTGCTGCTCGCCGACTTCACGCAGGAAGGCAACGTCGATGCCAAGCGCATCCTCATGGCCGTCCTCCCCTTCACGTTCATACTGGAAGCCATCGGCGGCGTACTCTACTTTACGCAGTTTGGCGACATGGAACTCTCCGACCGCATCTTCTGCTCGCTGTTCCAGGCGGTAAGTTCGTTCTGTAACGTCGGTTTCACGCTGTTCCCCGACTCACTCGTGCGGTTCCAGCTGAACCCGGTCATGAACATCACCACCTGCATACTCGCGCTGGCCGGCGCCTTCGGGTTCCTCGCCATCACCGAACTGCAGTACGCCTTCGACTTCAAGGAGCGCAAGTTCCGCAAGATATCGCTCCATACCCGCGTCGCCACGTTCTGCACGTTCGTCATCATCGGGGTAAGCATCGTCGCCTTCATGATAACCGAATGGGGCAACACGCTCAACGGCCTAAGCTTTTTCGATAAGCTCCAGACGACGTTCTTCATGGCCTTCACGAGCCGTACCGCGGGCCTCAACACCGTAGACACCCCGGCACTGTGCGCCTCCTCGCTGTTCTTCTTCGCCATCATCATGTTCATCGGGGCAAACCCCGGAAGCTGCGGTGGCGGCATCAAGGTCACCACGGCGGCGGTCATCGGGCTACTCGGGTTCAACCGCCTGCTCGGGCGAGAAAAGACCCAGGTCATGAACCGCACCATTCCCGAAACCACGGTCGACAAGGCCGTGCGAATCTTCGTGGTGGCAATCGTGGTCATCGCGCTCGCGACGATGGTTCTCCTCATTACCGAAATCCCGGCGGGTACCGGGTTCAACGAGAACGGCTCCCCCTTCCTCAAGATTCTCTTCGAGGTCATCAGCGCCTACAGTACCTGCGGGCTCTCGATGGGGCTTACCGGCGAACTTTCCACCGTGGGCCAGATTGTAATCTGCTGTGTGATGTTTATCGGCCGTATGGGTCCGCTTTTCCTGATTTCCGCAGTCGCGGGCAGGGTGCAGAACACCACCTGGTACGCCGAAGAAGACATCATGGTGGGCTAAGCGGCCCAACCTTTACTACATTATAGCCCATGGCATCTAAACAGTACATCATCATCGGCCTCGGAAACTCGGCTATCTTTTTGGCGCGTCACCTGACGAGCCTTGGGCACGACGTGCTCGTGGTCGACAACCACCCCGAGAAGGTGCAGGACATCTCGAGCATCGTATCTCAGGCGATGGTCGCCGACTCTACCCGCAAAAAGCAACTCGCGAGCATCCCGCTCCAGAAGGCGGACTGCGTTATCGTCTGTATCGGCGAGAACCTCGAGGCGAGCCTGCTTACCGTACTGAACCTGAAAGAACTCGGCGTGAAGCATATCATCGCGAAGTCGAGTAGCGCCGCACACTCGAGCATTCTCGAGAAACTCGGCGTCTCCGACATCTTCCACCCGGAACGCGACAGCGCCATCGCGCTTGCCGAGCGCCTGAACCGCCCGAACATGCTCGACTTCCTCCCGTTCATGGAAGGCTTCAGCATCGTCGAGGTGGTATGCCCCAAGGACTTCATCGGGAAGACGCTCAAGGACCTGAACATCACCCACAAGTATGGCGTGCAGGTCATCGCCATCCGCGACCCGCAGGAACCGACCCCAAAGATCGGTAACCTCGCCGACATCGTGCTGCAAGAGGACGACGTGCTCTTCCTCATCGGCCCGAACGAGGCGGTGGACAAGTTCAAGAGCTAGGCCACCGCAGGGGAGCAGGCAGTGAGTTCTTCGGCAGTCACCTTACAGGAACACAGGATTCGCCCGTCGGCACAGCGGGTGCAAATCCTCGACTACATCAAGAGCGTACACAGCCACCCCTCGGTCGACACCATCTACAAGGCGCTGCTGCCCGAAAACCCCGGACTCTCGCGCACCACCGTGTACAACACGCTCGAACTCTTCGCGAAGCACGGGCTCATCCTCTCGCTCGATTTCGGGGAAGGCTACCTGAGATACGACGGCGAAATCAAGCCGCACACGCACTTCAAGTGCGAAAAGTGCGGTGCGGTGAGCGACATCTTCACCATTCCCGAAAACTGCGAGAAGATGCTCCCCAAGGGATCCTCCCTGAGCGCCGTCTCGCTGTACCTGTACGGGAAGTGCGCCGCCTGCAACAAGTAAATCCAAGGCCCGAGCGACACTTCTTTTACTTTGTATAAAACGAAAACAGGCTTCCGGAAAGGAAGCCTAACTTGTTTTGTATCTTAGACTTAGGGTGGAGGTCCGGGCTAGAATACCGGGGCCGCGGAAGCCTTTTCCTTCTTCGTCTTGCCGCCGGCAGTTTCCTTCATGAGCGTGCGGTGTTCCACGTAGCCGAGCACGAAGTACTTGCCGCCCTTCTTGATGACTGCGGTGAAGGCGTTCAGCAGCTTGACGCCGTACCACTCCTGGTAGTTGTTGCGGCCATCGACCAGGTTCGTCTCGTTGACCGTAGGCGCCTGGGCGGGCTTGCCGTACTTGAGCGTAAACTGGTCCGACATGTATTCGGCGGCCTCGATGGCCTTGAACTTGCGGGATTCTTCCACCTTGCCGGTACGGATCTCGAAGGCATAGAACTTGTCGTTGCCGTTAAAAATGAAGGACACCTGGACCGGCAGTTCCCCGAACCTGAACATCGGAAGCACGACGCGTTCACCGGCACCCATCTGGCCGTAGGGCTCGTAGCCCATCTTCATGACTTCTTCGATGACAGTTTCACGGGAAGCACCGAACGGAATCCCTGCGAACTCCAATTCGTTATTGCGCTGGGCGAACACTTCCATGGAAAGTGCGAGGACCAGCAACAGCAATATGTTTCCAAACTTAGACACTAGGATATCTCCTAAAACCTATGTAAAAGATAATAAACTTTGAGCCCGTAGCGAGTCCAAATGTGACCAAAAATGTTTTTTTTGCGCATTATCTATATTTTGGGGCATGTCTAGCACTTTTGGCAAAATTTTTTCCGTTACCACATGGGGTGAATCCCACGGACAGGCAGTCGGTGCCGTCCTGGACGGCTGCCCCGCAGGCCTCCCCCTTTGCGAAGCCGACATCCAGGCGTTCCTGGACCGCAGGCGACCCGGACAGGGCAAGCTGACCACCGCCCGCGACGAGAAGGACCAGGTCCGCATCCTGAGCGGTGTCTTCGAGGGCAAGACGACCGGCACCCCGATATCGTTCGCGGTGTTCAACGAGGACCAGAGAAGCGGAGACTATTCCGAAATCGCCAAGTGGTACAGGCCGGGGCACGCAGACCTCTGCTACGACCTCAAGTACGGGTTCCGCGACTACCGCGGGGGCGGACGCAGTTCCGCGCGCGAGACCATCGGTCGCGTATGTGCGGGAGCGGTGGCCCAGAAGTTTTTGGCCCAGGTGGCAGGCACGGAGTTCCTCGCCTGGGTGGATTCCGTCGGCACGATCGATTGCGGCAAATTCGATACCGGCACGCTCACGCGCGAAAAGATAGAGGCATCCCCGGTACGCTGCCCGGTAGAAACGTTCAGCGAGAAGATGGAACAGGAAATCCTCGCCGCGAAGAAGGACGGGGACAGCGTAGGCGGTACGGTGAAACTGCTCGTGAAGAACGTTCCCGCAGCGCTCGGCGAACCCGTGTTCGACAGGCTCGACGCGCTGCTCGCGCAGGCGATGCTCAGCATCCCGGCGTGCAAGGGATTCGAGATCGGGAGCGGCTTTGCCGGAACGAGAATGCGCGGCCGCGAGCACAACGACGAGATTTACTTTGAAGACGGCAAATTCCGCACACGCACGAACAATGCAGGCGGCTGCGTCGGCGGAATCAGCAACGGCGCCGATATCGAATGCAGGCTCGCGTTCAAGCCGACGGCGACGATTTCGCAGTCGCAGAAGACGGCCAGCAGGGATGGCGAAAACGGCGAACTCGCCGCCAAGGGCCGGCACGACCCTTGCGTCGCCGTACGCGCTCCCGTAATTGTCGAGAGCATGGCCGCGCTCGTGCTTGCAGACCTGTACCTGCAGCAGAAGCGCAACTGCCTGTAATCAAGGGACAGGAGGGCAGCGCCCATGCTTTTCCGCCTGATACTCCTCGCCCTTGCGGGCATCTACTACATTGCGTACAAAGTGCATCACCGCTTTTGCCTACGGCAGGGCAGCCCCCTCGGGCATGCGCGCCTGATTGTCGTCGGGAGCTTCCTTGCGGGCGGCGCGGGCAAGACCCCGTTTGTCGCATGGCTCGCGCAGTTTATTTCCGAGAACGATGCCGCGGGTAAAAAAGGCGCCGCGCCCCGAATTGCCATCCTGTGCCACGACCGCGCGCAAGACGAAGCCGCAATGCTCCGGCAGAAATTCGCGGGCATGCCGCAGGTACACGTAATCGCGACCCCTAACCGCTACCGCACCGCACACGCGCTCGATAGCGATTACGACTTCATCATCTGCGACGACGGGTTTGAGGACTCGCGGCTTTCGGGCGCCATCACCATCCGGCTAGATCGCGCAGGCACCCCGCAGCGGATTGCGGACCTCGTGCCCGCCGGCAGGAACCGCAGCCTCCCCCGCGACCACGAAGAGCCCGCAGTCACCCTCGGGCAAGGCGACATCCGGTTCCGTATCGGGCGCATCGCCAACGCGGGCAACGAGCCCTGCCCCGCGGGCCCCGTCGCCATCTGCGGCATAGGCGATCCGGAGCGTTTTCGGCAAGACCTCGCCTCCTATGGCATTGAACCCGCGGGTTTCATCGCCCGCCCCGACCACGACCGCCGTTTTGAACAAACTATCATGAAGTTCCTGGCCCAGGGAGCATCGCTCGTGATGACGGAAAAGGACTTCGCGCGCCTTCCCGAAAAGTGGCGCCTGCACCCGAACGTGTTTGTCGCCTACCAGGAAATCGAGGTTTCCGCCCCCGCGGCGGAGGCCATTAGGGCCTGTTGCGGGCTCGGCGCCTAAGCCGGGCACATTCTACAGGAATCTTATTTTTATATTATTTGGCAGATTGCCGCGGCCACCGGCCCCGCATCAACATAATGACTAAAAGGGATTGAAAATGGCTTTGAAACAGCGCATTACCGAACTGATGGAACAGCTTTCCGTAGGGATTCCGGAACGCGAGTACTGCATCCAGCTCGCATTCCTCACCATGATTATCGGCGAACCGTTCTACATCTACGGCCGTTCCGGCTCGGGCAAGGGAATTATCCTCGACAGGCTAATCGCCGCCTTCAAGGACGCCAAGGCACTCAAGGTAGGCCGCCGCCAGCAAGAAGTCCCCTCCAAATTAAACGCCTACGACATCATCGTGTTCAAGAGCTACGACCCGAGCAACGAGAACATCAGGAACTGGGTACAGATTGCGCTGCAGGACCGCGACCGCATCCCGCTCATCGTTTCCGGCGACATACGCCCCGAGGTGGCCCTTACCCGCGGCGACATCATCGACAAGCTCGCCCTTACCGTATCGTTGCCCGACAGCATTTCCCCGCAGAGCCTGTGCCAGCTGCTGACCGCACAGAACGACGTGACAGAGACAAACATCAATCCCGACCTCACCATCACCCGGGATGAATTCGGCAAGTGGGGGCAGGATATCCAGAAGGTCGTATTCTCGCAGAACTCCCTCACCATGATCGGCAAGCTTGCGGAACTCTGCGACAAGAACAACATCTACGTATCCGTCAAGAAGTGGCTCGTGCTGAGCAAGATAGCGAAGGCATCCGCATTCTTCAACGACCGTAGCGAAACGAGCCTCATGGACACGTTCTTCCTGGGCACAAACATCTGGGGCCGCACGATTACCAACAACGTAATTATTGAAGGTTTCAAGAACATCGCGGTAGAAATCCTCCTGAAGGATATCCCCGAGATTCTCGGCGAACAATACGATACCGAAAACCTGATGAAGCGCATCAAGCGCAACCTGTTCACCAGCAACAACACGTACGACACCCGCGAATTCGCAGGCGAAACATGCGTCACATACAAGGTAACAATCGCCGGCGAATCCACCCCGCTGTACGTGCCCGTCCGCTATATCGAAACCGAAGAAGACTTCAACCCCTATAACGAACTGCGCAAGGTCGAGACCCGCGTGCGCTGCAACTTCCATGGCACCACGAACTGCAGCATCGCCATCGACTCCTCGGTAAAGGGAATCGGGCTGCGTACCAATGCCGTAAGGTCCAACAACAACGTGACCTTCAAGGGCGGCAAGTTCGAAGACTACGCGACGCTCCCGACGTACATCCTCAAGGAAAACGACCCCGATATCATCGCCCAGAAGAAGGCAGAAATCGAGGAAATCCGAAAGGAAATCAACGAGACGATGGAAAAGGAATCGAAGAACCTCATCCGCCTGCGCGACGTCTACCGCGACCTGAAAAAACACAGGAACGAACTGTTCTGCAACCAGAAACTATTCGACGAGATCCTGAACCAGATCAAGGACATCTTCGAATCCGCCTCCGGCATTATCACGAAAATCAAGGAAGCGCACGAGCTGCTTGTGAGCAAGGGCGCATAGGTTTTCTATAAACCCGAATGCTGAAAACTAGAGGTTGTCGATACTGTCGGGAATCTCGTTACGGAGCACGAGCAGAATCGCGTTCTGCCCCACGATAACGTACTTCTCGCCGTTTATCTCTATCTCGGTTCCGCTTGCGTGCAGGTACAGGGCCTCGTCGCCCTCGTGCACCTGCAGGGGCACGTAGTTCACCTGCTCGTTGTTCTCGCCGGTAAAGATGGAATCCGGGTCGCGGTTTGCAGGAATCGGGTAACCCGGGCCAACGCGCATCACGAGCCCCGCATGCACGGCATCGTGGTCCTTTACACTCGGCGGCAGGTACAGCCCGCTGCCCGTACGGTTCGACGCTTCGAGAGGCTTTATCAATACGCGGTCGCCAATTACGACAACATTTTTCAAAGAATCCATCATAGGTACAAAAATAGAATTTATATTACACGTGTGGTATTTATAGCGCTCATAATCCTCTGGCTTATCATAGCCGCATGCATCGTGCTGCTCTTCTTGCGCACGCAGAAAGGTATGCGCATGTTCCGCGTGCTCTGGCGCAGCAACAAGGTCCGCATCGCCGTCGCGATACCGCCCTTGTGCATCCTCGCCATCGCGCTCGCATTCGTGTACCAGCGCTCCGGCGAAGAGGTACCCGCGCTCGAGACCGACACGCTGTTTACGGACTACTCCCGCGGAATCATCATCGGCATGCGCGACCAGGGCGCCATCACCATCGATACTGCCTGCAACCTCGACCAGGCGCAACCCGAACTCGCCTACATGATGCCCGCCCTCGTCGCCGTCTACAAGGACGTGGTCAAGAAGCCCACCACCGCAAGGCTCGTGCGGCTCGATGACACGCTCACGCTATCGTTCGATGGCTACAAACAGTTCAGGAACCGCACCATAAACATCCTCAAGGGCGTAAAGAAGAAACTCGGGCCCCGCTACACGATGGGTATGCAGAGTATCGGCGAAAGCCACCAGCTGACAATTACGTACAAGGGAACGAAGTGGAACAACGAGCAACTCTGCGCGCTGCCTGCCATGGAGGCAAGCATCCGCGAGAAGGTGGACCCAGCCGTGCTCATGTCGCTCATGCGTCACATTTCCGATTTCGACTTCAATTACGAGAGCGCGAACCGCCGCAGGGGCCTGCTCGCGCTCGATTCCGGCGAAGGGCTGGCACAGATTTACCTCGGGGCAAAGAGACTCCGCGCCGCGCTCGATTCCGCACAAAATGACGAGGACGCCATCGCCACGTTCTACCCGGAACGCGACCTGCAAGGGGTCGGCGTTGAATGGCGCAAGAGCCCGCTCAAGAGCGGGTGGGTCAAGGAAGTGCTGAACGACGTGCCGTACTACAAGGCAAACGGGATAAAATAAATTGCTCCGCGCCTACCTTACACACCGCAACATCGGAATCGCACTAGGCACAATCGCTTTTTTGACCTTCACGGCGATGGGCCATATCGTGGCAGGCATCCCCTTCGGCATCGCCTTTGCCCTCATCGGCTGCAAAAAAATCGAAACGACCCCGCAAAAGAACACTACCTACACCTTCATCTGGTTTTTCATAGCCTGCTTCCTTTCTACCCAGGTCTCGCAGAGTTTTGCCGACACGCACATCGGGCTCGTCATTATTGCGCACTGGAGGAACTTTATAGCAGAACTCCTGATGCTTGCTACATTCCCGCTGCTCCTGCTGGCCATCACGCTAAAGCCGAGACTTTCATTTGCCGTAGGCATCATTCCGTTTTTGCTCCTTTCCCTTGCGAACTACTACATTTTCAAATTCCGCGGGAACGAGTTCACCCCTATGGATTTCTTGGCCATCGGGATTGCAAAAAACGTCGCTGGCAACTACGATTTCGGCTGGACATTCAACCCCACCTGCGGGCTGTTCTCGTACCTGCTTATTTTGCACATGGGCTTCTGCCTCAAGCCCGCACAATTCAACAAGCGAAAGCTTGTACGCATTGTTTCTGCCATCTTGTGTGTGGCGGCGGCAGGCATTTCCATCGCGAGGCTCCCCTCCGTCTACGTGATGAGCTGGGAAAAGATGGGCTCGACCCACAACGGGTTCCTGGTCAACTTCTTCGCGCAGATTGTCACCACCCTCAAGCAGGTTCCGGAAGGGTATTCCTACGAGATAACAGAAAAAATCGCCGAGCGCTACGCCGCACATCCCACCGACTCTGCCGCCGGCACAGTTCCCGCCAGCACAACTTCCGCCGACTCTACACGCGCCGACTCCACTGCGGAGCGCCCCTCCATCATCGTCATCATGGACGAAGCCTATGCAGACATCAGCACATTGAACCCGGAATTCGGCGACACGCTTTTCTACAAGACGCTCCACAAGAACACCGTCAAAGGGCTCGCGCTTTCGTCCGTCTATGGCGGCGGCACGGCCAACTCCGAATACGAATTCCTGACGGGCAATTCCATGGCGTTCTTCAACCACGGCATATCCGTCTACCAGATGTACATAAAGGCGCCCGCCTACTCCATGGCCACCTACCTCAGGGGGCTCGGCTACGAGACCATCGCCACGCACCCGTTCCATAGGCAGGGCTGGTCCAGAGAAACCATCTGGCCGCTTCTCGGTTTCGAAACTACCACCTTCCTGGAAGATTACCCGCAAAAGAAAATGCTCCGCGGCTACGTGAGCGACCAGGAGATGTTCGAATACATCATCGACAAATTCAAGCACAAGAAAAAGCCGTTGTTCCTTACGGCGTCACCATGCAGAACCACAGCGGCTACATTCCCGACGGGAAAAGCCAAAAGCTCCAGGTCTCGCTAAAGCAATACCCAGGATACCCCGACGCAGAACTCTACACAGGCCTCATCCGCGAATCCGACAAGGCGCTAAAATACCTGCTGCACTATTTTGAACAAGTTAAAGAGAAAGTCGTCATTGTATTCTATGGCGACCACTTCCCGGGGCTAAACAAACATTTCTACATAGACCTCTACGGCAAAAATTTCGCAACCCTGAAGGACCGTCAAAAGTTGTACAAAGTACCCTTCTTCGTGTGGACAAACTACGAATCAAAATCCGTAGACGTACCCCTGACAAGCCTCAACTACCTGGGCAACTATGTGTACAAAGTCGCGGGCATCGAATTCCCGGCCTACAACAGGTTCCTGAACGACATGCAGCAGCAAATCCCCGCCATGAACTCCTGGGGATTCTATTCCACAGAACACCACAAGTTCCTCAACTACAACTACGCCAGCGGCAAAGAAAAAGAAATGCTGCAAGAATATAGATTCCTGCAGCACAATTCCATCTTCGACAACAAGCGGAACAAAGTGTTCTTCTAGGCGCTTATGCGCCGTTTGAATTACACCTTGTCGAGAGCCTGCGTGAGGTCGGCGATGATGTCTTCGACGTTCTCGATACCCACGCTGAAGCGGATCAGGTCCGGAGCGACGCCTGCTTCGATGAGCTGTTCGTCGCTGAGCTGGCGGTGCGTGTGGCTTGCCGGGTGCAGCACACAGCTGCGGGCGTCGGCCACGTGGGTCACGATGCAAATCATCTTGAGGTTGTCCATGAACTGGATACTCTTTTCGCGGCCACCCTTGATACCGAACGTGAGCACGCCGCACGGGAGGCCACCCTTGAACTGCTTCTTCGCAAGTTCGTGGTACTTGTTGCCCTCGAGGCCCGCGTAATCGACCCAGGCCACCTTCGGGTGGTTCTGCAGGAACTTCGCGCAGGCGAGAGCGTTTTCGCAGTGGCGCGGCATGCGCAGGTGAAGCGTTTCAAGGCCAACGTTCAGGAGGAACGCGTTCTGCGGAGCCTGGATGCTGCCGAGGTCGCGCATGAGCTGGGCCGTAGCCTTCGTGATGAAGGCGCCCTTGCCGAAAGCCTTCGTGTAGGCAAGACCGTGGTAGCTCGGGTCCGGTTCGGTTAAGCCCTTGAACTTGTCGTGATGGGCTTCCCAGTCAAAGTTACCGCTATCCACGATGCAGCCGCCCACGGCCATCGCGTGACCGTCCATGTACTTGGTGGTGGAATGCGTCACGATGTCAACGCCGAATTCGATCGGGCGGCAGAGAATCGGGGTCGGGAACGTGTTGTCCACAATCATCGGCACGCCGTGCTTGTGGGCAAGCTTCGCGAAACGTTCCAGGTCCAGAATCTTGCCGGCGGGGTTTGCCACCGTCTCGCCGAAGAAGCACTTGGTGTTCGGGCGGAAGGCCTTCTCGATTTCCTCGTCGCTAGCGTCCTGGTCAACGAACGTGCATTCGATGCCGAGCTTCTTCATGGTAACGCTGAAGAGGTTGCTCGTACCGCCGTAGATGGCGCTGGTGCTGATGAAGTGGTCGCCCGCCTCGCAGATGTTGAACACGGCGAAGAAGTTCGCCGCCTGACCGGAACTCGTGAGCATCGCAGCGACACCGCCTTCCATGGCCGCAATCTTGGATGCCACGGCATCGTTGGTCGGGTTCTGCAGACGCGTGTAGAAGTAGCCGCTGGCCTTCAGGTCGAACAGGTCGGCCATCGCGTTGCTGGACTCGTACTTGAAAGTGGTGCTCTGGTAGATGGGGAGGACGCGCGGTTCGCCGTTTTTCGGCTGCCAGCCGCCCTGTACGCACAAAGTTTCGATCTTGGACATTTTTGCCTCTTGTTTAATTACGCATTCAAATATAGATAGTCATCGACCCGGGGTCGCCAAACCTATTTGTTATGTAGGTAAATATAGAAAAAGACTATACCTTGTCAATGCATTTATGCAAATATTTGCATAAAACCTTTCGTGTATCAACAAACACTGTCCTACCCCTGCATTCCTGCGGGGTCAACAACTTCGTGGATATTCTCGAGATAACGCCTTAGCGGAATCATCTTGTCGTTGAACACTTCCAAGCGCTCGTCAAACGGGGCGTCGTTCACGACAGTTTCCGGCCTAATGTCACCGTTCTCGCAAACGTACGAAATAATGTCGTTCAGGAATTCTTCCTGGTCGGAATTGAGTTCGCTCCCCGAAAGGAACGCGTTGAACCTTTCCAGCGCCTGCTTGCGGTCAACACCAATAAACGAACGAATCAATATGGCCACATTCCCGTCACAGGGCCTGCCGTCGGCAAACTTCTCGAAGTCTTCCTTGCTACCCAATTCAGACCACATTATTCGCTGCAGTTCCAGCACGTCGTCATTCGTGAGCGGCTCCAGATTGTAGATTTTCTGGAGCACGGGATTGTAGTCCTTTTGGGCAAGGTAATCCATCACCTTCTGCCTGTAAGTCACGCGGGTCTCTACGCCGGCGCTCTCGCCGTCATCGGTAACGACATCGTCGATGTCAATCGTGAACGTCTTGCCGCCATCGCCCACCAGGAACTTCATGAGGTCGCGGAGTTCGGTGCGCACCTTCTCGAGCCACTGCAGGCTCCTGTTTTCCCACGAGGTCTGGTTTAGCACTTCCTTGATGGTCCCCATCTTGGCAACCACCTGCGGGATTGTAGCCTTGGAAAGCAGGCGTTCGGCAAGCCCGCATACACTTGCAACAGGCCTGCTCGCATTATATTCGCTATTCACGAATTCAAGTTCAATCGCTAGCACAAGTACGTCGAACTTCTTGGCATTTTCGTCCTGCGTGTTGTGCGGCAACAGCGGTGCAATATCAAACTTCAAGGTCTGCACATCGCTAGCAGTCAAGCACACCCACGCATCGTCACTCTTGAAATGGCAAACGGCGGCCCAGCGGTTCCGCACCGAAATATGGGCATCCGACAGCGTAGCGACCTGTGCTTTCAAGCCTGCCTTCAAATCGTCGTGAAGGCTTTTCGCAAATTCATCTTCCTGGTACGTCTGGTGCTGCAGGTAGAACGCCACCTCGGCACGCAATGCGAACAGGCGCTCCGTCAGCGACATGCTCTGCTGCACAATCTTGCCATCCGGATTCTGCTCGAAGTACTCGAAATTCCTGCACCAGTCAAAGATGTAGAAACATTCCTTGTCCTTGCCCACCCCGTAGATATCTTCAGAAAGGCGCGTGCCACGGCCTATCATCTGCATGAACTTGATTTTCGACTTGACCGGCTTGAAGAACACAAGGTTCAGTACATCGGGCACATCGATACCCGTATCCAGCATATCCACAGACACGGCAACCTGCGGGTTCCCGTCGCGAACTTCGAACTTGTCAATCAAATCCTGCGAATAGGTCACATAGTTATCTATCAGCGCGCAAAAATCGGAGCCGTATTCAGGATAAAGCTTGTGGAACCTCTCCACGATGAGTTCGGCATGCTTGTGGTTGTATGCGAAAATAATACTCTTGCCGATACGTTCGCCGCTCTGGACTTTCAGGCCATTCTTCATCAGGTCCTGCAGCACGTTATCCACCGTGCCTTCGTTGTAGATGTACTTGAAGATTTCCTCGCTGCCGATATCGCGCCCGCGGATATTCCCGCCCGCTTCCGGCGGCACAGCACCCGGGCCAAGTTCCTGCAGCGTCTCTTCGTAATCCCACACCTGCTCCAGCTGTTCCCTTTCCTCTTCCGAAAGGTCGCTGTACTTGATTCCGTCCTTCAGAATCATGGAGCCACGCTTGAACCCGTGATAATTCACCAGGAAGCCATCGGCCACGGCATCGTCGAGTTCGTAGGCGTAATTCGGGCAGCCGTTCTCCATCTCGAAAATATCGTAGGTGCTCTTGTCCACCTCGTCACGAGGGGTCGCCGTAAGCCCGAGCAGCAAACTATCGAAATAGTTGAAGATGGCGCCGAACTTTCCAAAAATACTGCGGTGCGCCTCGTCAATGATAATCAGGTCGAATCGCCCCACCGAGAAAGGCTTCTTCTCAGTATCGACGCAGTTGATCATAGTCTGGTAAGTACTGAACACGATTCGGGCATTGACCTCGACCACTTCGCCGTTTTTATCACGAATAATGTTTTCATCACTGGAATCGCTCAAAACGGCAACAGGGGTATTCGGCAACAACTTTGCAAAATTCTTCTTCGCCTGACCCACCAGCGACGTACGGTCGGCAAGGAAAAGCACGTTCTTGACCCAGCCATTCCGCATGAGCACATCTACCGTAGAAATCGCGACGCGGGTCTTGCCCGTACCAGTTGCCATCACCAAGAGACCGCGGCGGTGCTTGCCGTTGAACCATTCGCACACGGACTTGATGGCCATCTTCTGGTAATAGCGGTCGGTAATGTAGCCCTTCACGCTAAAGTCGCTGATATCCTTGCGGCCCCGCTTCTGAATCAAGAGTTCCAGGTCGCCCTCGGTATGGAACGCGTAGAGCCGCCTCGGCGGGTAGCCAAGACCGTCGATGATGTTCGTCTCGTAACCGTTGGTGTAATAGATTACGGGGCGGCGGCCATACTGCTTTTCAAGGCAGTCGGCATAGAGTTCCGCCTGGTGCTTGCCCTTTATTGGCGAAACCGTCGTCTTTTTCGCCTCGATTACAGCCAGCGGGAGCCCGTCCGCACCGAACAGCACGTAATCGGCAAAACCGACACCCTCCCCGTTCGGCATCCCTTCCACTTCGACCTCGATACACGCCTTCGAAGGCTTCACGACCCCCTTGACCGTAAGCACAGTCCACCCCGCCTCGCGGAGCATGCGGTCAATCAGGACCCTGCGGGTTTCTGCCTCGGACTCGGGCGTTCCATCGATGTCGTCTAGGTTTGCCATCGAGTATAATATATGTTTTTACAACTGCGACAGGAATCTTTTGTGCAAAAATGGGCAAAAAAAATATAGCAACCGACAGGTGCCTATCACCCAAAATACTTGTCCATGGTATAGTCGAGGAGCTTTTGCGTGTCGACGATGGAAGCGCGGATGGTTTCTTTTTGCTTTTCGATGGACTGGATTTTTTCGGCAAAGGATTGCTGGAGAGCGAGGGGCGGGAGCGGAATGTCTATGCTTTTTAATTCCTTTGAATTTATATTAGCCTGATTAACAGCGCCCTTCGCCATACCTTTCAGTTTTTTCTTCATTGCAGGCATATTCATAAATTTTGACACATACACAGGCAGCACAGAATCAACCAAACGAACGCGAATAATGTAGCCAGCAATAATCATTGGCTCCATATTGTGGATATAAGTCGTTTTACCAATCAAGTCCATTGAATTGGTTCTGTTAAACAACACATCTCCTTCTCTAACCGAATATTTTTCGAATTCGGCATCATCCATATCAATGTATTTCAAATCTGTTAAATCAAGAAATCCCTCATAGGTGATATTATTCATTCGAAGGTACTTGTATTTTCCCACCGTTGACGACGGAGAACTAGTCCCATAAGAAACGCTTGTACTCACATCCCCCAATTTTTTTACTTCCCAGCGTTTGGGGTTTTCGATGGGGTCGCCAAACATGTCGTAAAAGATGGTCTGAGCGAGGTTATCCAGTTCCTTGAGCTGCGCGTTCTGCTTGTCGATGATACCCGTCAGCAAATCCAGCTCCGCAACAATACGAGATTGTTCATCAAGCGGCGGGACAGGAACAACAATTTTCCTTAAATCAGAAATTGCCATACTAGATTGATTTACAGCATCTTTTCTTATTCTAGCTACAGCATCTTTAAATTTCATTGATTTTGAATAATATGCAAACAGCGAAGAACTTATAACTTCTGGATTTGCCCGTAACCGTAAAAGGTTCATTCCATGAATGATTTTTTCATCGCCTTGTTTTTCATACTTAACCGTTCTTCCAATATAAGCTTTACTATTGATATGAGACAGCAACAAATCACCAGATTCAAGAATATAATCCTGATACTTAGTCAAATCAACAATATTTGCATACCCCATACGGTCTCTATTAAAAATACCACCAGAGAGAGTTTCTATGCGAGTTATAGGATAGCCGTTAGCGCCAGCGATCTGTTTAATATTCGCCCCATTTTTTATCGAGGGGAAGCACTCTCCTATTGAAAGATATTTCCAATTACGCTTCATTATATATTCTCAAGGGCCCTTTGCAAAGCCATTTTAGCAATAGTTTCTTCCTGCGGGTAAATCGATTCCTTTGTTATACCCTTTTCTTCTAATCTCTTTTTTATATAAGGCGCTAAAGATTTGTGAATATCCACACACGAGATATTCTCTTCCAAAGGATTAATCCCGTCACTATAGAAAAGGAATCGTCCATCTTGAGCAACAAGATTTAAATTAGCAAAACTACATTTCTTCTGAGAACTAATATCTATTTGTTCCGATTGAAATACAACACTCCTAGCATTTTGATGCATTTCAGAAAAAGAAAATATTTCGCGGGCATCAGTCTCAGAAAGATCCCTTAGTTTCCTTGTCACAGGAGATTGTAACTTATAATATAACGAACAATAATTATCTATTCCGTCCTCTCCAACATCTGAAAAAGTCACTCCTTCTTGCATAAAAAACAACGCTTTTTCAATACTCGTCGTAAAATCTATCAACGGCGATATTCCGGAATAATGCTGTAAAAAACTCAAATACAGCATATCATGGTCTATTACATCCAACAAACTAAAATATTTTTTTAGTATTCCATTATCTACCTGTTTCGCCTGTTCTAACGTTTCCGCAATCACATCCTCAACAGTTCTTCCCGACAAAGCCAAGTCATGCGTAATATATAACCGTTGTGCAGAAGTATATATCTTATATTTAGCCTCTTTTACTCCTCGAAACAAAACATCTTCTTTAGGAAATGCATCAAACCAATCGCAAAAACTAGCGACCGTATCAATCCTTAAATAACCGGAAGATTTAAATATTTCTCCCTTTTCTTCTAAAGATTTATAATCAACCAACTTCATCTATAAATATTTTTCCTTAAATTCATCCATCGCCGCGTTGATTTCGTCCTGGAGTTTCGTAATGCGCTTGAACACTGTCTTGGGATTTTCGTATTCGACCTTGACTTTTTCCACTTCCTTGTACTTGTTGATGCTGAGGTCGTAATCGTTCGCGACGATTTCTTCTACCGGCACAAAGAACGACTGTTCCTTGCGAGTGCGATTTTCTTCGGCAGCGAGGTTCTTCCAGCGCGCGACAATGTCGGGAATGTCGTTTTCCTTGCACTCGGTGCGCTTCTGGTCCAGCGTGTAGCCGTCAGCCTTCATGTCGTAGAACCAGACCTTGTCCGTGCCGCCCGCGTTTGTCTTGGTAAACACGAGAATCGCCGTCGAAACGCCACTGTACGGCTGGAACACGCCGCTCGGCATGCTGATAACCGCCTGCAAACGCTGATTCTCGATAAGCTCCTTGCGGATAGCCTTGTGTCCCGTACTGTTTCCAAAGAGCACGCCATCGGGCACAATGGAGGCACAGCGGCCACCCGGCCTGAGCATGCGCACGAACAGCGCGAGGAACAAGAGTTCCGTCTTCTTGGTCTTGGTAATGGCAAGCACGCTCTTGCTTACCACCTCGTAGTCGAGGCTGCCCGCAAACGGCGGGTTCGCAAGGCAAAGCGTATAAAGGTTCTCGTCGGTGTTCTCGGAACTCAGGCTGTCGCGGTAGGCAATTTCGGGGTTATCGACGCCGTGCAGCATCAGGTTCATCGCCCCAATGCGCAACATTGTCTGGTCGGTATCGAACCCGTGAAACATCTCGCCGCGGTAATGGTCCGAATTTTCCTTCTTCAGGAGTTCCTTCTTGTGGTGCTCCTGCACAAACTTCGCTGCCTCCACGATAAACCCCGCCGAACCCATCGCCGGATCGCAAACGGCATCCTTCAGGGTGGGCTGCATCATATCTACCATCATGCGGATAATGTGGCGCGGGGTACGGAACTGCCCGTTGGTGCCGCTGGCCGCCATCTTGCCCAAGATGTATTCATAGACATCGCCCATGGTGTCGCGGTTGTTCATGTCGAGCCCGTCGATACCTTCCACGATTTTCGTGAGCGTGCGCGCACTCTGAATCATGAACGTCGCATTGTTCATAAAGCGGCTGTAGGCGCTTTCCTTGCCATCGTTCAGAGTCTTGATGAACGTGAACACATCGCGGGAAACCGTCGCATACATCGCCTCGGATTCCATGTTCTTGAACACGCTCCAGCGCAGGCTGCTGTAAGGGACGTCGCGGTCGAAATCGGGGTTGTGCCACTTGCCCGCCTTAAAGACCGGATCCTTGACCTTCACGCCCATGGCGTTCGCCGCCGCTTCTTTCTTTTTCTGGGCGTCGTCCAGCATCTTCATAAAGAAGAGGTAGGTCATCTGCTCCAAGATGGTGATGGAGTTGGTGATGCCGCCCGTCCAGAAAGTGTCCCAGATAGAATCGATGCGGTTCTTGATTTCGCCAGTAATCATGTGAAGTCCCTAGAATGCGTTATGAGGGGAATATAATAAAAAAATTGAGGCCCCCATTTGTCATTCGGTGGCCTCCATAGGAGAGAGTGTAGTCATTTTTGCTTGCAAGTACCGGTTTGTCTAATTGGCCATGGCCATTTTTAGTCTTCTTGCATTGAGTCTATAGTGAGACTAGTCATCGCCTTCGAACCAGTCTTCAATATCGTCTCGGTCGCATCCGTCAAAGAACCCGTCGGCCTCTTCGCGAAACTGATTTTCGTCATTTTCTGACATTTATTCATCCTCGGAGCGGTATGCCGTTCCATAAAGCCACCCGCTGTTCTATTAGGCCGTTCACTCTGGGGTGGTTTGGGAGTGAGCTGCTTTCTTGAATACCAATATACATTATCATCTCCCATAATGCAATAGGTCACGACAAGGAGGTAATTGTATAACAAGTTGAAAAAAAATGTATATATTTCATACTATGAAAGGAAATAAAATAAATAAATCGCCCGAAGACATCCTTAAGGATCCTCGGTATAAACCATTTGTTGGAAATAATTACCAAAATGGTGTCAAATCTAAAAAAGGAGAACTGAAAATTCTCTTTCTTGGAGATCGCAACAATTGTTGGGACGAATACAATGGTAATGGTCAGAAAAAAAGCTACTGTGAATATTTGATGACTGGAACCGATAAAAAATGCAAAGATATTCAAAAGAAGATTGTCTCAAAAATCAAACAAGAACTGAAAGAACAATCGAACCTAGTGGTTCGTATTAGCATAAAGAACATCGCCTTTTACAATCTTCGAATAGCGAATGACAATAACACCCTTATTACAAAGGAACTTAATTTTGAACTTTATTGTGATGTCCTCTTAAAAAGAATCGAAAAACTTAAACCTAATATGGTCTTTGGCGAGCAAAATCTTGTTACTCAATTAAAATCAAGAGCCGTTTCTAAATGGAAAGAAATAGAGTCAGTTCTTAAACCTAAATATCAAAAAGATCCCATTATTCCTGTTCCATTCAATGACAACAGATTAGAGCGAATAAATTCTAATGGGCATGGAATAGACAAATTGGATTTTATTCATTTTATTATAGATAACGATATTGATTTCTTACGGCGACATTGTATATCTCCGTCCTTAAAAAAACAGAGTAAAAACATGCTGAAAGATTATCGGGAGTTGGACAAAAAGTCATCCTTAACAGATTCTGATTTCAATTTTTTAAATAATACCAACTCAATAGAAGTGCCACGAGAAGAATTTATTAAAGCATGCTACTGCATTCATGACATCCGAAACATGCTAAAAGAATTTCACACTGAATTAGAATATATGCAAAAAAATTCTGGCAAAAAAATATCGTCAGAATATGAAATGAAAAATAAAGTTAAGCAACTAATAAAAACGCTAACTTTTTTAGAAAAAACAGACCAATATATTTATATAGGCTTAGTACCTCAATTTATGGAGTATATTGACAAAAAAATTCCATTTGATACTGAAGAAGAATGGGATAAAGAAAAAAATAATTTGGCTATAGATTTTCTTGATAAAAATGAGAACCAAAAAAATGGAAGTGGCGCAGTCACTCTTCTCAAAAACATTGGAGAAAGGCTTGAGAAAGAAGGAGATCTCGTTTCATTGGAAAGAATGCGTAGAATTTTCATTAGGCCAAAAATCCAGAAAATTTATAAGTCTGAAGAAATAGATAAACTAAAGCTACAAATACAAAGTTATAATCCCCAACTAAAATGACAATAATTTTTCAAATTGTTATACAATTTCGATAATCTTGCAACCACTTGCTTTTTCGATGATTAATACTTAAATTAATCCTTACCTCCAAGCAATTCCGCTTGGAGACAAACAAGGAAAAACATCATGAAGAAGATGTCTCTCCAGTCTATCGCAAGGTCCTACGACAGGGCAGTCTCTAGTCCGAACCCGGGCGCCTTTACGCGCCACATGTGCACGGTATTCCGGGATTCGCCGAGCCGCTGGTCGTATGCCGTTGACCATTTCAGCAAGAAGCTCAAATAAGTAGCTTCTCTAAAAGACTACTGGCCATGTATCCAATAAGCCCCGGGAATGACTAAAACCGGGGCACTTTTTATATCTCATCACTAACACGAACGAGGAAAAATATGATCCTAAAACTAGATGACAGCGAAAGGCGGACGTTCTCAGCACTTGCGGGTGTCGGATTCAACGCGACCTTGCGCGATTTTGCCACAGAATTGGAACATCTTGCGAAAAACGGTCCCGGCTGCCTTGATGAACTCCTGGACAATTACTCCATTTACATTGACGTTGCGGCACGAATCCTGTGCAATTACAACCATTTCTTGCAGCACGTAAACGCCCTGTGCGAAAAATACGACCAAGAAACGGAACTGACATGTTTCTATAGGGAGAAACTGGATGAAATCGCCCTAATCTGTGATAGCATCAAGGAGGAACGGGCCTTTTCTGACGATCCGTAAAAGCCCCTTTTTTCTATCTTTGGCTTCGATGACACCCGCGCGCAACAACATGGCCCTCTGGCATATCCTCGCCATCGCGACGATTGCGTTCTGGGGCACGAGTTTCGTGAGCACGAAGGTGCTGCTGAATCACGGCTTTACCGCGGTGCAGATTTTTACGTTGCGGTTCGCGGTCACCTACCTTATCTTGCTCGCGGCATCCCACAAGCAATTCCGCTGCGAGAACTGGAAACACGAATTCATCCTGTTCATCTGCGGTATCACGGGCTGTACGCTCTACTTCTGGGCCGAGAACACGGCGCTCTCGCTTTCGCCCAGCAGCAACGTCTCGCTTATCGTGTGCACGAACCCGCTGCTCACCATGATTTTCGGGGGCATCCTGTACAAGGCGGAGCGCCTCGGCAAGCGGCAGGTTCTCGGGTGCCTGATCACGTTTGTCGGGATGGTGCTCGTGGTGCTGAACGGGAAATTCATCCTGAAGCTTTCGCCCGTAGGCGACATGCTCGCGTTCACCTCGTCCGTCATGTGGGCCATCTATTCGCTTGTTGTGCGCCAGTTCAACGGCGTGTATTCTACTTTGTTCATAACCCGCAAGATGTTCTTTTACGGGGCACTCATGTCGCTGCCCGCGCTATTCTTCGAGGCGGGTGGCAATATCCACAAAACGCTCGATATCCCGTGGCAGAACTTCGCAGAGCCGGTCGTATTGTTCAACTTCGTCTGCCTCACGGTTTTCTCGTCGCTGCTCGGCTACCTCGCATGGAACAAGGTGCTGAAGCAGCTCGGCACGGTGCTCGCAAGCAACTACATCTACGCCATACCGCTCGTCACCATCATCACGGCGGTCATCGCCCTCGGGGAACGCATCACGCCTGTCGCCATCGCGGGTGCGGTAGCGATTGTCGCGGGCATGGTCATGGCCGAGATGAAACGCGGTTCCTAGTCCGCGGTTCCTGATTTACTAGTCCTTGACGCAACGCACGGCGTAGGCGAAGTACCCGCGCTGCATGGATTCCTTCTCCATGTCGTACTGGTTCGAGAGTATCCAGGCGTAGTGATTCATGTTGTCTTCGCCCCAGAAATAGGCCTTGGTGCCCTCGCCGTCGCATTCGCCCGTCTTGGCGCGGTAACCTGCCGGGAGAGCGGAGAACCCGCTTGCGTTCGTGGCTGTTACGTTGTCTCCAAAAATCGTATTTTCCCATTCACCCACGGCGCGCAGGGAGCCGTTGTCGTCGCCGAATTCGCTCTTCGCCGTAGTGGTCAGGTCGCGCCAGTCATTTGCAGTGGGGAGGCGCCAACCCTCGGGGCACACGGCCGTCGCGGCGTATTCCTGGTAGAGGCGGCCGTACTTTTCGCAGTTCGCGGGAATACCGTCGTAGCAGAAGCTGGAATCGATGGAACCCGTGGCGGTAGCACTGTTGTCATAGTTCAGGTTCTCGGCCATCCACGTGAGGTTGCCGATAACGACAGTCTTGTAGCTCTTGCCGTCGCGGGAATCAGTGAGCGTGCCGTATTCCACGTTCGAGACGGCTGCGCTAGATGAACTGGACACACTTGTCTCGCTATCGCTTGACTGCGGTGTGACGCCAGATGGTTCGTCGCTTTCGCAGGGCGCCATGTCTGTCTCAATAAGCGCATCGCCTACGCACTTGTAGAGAATCTGCAAGTCGTAATCGTAAATCGTCATGGTGTTCGGGCACGTAATATTCTTGCGTTCCATGTTGCGCACGGTAATGCTTGCCATGCCGTCCTTGAAGCATTCTTTCGCAGCAGAACTTGCAGGCGCCGCGGCACTGCTGCTGGACACGCTTGTCTCGCTATCGCTCGACTGCGGTGTGACATCGGAAGGGCCCTGGGACTCGCTGGAGCCCGGTTCGGACGAAGGCCCGCTGGAACTGTCGTCACAGGCGACAAACGCAAGCCCGAATGCAAGTGCCGCAGTGGCTGTATAAAGTTTCTTGAGATTCATTTGTTTCTCCTTTCCTTAAATATAGATTGCCCCGCTAAATTTCCGTAAAGCGGTCCATCTCAACGCCATCGGGGAGCATCACGCGGCTCTCGAAATCCTTGCGGGAGCGCACCCAGAGCGTTCCCTTCGGGTGGTCGGGAGTCTCGTACTCGCTGCGATAAAGGACAAGCGGTTCGACCGTTTCGCAGTCAAGGGCATCGGCGGTAACGACCGTATAGATCATCGTATCTTTCTTGTAATGGCGGTACTTGTGACCGGCAATTGCTTTAGACATTGTTAAGAAACTCCATCAGCCTCGGCATGAGGGCGGTCATGTCCTTCACGCCCAAATCGTAGAGGCGCGCGAGCTTGGACTTGTCCTTTTCGAGGCGCGAGATATCGAAACTTTCGCTCGGGCGGATACGGAACGCAGTCCCGCGATTGCACCATTCATCGAGCGTTTTCAGGCACTCGTTATAGCGTATGTGGCGCGTCCTTACCGCCTCGATAAACTTCGGGTACTTGCGGTAGATGATTTTGAACAAAGGAACAAGCGAGTTCGGTTTCTTCACGTAGCCCTCGGGCTGCGTCACGATGACGATCAGCTTTTCAAATCCCTTCTTCGCCATGATTTCGAACGGGATGCTATCGGCGACACCGCCATCCAAGAGCTTCATGCCATCGACATTTACGATGTGGCTCATCAGCGGGAGCGATGCCGACGCACGGATCCTGTCCATGCCTTCGGGCGTGTCGAGGTCGCGGGTCAGCAGGTAAGCCGCCTCGCCCGTTTCCAGGTTCGATGCCGCCGCATAGAACTCGGACTCGGTCGCATTCTCGCGGAACTTCTCGAAATCGAACGGGTCAATAACGTAGGGAATCTGCCTGTAGCAGTAATCGACCTCAAAGAATTCGCCAGTGCGGATGAGGTTCCCCCAGCCCATGTAGCGCTTGCTCGCCGAATGGACGACATCGATGCGCCTGTTTCTTTCGCGCTGTTCCGAAAGGTAGCTGCAAAGGTGCGTGGCACCCGCGGACGTCCCAGCATAGCCACCGAACTTGAGCCCGTTATCGTGCATCACGTCGAGCACGCCCGAAAGGTAGGCGCCACGCATTCCGCCGCCTTCAAGCACGAGGGCCGCATTCCTGTACATCGTCATTTTGCATTCTCCATGAGCCACTGGTAATCCTTCGGGTGATCCACGAACTTTTCGGGGTGCAGCTTGCGCTTCGCGAAAAATTCATCGCGCGTCATCCAGACAAAATCGTCGACTTCACCGGGTTGCGGCACGAGGGATGCAGCCTCCTCGTCGGTGAGGGTAGTCCTGTAAACGTCGTAGTATTCGTTGTCCAGGTAGCTGCCGCCGTTGAGCACACTTTCGTGTGTCGCCTCGAATAAATATTCGAGGTCGCGCGAACTTTTTCGCACGCCCAGTTCCTCGCGCAGTTCGCGCACGGCGGCGTTCACGCTGGTATCACCCGCAGAGATATGCCCCGCGCAGCTCGTGTCCAGAAGTCCGGGGTTATTTTCCTTCACGCGGGCCCGCAACTGGAAAAGAATTTTCCCTTCGCGGTTGAACGCCCAGATATGTACCGTGCGGTGCCACAGGCCTTCCGCATGCACGCGCGTGCGCCCGCAGGAATAACCCGCGGGGGTGCCGTCGGCGTTCAGGATGTCAATTTGCTCTTCTTGCATAAAAGACAAGATAATAAAAACTATCTGGCAGCAGAATCCTCGCGACCATCGATATCGGGGTCTATTTCCACGATTACGTGTATCGCTTCCCCTTCCCATTCTTCGGGGCATGCGTTGTCTTCACGCTTGGATACGGACATCATCTTGGCTAAAGTCGACTTTTCTTCCCAATAGCCGTAAAACAAGGTGCCGTAAATATCATCCTCTCTCTTGAGGTCGAAGGTATGCTGGCAGGGGGTTCCCTTGCTATGGACATAGACACACCTATCGGTATTACGGCAAACGATACTGTTATCCACATAAAAATCGTATACCCCGCCATCTTCCGCTACGATGATGATGTCCTGGGTGTCTTTCTTAACGTTCAGCAATATGGCGCAACCGGTGAGGTTAAGCACGGCCGCCAAAAGGACAAACAGAACAAAATATTTCGCAATAGACTTTTTCATAATAAACTCGCATCGCTTTTTCTTGTAAAATAAGTTCTTAACGAGCAAAACGAGCGCCGCCAATCGGCCCAAAAAGCAGCCTGTCGGACAAAACAGTATCAGGGCCATCCACGGGTTTGCTATAATTCCAGCCATGGCATTCAACGAAAGCAATATCGAAAGGCTCCTTTCGCAGGGGGAATCCGCCGGGGTGTTCCACAAGGCGGTCGCGGGATTCATTCTGCCCGACGGCACCACGCGCACGGTCGCGCTCAATACGCCCGCAGATACGGTTTTCGACATCGCTAGCCTCACGAAGGTCTGCCCCACGTCGACACTCGCCCTCTGCTACATTCTGGAGGGCAAGTTGCACCTTGACGACCGGGCAATAGACTACATCCCCGAATTGCAGACAAACTACCGCGAGGATATCTGCGTATTCCACCTGCTGACGCACAGCCTGGATTACCGCGTGCCGATGAAGACCTTGCGCACGCTCCCGCCCGAAGGTATCCTGAACGCCCTATTTACATACAAGTTCGCAAAGGCGCCCGGAGCGGATTTCAACTACGGGAACCCGGCCAGCGTGCTGCTCGGGATTATACTGCAGCGTCTTACGGGCAAGGACCTGCAACAGCAGGGCTGCGAGCGGTTCTTCGAGCCGCTCGGCATGACGCGCAGCGGCTGGGACCCGCTGACCCGCGAGTGGAATGCGATTCCTCGCGAAGAAATTGCCCCGACGGAAATATGCGAGTTCCGCGGGCGCGAGATTTGCGGGGAGATTCACGACGAAAGCGCGTGGGTATTGCGCAAGCTTTTCCCGGTAGGGAGCGCCGGCATGTTCAGCTGCGTGCCCGACCTGCTCAAGTTCGTGCATATGGTCATGAACGACGGGATTGCAGCCAGCGCGAACGGGAGCGAGATCCGCGTCGCACCCGCGGGCATATTGAAGATGGTAAGCGAGAACGCGTTTACTCGGGAAGGTGCCGCACAGTTTTTGCCGGCGGGCAATTCTACTGCGGGAGATTCGCCGGCAGGTGCTGCGAACGGCGCCTGCACAGCCCTCGGCTGGGAACTTGCCCAGGGCAAGTTCATGGGGTCGCGCGTGTCGCCCCATGCGTTCGGGAAGACCGGGTTCACCGGGGCGAGCATCGTCGCCGACCCCATCGCCGGCGCCGCAGTCGTGCTTCTCAGTGACTTCACGTACCCGCACCGCGAGGCAAGCGCCGACCGCATCCACGCCTTCCGCGCATCGCTTGCCGACGCGTTTTTTGGATTTTAGCAGACCTGTGGCAATCAAAAGTGCGATTTGGTCTGCCGTTTTACGGATAAATTAAACAAATTCGGGCTGCAAAAGAGGCAAATTCTCCTATTTCGCCCCCGTCTGGCCCTATTTTGCCTCCCCGAACACCTTTTTCGAGGCCTTTCTTTACACACAAACTATAAAAAAGCAGACTAAACGTGCGCCTTCCACCCATTTGGTCTGCTTTTTTCCAAAAATCCGCTATAAACATAGATCCCCGGCCGGAGCCGGGGATGACAGTGGACGCCCTTGCCCCTGCGGGCTTCGGCGTGACGATGAAAAAATGCGGGCCGCATTCGCATTAGCGGCCGGCGGCTCTCTTTTGCATCTCCTTGCGCTGCGCTTCGGCGAAGAGTCGGGCCATTTCCATACGGTTGTTTTCCTGTTCCTTCTTCTTCGTCTCTTCCTTGCAGTTCACGCACTTGGTGGCAGTCGGCACGGCCATGAGGCGGGCCTTCGGGATAAGCTTCTTGCAGACCTTGCACACGCCGAACGTACCGTCGTGAATGCGCTTCAACGCCTCTTCCAAGTACACGAGGTACTTGCCTTCGCGGGCCGCGAGCGAGAACGTGGTCTCGAGCGTGTTGTAGTCCGTCGCGGAGTCGGCGCTGTCGGAATCGCTACCGTCGCCCGCCTGGTTCTTCTGGCCCTGGAACGAACTTGCCCTTTCAGAATCGCTCTGAGCCGTCACCAGCTGGCGACGTTTCTCGATGAGCATCTCCTCGAAGAACTTCAGGTCGGCATCACTCATTTTAGCGGGTTTCTTTTCACTCATGGCACGCTCCTTTCATAGGGTCCGTTAAACACATTATATGCGGAAAATATCTTTTTTTTTACAAAGTGGAACAATTTTTTTAAAAAATATCCACATTTAACTTCAAACCGCTCTTTTTTATATCGGAAGTCAGCTTGTCAATGTCAACCGAAATCTTGTCTAATTCCTTAACCAACTTTCCCTTGCCCGTATTGACCAGGCCGGCCGTATTGTCGGTCTTGTCCAGTTTCGCCGCCACCGCGTCAAGTTCTTCCTTGGCGGCCTTCACCTGGGCCAGCACGCTATCTACGTGGGCAAGCATGGCAGAACCCTTCTCGACAGATACCGCCCCCTTGGAGGCAGCATCGTCAATCACGCCACGGACCTTCTGGAGCGTAGACTCGGCCTTGTCGAGCACGGCCTGCGCGTCGTTACGCGTCTCCGTAACCAGGTTCTCTCCCGCGCGCACCAGGTTCTTGCCCTTCTTCACGATTCGTTCCATCTTCTTGCCCGACGTACCGATCGTAAGGGAATCCTTCAGGGCGACCACCATCTGCCTCATCGTGTCGAGGTCGGCAATCGCATTCAAGAACACCATCCCGACACCGGCAATACCGTCGTCGTAGGCGCCCAGCACGGTATCGCCGTCTGCAATCCAGTCATTGTCATCCGCAGTCAAGATGTTCATTTCGCGTTCGCCCATAAGGCCCGCGTTGATGAGCCTGAACTCGGAATGCCTGGAAATCTTCGCATCGGCAAGCACTTCCACCTTCACGAACACGGCATCGTCGGTCAGTTCCACCTTCAGGATCTGGCCCTTCGCGATACCGCGAACCACCACGCGGTTACCCGGCGAGAGCGTACCGACTTCCTGGTAGCTCACCACAAAGCTGTAGCGCGCGTGGTACGGGCTCGAGGGGTGGTAGAAGTACCATCCAAAAACACACGCCGACACCAATATCATGAACACGATAAAGGGGAACAGGTTTGCCTTGATTGTCTTCAGGAGCTGGTTCATCGGCGGGAAAGATAGCATTTATAAGGTTATTCGTAGAGCGACCAGTGTTCGATGTCCATTTCTTGCAGGCCATCGGTGTACTCGCCCTTCGCTTTCGCCTTAATTTTCTTCATCAGGTCCTCGTTGAAGTCGCGGGCCACGTCCTGGCCGTTCATCTTCATGAGCGAGTTCATCGCGATAACCTCGGAAATCACGGTGAGGTTCTTGCCCGGCGCCACGGGGAGCACAATCTTCGGGATATGGACCCCCATAACGATTTCTTCCTGCTCGTTGAGGCCCGTGCGTTCGTACCGCCCGTCGCGCTGCCACGGCTGGAGTTCAACGATCACCTCGATTTTCTTCACCTTGCGGATGGCGTGGATGCCGAACATGGAGCGGATATCGAGAATGCCCACGCCGCGAATTTCCATGTGGTGGCGTATCAGCGGGTCGGGGCGCCCGATAATCGCGTTCCCCACGTGACTGATGTGTACAACGTCGTCTGCAACCATGCGGTGTCCGCTTTCCACAAGTTCGAGCACGCATTCCGACTTGCCCACGTTGCTATCGCCAATAAAGAGCATGCCGATGCCGTACACGTCCACGAGGCTCCCATGGATAATGGAGTGCGGCGCAAAGAATTCCTCGAGAATCCTCTGGGCAACCTTGTTGAACTCGTAGGTATGCAACGTGGTCGAGAACAGCGGGATATGCAGCTTGGAGCACATCTCCCTGAGTTCGGCATGCGGCATCTGCGCGTGGGTCACCACCCACATCGGGGCACGGAACACGGAGAGGTTCTCGAACACCTTCTTGCGGCCCTCGGGCCCGAGGCTTTCGAGGTAGTTCCATTCCGTATGGCCCACCACCTGAATCTGCTTGGAACTGTAGACCTTCGTGTAGCCCGCCATCGCAAGCCCGGGGCGGTGGATACCGCTTTCGGCGATGTTCGTGTCGAGGTCGCCTTCCGGGGAATGGAGCGCGAGCTGCAGGTCCTTTCCGAAATGTGCAAAAAAGTCCCGCACCGAGAGTTTTTCCCGGTGCAGGATCTTGATGTCTTTCAACCTGGATTCAGACACGGCTTACGTCAGGTTGGAAACGGGTTGTGCGCGGTGGTCGTTCTGCTTGTCGTTCGCCTTCTTCAGCTGGACCTTCACACGTTCGAGCGCCACGTCTACCGCCTTGCCCATGTTGTCTTCGTCGGCAGAACCCACGACCACGGAACCGGTAATGTTCACGGTGATTTCGCAGTGGCGCTGGTGTTCGACTTCGTGGTCAAGGATTACGGAAGCATTCGTGATGTTAGGGTAGAACTTGGCCAACTTGTCCATTTCTTCCTGAATACGGTCCTGGAGACCTGCAGATGCGTTGAAGTGACGAGCAGAAAACTGAATATCCATATTGATACCTCCGTAAGTAAAGATGGCATTTTTGCAAGGCCGTTCGCCTCGCATCTAGAGTATATACATCTTTTTTTCCGAAAAAACCAAGTAAATGAAAGTTTTTTTACGAATAATTAATCCGAATTGGAATATAAGGGCCCCAAAATGGCGAAATTTGCCCCAAAAAGGCTTTTTAGAGCAGCTTTCGCTGGCGGGCAGGGAGTATCTTGAGGCGTTCCTCGCGGTATTTTGCCACCGTGCGGCGCGCCACCTGGATGCCCTGGGCAGCCAGGGCGTCGGCGATGGCCTGGTCCGAGAGGGGCTTTTTCTTGTTCTCGCCGTCCACCAGGTCCTTGATGGCCTCGAGGATCCGGGCCGAGCCGACGACATCCTCGTCACCCTCTTCCCCGGCATTCACGGCCGGGCCCAGCGGAGCATCCTCGGCGGCAGGCTGCACGCCCGCGCGCTTGCCCTGCTGGCGCACGCCCGAGGTAAAGAAGTCCTTGAGCTCGAATATCCCGAAGGGGGTCTCCACGTACTTGCCGTTAGTCACGCGGCTAATCGTCGAAAGGTCGCGCTTCACCTCGCTCGCGATATCTTGCAGCACCATCGGCTTTAAAAATGCAGGGCCGTTCTTGAAGAATGCAGGCTGCCGCTTCACGATAGCCCTCATCACGAGTTCCATGGTAGAGAACCTGTTGTTCGCCGCACTGATAAACTCTTCCGCCTTGCGCTTGTTGTTCAGGATGTACTCGCGCGTTTCCTTGTCGAGCTTGGAACCGTCGGTGAGCATGTCGGCATACAGCTTGTTCACGTGAAGGCGCTTGACCTTCTTCCAGGAATCCTGCGTGCATTCCACCTCGAACCTGCCACCCTTGCGTTCCACACGCAGGTCCACCTGCTTTATCTGCGTGGGCGCGTTGGAGATGAGCCTGCCCGGGTGCGGCGTAAGCTTCGAAATATACCGGACAGCCTTCAGCACTTCATCTACCGGCACGGAGAGCGCCTTCGCAATCTTCGGGTAGCGCAGTTCCATCAGGTCGTCGAAATGTTCCTTCAGTATACGGAGAGTGAGTTCCGGGAAGCCCTCGACGTACTGCGCCTGGATAATGAAGGATTCCTGCATCCCGCGGGCTCCGATACCGCGGGGAGTAAACCCCTGCAGCACGTGGAAAGCCTCCGCCACGGGCATGCTCGCGCTTTCCAGCGGTATCTCGTCGCGGATTACGCGTTCCATCTCGACAATAAACTTGTCCTCGCCCCTATCGGCGGCCATCTTCACCATCACTTCGTCGGGCGCACCCTGCAAAAAACCGTCCTCGTCGAGGCTATCGATAAGGTACTGCACCAGCGTGCGGAAATGTTCCTCGGAGCAGCCCTCGTCCTTGAGTTGCTCCACCAATAGCGAATTGCCGTTCCAGTCGCGCAACTGGTCGCGGAGGTTATCCTGCAGGCTCTTGTCGCGGTCCTTCTGCGGGCGGTCCCACTCGTCCGAGGCATCCTTCGAGGGGGCGTTCAAGTCCTTGAACGGAGCGTCCTCGTCATAGGACCCGTCAGTCAGGCGGCGCTCCATGTCGGTATCGATAACGTTGTCCGAAATGTCGTAATCGTGGTCGGCGGTATCCTCAAGATTCCCGCTCTCAAAATCCATCTCGCGAATTTCACCGTCGTCGCCCGAATCGTCCGCACTCTCTTCGGCACCCGTATCCTCGGGCACCTCATCGTCCATTTCAAGGAGCGGGTTTGCCGAAAGTTCCTCGTTGATGGCGATATCCAGTTCCTGCGAAGTCTTCTGCAGAATAGCAGCCGCCTGCAACATCTGCGGCGAGATGTTCTGCTCGAGTCGCTGGGACTGTCCTATTTGCATGCCTAAGTTCATCAAAACTCCTAGTCCAGGCGGAAACTGTCGCCCAGGTATATACGGCGCGCTTCCGGGTCGTTCGCCAGGTATTCGGACGAACCCTCGGTCAGCACCTGGCTCTTGTACATAATGTAGGCACGGTCGGTAATGGAAAGCGTCTCGCGCACGTTATGGTCGGTAATGAGGATGCCCATGCCGCGGTCCTTGAGCCCCGAAATGATGGACTGGATGTCGGCAACGGCAATCGGGTCGATACCCGCGAAAGGTTCGTCGAGCAACAGGAAGGAGGGGTCGCTCGCGAGCGCACGCGCAATCTCGAGGCGGCGGCGTTCGCCACCCGAGCAGCTCATGGATTTAGTCTTGCGGATATGCGTAATCTTGAATTCCTCGAGCAGCTGCTCCAGGCGCATCTTGCGCTCGCGGCGCTTGAGGCCCTGCGTCTCGAGAATCGCCATTATGTTGTCTTCAACGGAGAGCTTGCGGAATATGGAAGCCTCCTGCGGGAGGTAGCCCACCCCGAGGCGAGCGCGCTTGTACATGGGCTTGTCCGTCATCTCGATATCGTCGAGGAATATGTGGCCCGAATCGGGGCGTACCATGCCCACAATCATGTAGAAGGAAGTTGTCTTGCCGGCACCGTTGGGCCCGAGAAGCCCGACGATTTCGCCCTGCGAAACGCTGATGGACACGTCGCTCACCACCTGGCGACCGCCGTAGACCTTGCGGAGTTTGTCCGTACGGATTGTACTTACCAAGCTTTTCATGGAGATTCTTCCTCCTTCCTTTTGGTTTCCTTCGCGCGTTTTATCATCTTGTTCATCGAGGGCCTGAGCGCACTCGGCTTGCGGCGCTCCTTCTTATCGTTGCCACCACGCAGTTTTGTCAATGTGGTATCGGCCTTTTCCTTCGCGGCCTTCTCGCGCTGTTCCTTTTCGAGGTCCACGTAGCGCCCGCTCGCGATGGTACTGCGGCCCAGCAGCCTGAGCGTCTTTACCGCATTCTTGAGCGGGTCGAACACGATGTTGATGGTATCGCCCGCCGCCTCGTTCTTGCCCGAGACCGTGCGGTCCTTCTTCACGTAGAAGTAGGTGCTCTGCGCCTTGCCCGAAACGACGGCGTGGTCCATCTTGCCCTTCTTGAAATACATGTCGAGGCGGTTCCCGTCCATCAGGTTCCTGTAGTCGGGCAGGTCGGTCTCGTAGAAGAACCCCTTCGCGTTCAGGTTCACGTACAGGCGCTCGATCTTGTTGTCCTTGAATTCGCAGTACAGCGTATCGCCGAACGCTTCCGTCACGTTGCCGGGGGCGTTCTTCTTCGGGTCTTCCTTCGAAATGCCGTGCGCGTTCCTTATCACGAGCGCCGAGGTGAGGGTCTTCTTGTTCTCGTCAATCGTGAGGTAGATGGAATCGCCCGTGAGGTGGTAGTTCTTCATGTCGAACGTGGGGTGGCCCTTCAGCGAAAGCCAGCTGTTCGCGCGGTCAAAATAGCCCGTATCGCAAGTGACCACCATGTCGCTCTGCGTCACCTTCACGTTCTTGTACGCCTCGGCAAAGGAGGCCTTCTTGTTGTAGATAATCTTGTTCGCCTCGATGGTGAGCGTGTCCGTACCGCCGTCCTTGCGCTTTTCGTACTGGTACAGCTTGGGCTTCTGCGGCATCGTGAGGATTTCGTTCTCGCGGTCGTATTCCAAAAAGTCACCCGTAAACCTGTACGAGCTTGCGGAGTCACCCGCAATTACATCGCCCATCGCGGTGGCAAGGCTCTGCTTTTTGCGGTACATGCCGCTCTTCGCCTGGATAAAGCCCGAAGGGTGCGTGAACAAAAAACCGCCGTCGCAGTTCACAACTTCCGCATCCTTGTTCCAGGTGGCGCGCTGGGTACGGAACTGCACGCTATCGTGCACAAAGAACACGCGGCCTTCCAGCAACAGGGAACCCCGCTTGCGCGCGACAGCGAGGTTATCCGCGTGCTTCATGATAAGCGGGGACGACTGCGCGAACGCACCTACCGGGAGGAGCAATGCAAGTGCAAGCAGGACGGCGAAAACCCGTAGGCAGACCCGCGGGTAACGGCGCCCCCGCAGTTCAAGACAACGTTGTCCAAATGCCTGCATCATTCGCGCCTCTTTGCCCGCGGGCGCGTTCCCCCATTCGGGTCTGCGGCAGGTTCTTCTTGAGGTGCAGGCATCGCGGCAGCGTCTTCCGTAATTTTCTCAGAAACACCCCGGCGCACAATCGACTTGAAGCGGCCTTTCTGCCTGGTGGACGCGGAATCCGCGGGCTGGGCGGCCGGAGCCTTGCCCGGCGCATTCTTTACCGGCGCAGCATTTGCAGGCGCAGCCTTTACCGGCGGTGCAGTAGCCGGAGCGACTTTCGCGGGCTGTGGCGGCGCAGTTTTAGCGACCGGAGCCGGGTGCGCCACGGCAGGCGCCGCGGCGGAGTCGGGTTTCTTCTCGAGTTCTTCCGCCTGCTTCTTGTCCTCTTCCTTCATGCGCTTCGCCGCATCCTGGAAAATACCCGTCACGTTCGAGAGAATACGCCAGTTGTCCATACGGGCGTCGCTCTCGAATCCCTTGCCCTGCAGCACGTCGCCATCTTCGGAAACCACGCGCACGTAGCTGTCGGTACGCACCATGTTGTCGCGCTTGTTCCACAAAAGCGAATCCGCACGCACCGACGCCCCCTTCGGAGTCAACGCGTACACGTGCCCGTAGGCATACACGTAGGTAAAGTGCATATCCATGCGGCCCGAGTCCGCACGCAAGAAGGCAACGCGTTCGCCCACGGAATCGTAGATATCCACGAGCACCGGACGCATGAACACCACCTCCTTGTCGGACCAGCGTTCCAGATACGCGGTCTTCAATTTCCACGAAAGCACGTCCTTGTCGTAGCAGTCCAAAAGCGTCGTGTCGGTGAACAGCATCTGCGGACGGTCCACGTGAATCCACGGCTTTTCTTCTTCGATTTCTTCGCAGCCCATGAACAGGGCCACGCACAGCGCCACAGGCACAACGGCATAACGCGGTCCGGGCATACACCGAGAACCGCGGTACAGCGCACTTTTCAGCGCGCGCAGTATATACTGCAAAAACCGTGCCATTTATGCACAAAGTACAAATATTTAAGGGCCCGGATTGGTGTTTCCGGACCCTCAAAGGCCTAAATGAGGCATAGATCCTATCGGGTTCTGCGAACCCTCCAGGATGACAGTTAGCGATTACCCTTCACGGCCAAGCATGAACGCCTTCTTGTTGCCTTCGTGGAACTTTTCGGCGAAGAGCTTGTTCAGGGCGACCGTCCACTGGTCCACCGTGAAGTCGAAATGCTTGCTGAGCTTGCCGAGCATCGCGACGTTCAGGGCCTTCACGTTCTCGAGCTTCGAGACATCGATGTCCGCCGGAGTGAGGAGCACGCCGCCCTGCTTGAGGAAGGCCTCGTTCACCACGACCTGCGTCTCGTCGAATACCACCAGGTAGTCGGCCTCGCCCGTCGGGATCATCGGGGACTGCACCTCTTCGCCCTTCGCGAAGCGGACGTCAGAAGCAATTGAACCGCCGCGCTGGCTCATGCCGTGCACTTCGGCCTTCTTCACGTCGTAACCCTGTTCGAACACGAGTTCCGCCATCACGTCGCTCGCCTTGATAACGCCTGTGCCACCGAGGCCGGCAAATTTCACGTTAACTACGCTCATACAAATTAATCTCCGTTAAAAGTTGCCGTTCTTCTTTGCGGCGGCTTCGGACTCGGCGAGAGCCTTTTCCGCCTTTTCCTTGTTGGCCTTGTCCCAGGCGAGGATGCTCTTGAGGGCAAGAATGCAGGGGCTCTTCGCCACGATGAGCGTGAGCTCGTCCTTCTCGAGCGCTTCCTTCACGAGTTCCTTGAACTTCTCGGGTTCCTTGACCTGGTTCACTTCGTACACGTTGTCGAAACCGGCAGTCTTCGCGATGGCGCCGTAGTCCAGCTTGTAGGCCGGGCTGTGGTCCAGATGGCGGCCCGTACCCGGGTGTTCCTGCTGGCCAGTCATGGCGGTGATGCTGTTGTCGAGGATGACGACCACATGGCCGGTGTCGGGGCGGTTGTAGCCCGCTTCCACGAGGCCGGTAATGCCGCTGTGAACAAACGTGGAGTCGCCAATCACGGAGACGACCTTCTTGGCCTGTTCGCGCGGGAGCACGTTACGCAGGCCGATGCCCATGCCGATAGCGGCACCCATGTCAATCATGTAGTCCATCGCGCTGATGGGCGGGAGGGCTGCCAGCGTGTAGCAGCCGATGTCGCCGGAGACGATGCAGTCGAGTTCCTTGAGAACCGCGAAAGAGCTGCGGTGCGGGCAGCCCGGGCAGAGCATAGGCGGCTTGCCCTTGACCGGAACCGGGTCCGGATTCTTGTCGCCGGCGATAATGCGGCGCACGCGGTTCACGTCAAGTTCGCCGAAGCGGAAAATCGGGTCGTACTTGCTTTCGCACTGGATGCCCGCGGCCTTGATGTTCTCGGCGAGCCACGGGTCGTTTTCTTCGATCACGAGCAGGCGCTTGCCTTCGAACTTCTTCGCGAAATCCTTGATGAGCTGCATCGGCAGCGGGTACGTCATGCCGAGCTTGAGGATGCTCGCTTCCGGGGCGGCTTCACGCACGTGGTGGTAGCTGATGCCGCTCACGATAATGCCCATGTCGGCGCTGCGCATTTCCACCTTGTTCGGGCCTTCGGCCACGTTCCAGGCTTCCATCTCGTCCATCTTGGCGCGGAGCTTGCGGCCCGCGGGCTTAGAGAAGCCGGGCACCATCACGTGCTGGGCGATGTTGCGTTCGAAGTTCGGCACCATCGCCGGGAGTTCTTCCTTGGGCACCACGATGGACTTGGAGTGGTCCACGCGGGTCGTCATGCGGAGAATGACCGGAATCTTGAACTTTTCGCTCGTCTGCATGGCGATGCGGAAGAAGTCGTAGGCTTCCTGCGAGTTGCTGGGCTCGAACATCGGGCAGACGGACGCCTTCGCGTGGTTGCGGGTATCCTGTTCGTTCTGGGAACTGCCCTGGCCCGGGTCGTCGGCAACAATCCACACCATGCCGCCATCCACGCCCGTGTAGGTCGCGGTGTAGAGCACGTCGCTTGCCACGTTGAGGCCCACCATCTTCATGGTGACCACGCTGCGGGCATGGCCAAAGGCTGCACCCAGGGCCACTTCGGCGGCGACCTTCTCGTTCGGGGCCCACTGGGCATACCCGCCGAGTTCAGAATAGTCCTCGAGGATTTCGGTGGAGGGGGTTCCCGGGTAGCCCGCGGCAAACTGCACGTTGCAGTGGCGCATGGAAAGCGAGATGGCCTCGTTTCCCGAAATCAGCATCTTTTTCGCATTCGGATCAAAAGCTGGCATAGCGTTCCTTTTCTTGTGTCAAATGGTTCTTAAGGCACGGCCTTAAACGCACGGAAATATAGAAAAATGGCCAGGATTATTTATCATGCACCTCCCAGTGACCACCGCGATCTCCGCCAATACGAGCAATGCGCCCAGACTTTGTGAGATTTCTCAATTGCCATTTTACGCCGTCAGCAGTTATTCCACAAATTTCTGATAACTCCAACCTAGTCACATTAGGATTGTTTGATATCGCATCAAGTATTTTCTGGGTAGTTTTCTGGGTAGGATTGGGTGGGATTGGGTAGTTTTTTTCAATACGTAATAGAAGGATTTTCAACGTCCTCCTTTGTTTGGTTGAGCAGTTCTTTTTTTCACGAGTTCCTTGGCCTCGTTGATTTCGCCGACCAGTTGCTCGGTGGTGGGCAGATACAACTTGTACTCACTAGCGAGGATAGTTTTGTTGCCTTCGGGCAAAGTCATTTTCACGGCAGAATCATTCTTGCCTGCGCACAAAAGAATGCCGATGGTAGGATTTTCATCGGGAAGTTTTTCAATGCGGTCGTGGTAATTCACGTACATCTGGAGTTGGCCTATATCCTGATGCGTGATTTTGCCCGTCTTGATTTCAATAACGACAAAACAGCGAAGCAGCCTGTTGTAAAGAACGAGATCAATGAAGAATTCATCGTCTTCGAGCATAATCCGCTTCTGCCGGGCAACAAAGGCAAATCCTTTACCCAGTTCGAGCAGAAAATCAGTAATATGCGAAATAATCGCACCTTCCAAATCACTTTCATAAAAGGCAGAATTCATTTTCAGCCCAACAAATTCCAGAATCATCGGATCCTTGATGACCTCTTGCGGAGTTTCAGGGATGCGCTCCTTGCGAGCGACCGCCAACACGGATTCCTTGTCGTTGCTGAGCAAAAGGCGCTCGTATAGCTGGCTGTTGATTTGGCGTTCAAGTTCGCGGCCATTCCAGGAATTGTTTACCGCCTCTAATTCGTAATATTCGCGCTTGTCGGGGTCAGAAATCTGAATCAGCATACGATATTGCGACCAGTTCAATTGCGAACGCAGTGCGTTCGCAATTGGGAAAATGTTGTAAAATTGGCGGCAAAATTCCAATTGACGCTTAGAAAAACCGCTCCCATATTCCGCTTCCAGCTTTTCAGCAAGCGATTTCACTATATACGCCCCGTAATCGGCACGCTTCTTACCATGCTGTTCTTCTTCGAAAATCCGCTTGCCAAGATTCCAGTACATCTGGACACGACAGAAATCAACACTCCTGACCGCATTCTTTCGCGCATTTTCGATGATTTGCTTGGCATCTTGGATCAGCTTCGTAGAGATAACTTCTTTAGACTTCATTATAGCCTCCATGAGGTCGCAATTTGCGACCTTCATTTGTAACTAGAAATTTCGGGCAACACTGTTGCCCCAATTTGATAGACAGTGTCTGTCAAATTTGATGAGCCATTTTACCCTCTTGGTTGCTCCAACAGTTCCTCAAACATGTTCCGGTATGCATCAACGTCGTCCAGTTGCACGATGGTCGTAATCTTGTTGCCCGCATCCTTGCTCGAAGCCCCGCAATGGTACAGCTTTTCGCTCTTGGTATTGAAATCCACGAGAATGTAGCGGTCGTGGAACTTGTGCATGGCGGGTTTCTTGTCAATCGACACGTCCGGTCGGGCGGCCCGATAATCGGCAAGCATGTCGTCAGTCATGCGGCTTCCACCGAGCAAGTCGCTGAAAATCAAGACGGAAACGCCCTTGCGCACGTTCCGGAGCAAATTCAGCGTCTTGACATCCACATAGTTGTCAATAATCAGCACCGACTTCTTCGCCATGCCGTAAATCTGCGCGTAAGCGACGTCCGCCTCCAGCTTGTGCCCGTTCAGAATCAAGAAATGCTCGTATGTCGAGGGATCGACGAAATTTTCCATGACCATCTGGAGATCCACATTGATTTTTCCTAGATCGCTCCGGATATCGCGAACTTCGCCGGAAAGCTCCTTTACTTCAGCGGAAACAGTTGCGATTTCGTGCGTGTTTTGAACAGTCTGTGCTGCAATCTGGGCAATTCCCGCTGTCCCGAGCAATTGATGGTTTTCAGCAACGATATAATCCTTCATCTGCTTGAAAAGGCGAATAAGAGCCTTGCTTTGGGCGGTAGCCCGTTCGCCCTTGAGCACAGTCATGAGCATGTAGATGCCCTGCTCGGTAAAGGCGTAGGGACTGGTTTTTGAGTATTTTCCCTGTTCTAGGGTCAAATATTTTGACCCTAGAATTTCGCGATATTCCGTCCTCGTCAACTGAAACCGGAAATCGTCATCGAATTTTTCGATATTATTCTTGACCTGCTGATTGAATGCTTTGGTCGTATACCCGTAAATCTCGGCCAGGTCGGCATCGAGCATCACCTTGACCCCGCGAATGGTGTATATCCGCGATTTGAGCAGGGCTTCGTCGATGAGCGGGAATTCCGCAACAGCCAATTTATCAGTTTTTCTTGCCATAATAATCCTCTAGCCCGCTCGGCATGAGCGAACGTTAAAAACGGTTTTAATTGCGTCTGCACTGCAGGCGCAATTAAGGTTTGTTTGTGTTTTAATTTGGGATGCTCTTGCGGTGCTGTTGGCGGGGGCTTTCCCCGGCGTTACCTGGCACCCGCCTTGGCGAGCGCACTTGAGCAGGTCGTGTTCCTGCCAGCTATCCAACAACATCAACAAGAAGGTTGATGAACCCCACCGCGGATGCACGTACGGGCCGCAAGGCCTATGCCGACTGTCGCAGGGATTGTCGCAATACGGGGATAAATATACAAAGAGGTTTGAGAAAAGTCAACACCCGCGCTATTCTTCGACGGCTTTCCATCCGCGATTTTTGCGAAGGTCTTCGTCTTCCCATATTTCATGGGGCCACACTTGGATTTTATTTCTCAATAATTTCCCAATGGCCATTCTTGCGCGCACCGACTCTACGGATGAGGCCGAGTTCCTGAAGTTTTTTCAAGTTCTCACGTATGGTTTCTCGAGTTTTCTGCATCTTATCGGCTAACTTGTCATAAGTGTAAGAATTATTCTCTTGCAACAAATTCAGCAATGCTTTTTGGGTGCTATTTATAGGCAGATTTATAGGCAGATTTATAGGCGGATTTATAGGCGGATTCGCCCCACCTATATTCCATTTACTAGCAAGTTCCTTATACTGGTCGCTTGCACGGCATTCAACCGTAAGCCCGCCAAATTCGGCCTTTGGCTTAGGGAGCTTGGAATCAGTTTCTTCGCAAGCCAATTCAATGTTGTAATAGCCGCGTCCCCAGCTTTCCACGTAGCCGCTCTTAAAAAACACATTGGCGATATTGGGGTTACGCGGTTTAGAAACATGCTTTTTGAAAAGGTCCTTCACCTTCACTTCTTCAGGCATGTTGCCCGGATTCCACATCCAGATACGGTCAGAATAAATCTTGATTTGGATAGGAGTCGTTTCAGTGTAATAAAAACCAATCTTTATATACGCTCCCGTAACCCAGCTTTCCGGGTCAGGATGGAAACACATCATGGCCGCCCGTGTCAAATGGCTACCTTCGGTGCAGCGGAGATTCTGGAGAAGATTCTGCACCGAGACGCCGGCAGCCTTTTTATCGAGACGCTGCGATTCGACCGCCTTTTCCCTGAACAACTTTAGCGCTCCGTGATCCAACTCCTTCGTCGAAATTCCGGGAACAGGAACGGAATCCCAAGTGCGCCCCTGCATGAACAAAGTATAGCCTTTATCGTCAACACCGACAAAAAGCGACCCGCCTTCGGTATTTGCGAATGCGCAAATCCATTTCAGGTATTCATCTTGCCAAGACTGTTTAAATTCAGCGTATTGACATTCTTTAATTGAAACTTTAGTAGCCATGCAGCCTCCATGTGGTCGCGATTTGCGACCTTCATTTGTAACTAGAAATTTCGGGCAACACTGTTGCCCCAATTTGATAGACAGTGTCTGTCAAATTTGATGAGCCATTTTACCCTCTTGCTTGCTCCAACAGTTCCTCAAACATGTTCCGGTATGCATCAACGTCGTCCAGTTGCACGATGGTCGTAATCTTGTTGCCGGCATCTTTGGAAGACGCCCCGCAATGGTACAACTTTTCGCTCTTGGTCTTGAAATCCACGAGAATGTAGCGGTCGTGGAACTTGTGCATGGCGGGTTTCTTGTCAATCGACACGTCCGGTCGGGCGGCCCGATAATCGGCAAGCATGTCATCTGTCATGCGGCTTCCACCGAGCAAGTCGCTGAAAATCAGGACGAAAACGCCCTCGTGCACATTCCGCAGCAAATTCAGTGTCTTGACATCCACATAATTATCAACAATCAACAGCGACTTTTTCGCCATACCGTAAATTTGCACATAGGCGACATCTGCCTCCAGCTTGTGCCCGTTCAGAATCAAGAAATGCTCGTATGTCGAGGGATCGACGAAATTTTCCATGACCATCTGGAGGTCCACATTGATTTTTCCCAGATCGCTCCGGATATCGCGAACTTCGCCGGAAAGCTCCTTTACTTCAGCGGAAACCGTTGCGATTTCGCGCGTGTTTTGAACAGTCTGTGCCGCAATCTGGGCAATTCCCGCAGTTCCGAGTAGTTGATGGTTTTCCGCAACGATATAGTCCTTCATCTGCTTGAAAAGGCGAATAAGGGCCATACTTTGACGAATCGCAAGGTCACCTTTTAAAACCGTCATAAGCATATAGATACCCTGTTCGGTGAAGGCATACGGCAATTTTCGTGTTCCACCCCAACTTGATGTGCATTTTTTGCACATCAAGTTTTGCATTTCATCCTCATTCAATTGAAACCGAAAATCCTCCGCAAATCGATCAATGTTGTTTTTCACCTGACGATTGAAAAATCTCGTCTCGTACCCGTAAATCTCGGCCAGGTCGGCATCGAGCATCACCTTGACCCCGCGGATGGTATATATCCGCGATTTGAGCAGGGTTTCGTCAATAAGCGGGAATTCCGCGACAGCCAATTTATCTTTTTTTCTTGCCATAATAATCCTCTAGCCCGCTCGGCATGAGCGAACGTTAAAAACGGTTTTAATTGCGTCTGCACTGAAGGCGCAATTAGGGTTTATTTATGTTTTGGGATGCTCTTGTAATGCTGTTGGCGAGGGTCTTCCTCGGCGTTACCTGGCGCGGCTTTCGCCACACACTCGAGCAGGTCGTGTTCCTGCCAGCTATCCAACAACATCAACAAGAAGGTTGATGAACCCCACCGCGGATGCACGTACGGGCCGCAAGGCCTATGCCGACTGTCGCAGGGATTGTCGTAATACAGGGTTAAATATACAAAGAGGCCAGCAGGAAGTCAACACCCGCGCGTTACTTCCCGCTCCTGGCTGCGGCGATCTCGGCGTTTATTTCGTCGAGCGTCATGCCTGCGGAGCCGGCCTTCTCGGCATCGGCGGAAAGTTGCTGCATGGTCCGGAGCATGCGACTCGCAACCGGGTTCGCGTTATAGAACACACGCCTGTCTGCGGCATACGCCGGAGCATCGGCCGAGGCGACATCGAACGGTATGCGGCGCTCGCGCACGACTGCCCGCGCAAAGACATTTATGGCGGTACTCATTGACATCCCAAAATCCTCGCACAGCTTGTCGAAGTCCTTTTTAAGGTCGCTGTCCATCCTGATGCTAAAGGTCGTCTGAGCCATACACTCACCTCTTTTTTACTAAAAATAAATAAAAACAAACCAAAATGCAACCGTTTGTGTTAGAAATTACTTCATTTCGCACGCAATGGGCGTCTATCTGGGCGTTCCCCGGCCCAGGTCCCTGAGCTTGCCGAAGGGCCGGGTCGGGCTATATTCTAGGGGCAACCGCCTGCACTTTCGCTTGCCGCTCGCCTCCTAGAACCAAGCCTCGCTATGCGAGTCTTGTCCCCAAGGGGTCACTATCCCTAACGCGAACGAAAAACGTGCACTATATGGCGTGGTAAAAAACAGCGTGTTTTATATGTTTGGAGAGAACATCACCAAGGCGTTTATCCATGTCTCTTCAATGCAATATCGGCAAGGCAATCCGAGCGTTGCGCGCGCAGAAAGGCGTCTCGCAAGAAAAACTGGCACTCGAAACCGGCATCGGTCGGCGCTACATGAGCGACATCGAGAACGGACGCCGGAACGTCTCACTTGAGATAATCGAGAAACTCGCCGAGTTTTTTGAAATAAGCCCCAGTGAATTTGTCAAGAAAATCGAACAGGCAGACGAGCCTCCTCTCACCATTGATTCGCTCAAGGATTACCTCTGCGAGCTCGGGTATGAAGACGCAGTTGTCCTCGAAAGTCCCGATTATCTTTCGGCAATCGTTGGCGTAAGTGAAGATGGTCGCGTCATCTATTCGTACCCAAAAATGCTCCAACACCTCGCTTTAAACGAAGGGATGACATATGAAGAAGCCGCAGAATTCGTCGATTACAACACCATCGGAGCGCTGCCGTATATGGGTGAGAAAAAGCCGATAATTTTGAACGAGATTATAAGATAAAAACCATTAAATTTGAAAAGCGTCATGGAAGATAACATTTTCTTTATCTCTAATGCTCCCGGAAATACCATGCAGGCGTTTCTTGAAAAAGAATTGTCTAAATGTGAGCAGTTTATAATCAGTGTAGCATTTATATCCAAAAGTGGGCTAGCCTCATTAAAACAGACTTTGCTTGAATTGGAGAATCGTGGTATTCCGGGAAAAATCCTAACAACGGACTATCTGACTTTTACAGAACCGGGAGCTCTCAGATCTCTCAGTAAATACAGAAATATTGAAGTAAAACTTTTCCGATGCGACAAAAACATAAAAGGGTTTCATACTAAAGGATATCTTTTCTTTAAAGAAAAAGTCATAAGCATCACCATAGGAAGCTCAAACCTTACAGGAAACGCTCTCGCAGTCAATAAGGAATGGAATACTTGTTTTTCTGTTGAAGATGATGCCTCGCTATACAAAAGCGTTATCGAAGATTTTGAATCCCTGTGGAATAGCTCCAACGCATTCCCAATTACAGAAGAAATTCTTGACGAGTATACACAAATCTATATTGAGCAGAAACGTATTGCAAGAGAATTGCAACAGCAAAAAATTGCACTTGAAAAAGATATAGTAATTCGTGAATCTAAAAAAATCTCATTTGATCAAATTCTGCTGGAACCGAATTCTATGCAGCTAGAATTCGTTCGAAAGTTGAACGAAATCCGTGCTATGGGCGAGCATCGCGCCCTATTGATTTCTGCAACGGGAACCGGAAAAACTTATGCAGCGGCATTCGCTTTAAGAGAAATTAACCCCAAGCGAGCTTTATTCCTAGTTCATCGAGAGCAAATTCTTCGCAAGGCGATTGAGTCATTCAAAAATGTGTTTGGTGATACAAAGACATTTGGTTTATATTCAGGCACATCTCATGAAATTGATCGTGATTTCATTTTCGCAACCATGCAAACGATGGCAACGCATTTTGAGGATTTTGCAAAACAAGAGTTTCAAGTGATCGTTGTAGATGAAGCCCACCGCGTAGGTGCAGAGAGTTATCAGAATATGATGGCATATTTCAATCCTGATTTATGGATTGGCATGACTGCATCACCTGACCGTACTGATAAATTCGATGTATACTCAGCATTTGACCACAACATCGCGCATGAAATACGCTTGCAGGAAGCCATGCGGCTAAACCTTCTTTGCCCATTTCATTATTATGGCATTACGGATATCTTTGTTGATGGTGAGGAAAAAGATAAACGAGATTTTGCAAGGCTTGTATGCGATGAACGTGTTGATTTCATTATCAAGAAAGCAGAATATTTTGACCATAGTGGAAATCGTGTAAAAGGACTTGCTTTCTGCAGCACTCTTGAAGAATCAAAAGAACTCTCAAAAAAATTCAATGAACGTGGGTATAGAACAATCGCATTATCTGGAGCAGATTCCCAAGATACAAGAGAAAATTGTGTCAAGCAACTTGAGCAAGATGAATGGGATGGTGGTTTAGATTACATCTTTACGGTGGATATTTTCAACGAAGGTATTGACATTCCACAAGTAAACCAGATTTTGATGCTTCGACCTACAGAATCTCCCATTATATTTGTGCAGCAGCTGGGGCGAGGTCTCCGTAAGGCAGAAAACAAAGAATTTGTGATGATTCTTGATTTTATAGGAAATTATAGTAACAACTACATGATTCCCATCGCTTTGTCAGGAGACAGGACATATAACAAGGATAATATCCGACGTTATGTCCGTCAGGGAGTCAAAGCATTAGAGGGTGCCTCCACAATACATTTTGATGAAATTGCCCGCAAACGAATTTATGAATCCATTGACTCGGCTAACTTCAGCGAGATGAAATTAATTAAGGAATGCTACAAGAACTTGAAATACAAATTGGGTAGAATTCCTAACTTGATGGATTACGAAGAATATGGCGAAATTGACGTTATGCGTATTTTTGAAAATGCATCTTTAGGTTCATATCATAAATTTCTGAAGAAAGTCGAGAAAGACGAATACAAAGTTGATTTCAGCACCATTGAAGAAAAGTATCTAGAATATGTCTCGACAAAATTTGCAAACGGGAAGCGATTGCACGAGCTTCTGATTCTTGACGAACTATTAGGTGGAAATAACAGAAATGTCATGTCCCGAGTGATGAGTAAAATGCAAAACAATTTCGGCATTAGCGTCAACGAAAAAACTCGAAAGAATGTTGAAAATATTTTGACTGGTCAATTTGCATCGGGTGCCGCAAAAGATACTTATACCGACGTTACTTTCATCGAAAGCAATGAAACTGATTTTTGTATTTCCTCAAAGTTCAAAGACTTGCTTGTTAATAACGAGTTCCGACGCCAAATGACGGAAGTCGTAAAGTTCGGTCTATTCCGCAACAAAAAATATTTTGGCCATCGCTACAAGGACACTTCATTCTGCCTTTACGAAAAATACACTTACGAAGATGTGTGTCGTCTTTTGGATTGGGAAAAGAGCGAAGTCTCACTGAATATTGGTGGTTATAAATATGATAAGAACACGCAGACGTACCCTGTTTTCATTAATTATGAGAAAAACGACAATATAAGCGCAACAACACGATATGAAGATCGGTTCGTAAACGAAGGAACACTTATAGCGATATCAAAATCGGGAAGAACGTCGAAATCAGAAGATGTAAAAGCAGCCATTGAAGCTGACCAACGAGGCATCAAAATGGATTTATTTGTTCGAAAGAATAAAGATGACCATACTTCTAAAGAATTTTACTATTTAGGACGTTTACATGCGACAGGCTCAACAATAGATTTTGTTATGCCCGAAACAACAAAAACGGCTGTTGAAATAACTTATAATCTTGAAACTCCTGTACGACAGGACATTTATGAATACTTGGTAGGATAAAATGAAGCGTATCGAAGTTGTAGCAGGCATCATCAAAGATGGTGATAAGATATTCGCAACCCAGCGCGGTTACGGAGAATTCAAAGATGGCTGGGAATTTCCCGGCGGCAAGATGGAACCTGGCGAAACACCGCAACAGGCTCTAGCTCGTGAACTGAAAGAAGAACTCGCTATCAATGTTTCTGTCGGTGATTTTCTATGCACGGTTGATTACGATTATCCGACATTTCATTTGACCATGCATTGCTTTTTCTGCACTATTGTAGGTGGCAAAGCACCGGAACTTTTGGAACATGAAGCAGCCAAATGGTTAAGCATGTCAGAACTTCATTCCGTAAACTGGTTGCCCGCAGATGTGGATGTCGTGAAGGCTTTGGAAAAGTAATTCTGCACGCGGTTCCAGGGTTTTAGGGGCGGAACTCCTAGGAGAGGGGGTGTCCGGAAGACGCATGGAGATCCCCGCCTGCGCGGGGATGACGAGAGAAAGTCGCGGGGATGACAGTCTGCGGAACCCGCGGACAAAGCGGCTGCAGGCAGGGGGACTCTTCCCCCACCAAGTAAAAAGGCGGCGTCATTCTTCCATCAGTACCGCGATGTCGTCCTTGTCGAAGTCGGTGCCGAAGGCTTGCCGGTAGCTCGATTCCAGCGCCTCTCCGGGGGTGCAGTTTTCCCTGAACAGGACCATGCCGCTGTCCAGGCATTCCATGTCAAGCTCGCCGTCGGTGTCGATGCTTTCCGGCCGGAACGTGGACCATAGGCAATAGTCGGTGAACCCTTCCCGGATGTCTTCTTCGAGCAGGTTGTCGCCGGTGCCCGCCTGGACTTTCAGGAACGCCTTTGCGCTCTTGACCCATGCGAGTATCGCGCCGCCGAAAGTGTCGTTTTCCATAGTGCCTCCGCCCCGAAAGATAGATAATGCTAGTGACAGAAAATGACTTTTTGAGGGCTGCGAATTTTTTGCGATTTTGTTCGGGAAAGGGGTTGACAATCGTTTGACGTGATTCTATATTTAATAGTGCTCAAATGCGCAAAACTGTAGTGCGACGCCATTTCATGCTTGTTGGCGCCGAAGGAGGTATAGATGATGTTGACCGAACCTGCAAATAAATGTAGATTATGGGGGTATTATGGCTCTTGAAATAAGAAATATCCCGGTTCTTACTGGCTCTACGGCAGAGTCGTTCGTTCGTGCTGCCGAAGAACACGAAAAGAATCCGCGTCGTCTCGGGCTCAAGGTTTCCTTCGCCCAAATCGACGAGATGGCCGCCCGCGCCCGTTCTTACAGAGAGGCCCATAATGGAAAGAATCCGTTTAGCATCTGATTGCACTCTTTACCCCATCGACAAGAATACCGACCTGTCCTCGTTCTGCTGCGGCGATGAGGATCTAGACGATTTCTTTCGGAACGATGCGTACTTGTACTCCGCTCAATTGTTGGGAAAAAGCTATATCGCTGTAACGAATACGGAATCGCCGCAGATAGCCTGCGCCTTCACTTTGTCCAACGACAGCATCAAATCAACAATGATTCCCAAGTCTTCGCGGAACCGCCTGGAACGCAAGGTGCCCAATGCAAAGCATACGCGTACGTATCCTGCGCTCCTGATTGGACGATTGGGAGTTAACGGCCAGTTCCAACGCAGCGGCTTGCACTTGGGGAGTCAGGTCATTGATTACCTGATTTCCTGGTTTATCCACCCGGATAACAAGACTGGTTGTCGCTTTATGGTTGTCGATGCCTACAACAGGCCCGAAACGATAAATTTTTACCAAAAGAACGGTTTCCGTTTTTTGTATTCGGACGAAAATCTCGAGAAAGAAGCCTTCCATGTTGATTCGAGCCAGTCGTTGAACACCAGGATGATGTATCTGGACTTGATCGACTTCGTGTCGTAGAAATTTTGACACCACTGGTGACATTGGGCACGAACACGTTTTTCTTCAATCTCGGTTTTAATTATACCGAATTCGGTACAATTAAAAATATGGCAGGAAGCAACAATTTCGTACTTTCGACAAAACAATGGATACTTTCCACTAATCACCTACTTCTCATTCACGAATACCAGCGTCTCAAGGCTGCAAAAGCTGAACCAGATAGCCATTTCTCAGATGACTGTGCTGGAATCGATTGGGGAAAACAAGTTATCGAAATAAACTAATAAGGTTTTAGGGGCGGTGAAAAAGGAGTTTTTTTGATGAAGAATGATGAAAAATCGCTAAAATCGCCATTTTCGAATTATTTCTTTGGAAAATATCCAAAAATGACGAATTATTTGTTTGGAAAATATTCAAAATTGACTATATTTTTCTTTGGAAAATGTCCGAAGGCGGTTCTAGAATGTATTTTGAGCGAAAAATTGACAGATTCTTGTTGGAATGGTCCAAGCAAAAAAGCCACAAGCCGCTGCTGCTACGTGGGGCACGCCAAGTAGGGAAATCTAGTTCTGTTGAACACCTGGGTGAGCACTTCGAAAATTGCGTCAGCATCAATTTTGAAAAGAATCCGGAATACAAAGAGGTTTTTAACAAAAATCTGGATGTGAATAGAATCGTTGCTGAAATTTCCGCCATAAGTGCCAGGCCTATTATTCCTGGACAGACGCTCCTTTTTCTAGATGAGGTTCAGCTTTGCCCCGAAGCGATCATGTCGCTCCGTTTCTTTAAGGAAGACTTGCCCTGCTTGCACGTGATTGCCGCCGGATCACTGCTTGAATTCGCCCTACAGGAACTCCCGACTTATGGCGTGGGTCGCATCCATTCCATGTTCATGTACCCCATGACCTTTGACGAATTCGCGCAGGCAAATTGTTTTGACAAGCTTCTAAAAATCCGCGACCAGGCATCGAGCGATAAGCCGTTGCCGGAAACGATTCACAATAAATTCGTGGAACTTTTCAGAACCTACCTCATGGTGGGTGGAATGCCGGAAGTAGTCGCCAAATGGGTTGAAAGCAAGGACTATCTACAGTGTCAATCTATCCAAGACGACATTCTGATTTCGTACGAAGATGACTTTGCCAAATACAAGAAGAATGTCGACCCTACTTTACTCAGGTCTGCATTCCGAAGTGCGGCATTGCAAATCACAAAGAAATTCACGTATGCAAAGGTAGGGAACGGTTACAAAACAGAAAAAATCCGTGAAGCCATGCAGTTGCTTACCCTTGCGGGAATTGTCACTCCCGTAACACGTTCTGCAGCAAACGGACTCCCTTTGGGGAGCGAAGCGGATCCGTCTTACCAAAAATACCTGCTTCTCGATTCCGGTTTGCAATTACGGCTAATGAATATGTCCCTTGGCGACATTTCCGAGACAATCTCTGCGATTCTCACGGCAAGTGCCGCGGATCTTGTGAACAAAGGCTCGTTGGCAGAAATGGTTGCTGGGCTTGAACTTTTACGGAACAAGACGCCAAATATGCGGCACGAATTGTTCTATTGGACGCGGATGCAAAAGAATAGCCAGTCCGAAGTGGATTATGTGGATTCCCTTGGTGGGCATGTCATGCCTATCGAGGTCAAGGCAGATACCCAGGGGGGCATGAAGAGCCTATGGAATATGATGCGCGAGAAAAATCTTTCGAGCGCTTATCGTATTTCTCTTGAAAACTTAGGGCAATTCGACTACCATGATTCCGAAGCGGAAAATGCAATTCGCCACGTTCAAATATGTCCGCTTTACGCCATATCGCAGATAAAGTAAAATTGGTTGAGTAAAAGTTCTTTAAGGAGCCTCAAGCCCTTCCAAAACCTTATACAGCAGGGTGTACAGGGTCTTGGCTTCGGCATCGGAGAGGTTCACGCAGCTGGCCATGGACTTGGGGACGCTTGCGGCCTTGCGCTTGAGCGATTCGCCTTCGGCGGTAAGGCTAACCGAGAGGCAGCGCTCGTCGCTCTGTTCGCGGGTGCGCTGGATGTAGCCCTTGGCCTCGAGCTTTTTCAAAAGCGGGGTGAGCGTGCCAGAATCGAGGAACAGCTTTTTGCCGAGTTCCGAGACGTTGCACTTCTTTTCTTCCCACAGCACGAGCATCACAATGTACTGCGTGTACGTGAGGTCGAGCGGCTCCAGGTACGGGGCGTAACGGCGCGTAATCTCCTTGGATGCGGCATACAGCGGGAAGCACAGCTGGTTTTCGAGTTTTAACTGGGGGCAGTTCATGGTAGCCCCTAGAGCAACTTTTCTACACAGGCGCGCACGTCGTCCATGTCGGCGGTGGGTTCGAAGCGCGCGACCACGTTGCCTTCGCGGTCGACCACGAACTTGGTGAAGTTCCACTTGATGTCGGGATTATTCTTGTAATCCTTGTCGATGCTCTTGAGCAAAAGCGCCATGGCGGCGGCCTTTACGCCAAAGCCGAAGCCTTCGAAACCCTTCTGCGATTTCAGGTAGGTGTAGAGCGGGAGTTCGTCGGGGCCGTTCACGTCGGACTTTTTCATTTGCGGGAATTCGGTGCCGTAGTTGAGCGTGCAGAATTCGTGGATCTCGTCGTCGGTGCCGGGAGTCTGGCCCTTGAACTGGTTGCAGGGAATGTCGATGACTTCGAAGCCCTTGTCGTGGAAGTCGGAATACATCTGTTCAATGGGCTTGTAGTGCGGGGTAAAGCCGCAGCCGGTCGCGGTGTTCACGATGAGCATCACCTTGCCCTTGAAGTTTGCGAGCGGGACCTGGTTCCCCTTGCCGTCGATGAGGGTGAAATCGTAGATGTTTGCCATAATGAGCCTCCGTTTTTTAGGTGTCGGCGTTTTATTGGTTTATTGGTTTTCGCTGTATTTGATTGTATACAATTAAATTTTATAAAATTTATTGCCGAAAGTCAATAGGTTTAAGCAAAAAAAAATGATTTTTCTTGCGATTTTTCTATTTTTACGCCCATGAAACGCATAGAAGTCGTGGCAGGCATCATTTGCGCGGATCCTTTCGGGAATCCGGCTGAGCCTCGCACGCCAGGTGTTCGGTTTTTTGCCACGCAGCGCGGGTACGGCGACTACAAGGACGGCTGGGAATTCCCGGGCGGCAAGATGGAACCCGGCGAAACCCCGCAGCAGGCCCTGGTTCGCGAACTAAAAGAAGAACTCGCCATCGACGTGAGCGTTGGCGAGTTTATATGTACCGTCGACTACGACTACCCGGCCTTCCACCTGACCATGCACTGCTTTTACTGTGCAATCGCGGGCGGAAAAACGCCAGAACTGCTGGAACACGAGGCGGCCCGCTGGCTGAACCGCGCGGAACTGCACAGCGTCGACTGGCTGCCTGCCGACATCGAGGTCGTAAAGGCCCTGGAAAAGGGCTAGCTACTTGCCGGCCTTGACCTGCTCGAGTTCCTCCTCGAGTTTCTTGGTCTGGGCGTTGTTCGCGTCGATGATGTTCTTCAGGTTCTCGATCTCGGTTTCCTTGTCCGAGAGCTTGTCCTCGAGGTCCTTCACCTTCGCCTCGGACTCGTGCTTCTGCTCGTTGCTCTTGCTGAGCTGCGCAAGCAGGCTATCGGTGGAACTGCGGAGCTTTTCGGCGGTCTCCTCGGCATCCTTCACGGCGGGGTTGTCGGAATCGTCGCCGCAACTGCAAGAGCAGAACTTGCCGGGGAACTTCTTGTTGAGGGCAAAAGCCGCCGCGACACCGAGAGCAAGGCCCGTAAGGAAACTGCTAGTCTTCATAAAAAACTCCTTGGAACAGATTGTCTTTAAACCGATTATGCTTGAAATCTATAAAATTTTCAAAAAAGTCAAGCATAAAAAATGAAAAAAGCCCCAAAAAACAAAAATCCCCCGGATTGCTCCGGGGGACCTTTGCAGCGGGAAGAGCGAGATTCGAACTCGCGATAGGATTAAGTCCTATACGTCCTTAGCAGGGACGCGCCTTCGGCCAACTCGGCCATCTTCCCATCTTGGGGACACTAATTTTACTTAATTTTTCGCCATTTTTCAAGGGGTACCTTACAAAAAATGCTAAATTCCCTATATAATAAAGGGCGCTGCGCTACCACGCAGGGTCTTTTTGGCGATTTTATGGCAAAAAGAAAAAGGAAAACTAGGAAATCTGGTTCCATGATAGGAAAGCTGTTCAAGATTACCGCTGCATTCGCGCTGGTCGGGCTCATTTGCTGCATTCCGGCGTACATCTTCGTGTTCAGGATTCTCCCGGAGAGGGACCCCGACAACCAGTTCAACCGTGATTCCATACTGCAGGTGCTTTCGGGCGAGACCCGTGTGTACTACAACGACGGCGACGAGCTCCTGGGCGCATTCTTCGACGCGAACCACCGCATTTACGTGCCCTACGGCGACATTCCCAAGGATATCGTGAACGCACTTATCGCCGCCGAAGACGCCGGCTACTGGAACCACAACGGGTTCAGCCTGCAGGGGTTCATACGCGCGATGGTCGCAAACATCAAGAGCGGCCACATGCGCCAGGGCGGTTCCACACTCACGCAGCAGACGGCAAAGAACGTGCTCGGGCGCGAGGAGAGGAGCATCAAGGCCAAGTGGAAGGAACTCATCAACGCTCTCAGGCTCGAGACGCACTTTAGCAAGGAAGACATCCTCGAATTCTACCTGAACCAGTTCCACGTTTCCGGTACGGGCAAGGGCGTGGCCATTGCCGCGCAGTACTTCTTCGACAAGGAACTCAAGGACCTCTCGCTCGCGGAATGCGCGTTTATCGCGGGCTCCGTGAAGGGCCCGTTCAACTACGACCCGTTTATCCAGCGCACCGAGGAACGCCGCGAAAGGGCAATTAAGCGCGGCGAGGACCGCCTGCGCTACGTGCTGGGCCGCATGGTCGAAGAGAAGTACATCGACAAGGAACAGATGGACGAGGCGCTAGCACAGCCGCTGCGCTTCAAGCACGGGAACTTCCGCTTCAGCGTCTCCACCACCCTCGAACGCATCGACGAAAAGCTCTCGAGCGACTTTTACCAGAAACTCTTCGAAGAGAAGGATATCGGCGACTGGCGCAAGGCACAGCTCGAAATCGTATCTACCCTCGACGCGAAGAGCCAGGATGCGGCAAAGCGCGCGCTCCAGACCAACATCAGCAACCTGCAGATGCAGCTGGGCGGGTTCATGCTCCCCAAGGCGCAGTACGCGAACAAGGCGGTTAGCGCACGCAAGGGCGACTACCTGTACGGCGCAATCGACACGGTGCTCTACGACGACAAGGGCGGGCTCAAGGCGCTACGCCTGAGCTTTGGACAGCTCAAGGGCGAGGTTGGCACGGAGGCCATCAAGGAATTCGGCAAGCAGGTGGGCAAGGACCCGGCAGCAGTGCTCGGGAACCAGATCAAGAAGGGCGCCATCCTCCTGGTGAGCGTCATCGACGAGACCAAGGTGAACGGGTTCGTGCCCTGCAAGATAGAGACCGAACCCGTACTGCAGGGCGGCCTTATCGCCATAAAGAACGGCATGGTCGTGGCAAGCCAGGGTGGTTTCCACAACACGGACTTCGACCGCAGTTTCAAGGCGCTGCGCCAGCTCGGTTCCAGCTGGAAACCGATACTCTACGCGCTCGCGCTCAAGCACAACTGGAACTACCTGAGCATGCTCGAAAACGACTACAACGTGTTCCAGTACGTGAACCAGTTCTACTACCCGCGCCCCGACCACAAGAACAAGGGCGACCTGGTGACCATCGCGTGGTCGGCAACACGTTCCGAGAACATCGCGAGCATCTGGCTTTTGGACCACCTGCTCGACAAGCTGAACCAAGACGAGTTCAATTCCGTGGCACAGGAAAACGGCTACGCCCGCCTTTCTGAAGAAGACACCAAGGCATACTTCGAGAGGCTGCGCGACAAGTTCGGGCTCACCCTCAAGGAAGACGTAAAGCGCGAAATCGAGTTCACGCGCGCCCAGTACGCGCTCGCCGCGGAATACGAGGCCGAAGAAAAATTTGACCGAGCCATCGACGTGCTTGACCTGCGCTACGGCACCTACAACGACGTGGCCATAAAGCAGGCGAAGAAAGACGACAAGATAAAGTCGTTCATCGCGCACAACTTCAAGGACTACTCCGAGATACTCCGCAAGCGCGAGGTGCAGGAACTCGACCCGGACCTCTCCGAAACACTCCCGCCGCTCGATTCCGTAAAGCTGTTCAGGAACTTTACCCTCGGCGACCTGAAGCGCATTACCGTCAAGATGCAGCCGGTAAATTCCGAGGTGGACTACCTGGATGCGGAGCACCTGCGCTACTGGCCGGATTTCCGCCGCTCCCTTTCCATGGCGGAATACGCACGCTTCGCACATGAAATCGGCATCAACCAGAAGTTGCAGAAGGTGTTCAGCATGCCGCTCGGCGTGAACGAGATTACCCTTGCCGAAATCAGCACGGCATACCAGTCCATACTCACGGGCAAGGTTTACAAGTGCAAGGACGGCGACTGGAACGAACCGTGCTTTATCAAGGAAATCAAGAAGGACGGGCAGACGATATTCAGGAACTCCGTGGAATCGAAGGTGATTCTTGATTCGCTCGTGACATCGCAGATGGGCGCCATGCTGCGCTCCGTGTTCACGAACGGTACGGCACGTAGCCAGGTGGGCGCCCTCACGGTAACGAGCCCCGACAAGGGAACATCGCTCCGTTACCCCGCCCTCGGCAAGACGGGTACCACGAACGACTACAGGAACGTGGCGTTCATGGGCGCACTCCCGGTGTACGTTACCGAGAAGGAGGCCGTGGCGCTCGATACCGTAGTGGCAATCGGCAGCTACGTGGGCTTTGACAACAACAAGCCGCTCAAGTCGGGCAAGACCCGCATCGCGGGAGCCTCGGGTGGCCTGCCGCAATGGGCCGCCTTCGCTAAAGAAGAAATCGAAATCCTCGGGACGCCGAACATGATTGACTTCTTCGACATCTCGATGCTCGCCGCAGGCGAAGTCCCGCTGCACCTGGCAAACGAGCGCGGGCAGATTAGCGTGGATCCCGTCACCGGGTTCTACATCGCCGACGCATCGCAGGGCAGGCCGCTCCCCTACATAGAGGTACCGGGATACGTACCGCCGCAAATCCAGGAGAAGGCGGCCGAGGCCATCGCGACCACCGGGATTATGACGAGCATGCCGATGCCCGACATAATGCACGGCACCATGGACAATAGCGGGGCGGCTGCCGCACCTGCAGAGGCCGGGCCGGATGCCGGCGCCATGCAGAATAATGCTGCACCGGTCGCGGAACAAGCAACAGTGGATTCTGCAGCACAGGCGCCTGCAGAGCAGCCCGCACAAGCAGTTCCCCCTGCAGAGCAGCCCGCCGCGCCCGCAGGCAACGCTGCGGCGGCACCTGCGCCGGTTGAAAACGCGCAGGCCGAAGCGCCTATAAACAGCGGCGCGGCATTAAACGGCGCGGCCGCCCCGGCAGAACCGAAGGCCGCCATGCCGAAGGACGACGACTGGGATCTGCCCGCCGGTATGGACGGTGGCGCATTCGTACCTATCGAGGCGGAATAAGACCAGGTTAAAGAACGGCGCGATGCGCCTACAGAAGTGTGAAATGAGGAGTGCGAAATGAGCACGAAATTTTTGTACAAATCCCTCCTGATGCCGGCAGTGGCTTTCGCGCTCGCCGCCTGCGCAGGGAACACGCCCTGCCCCGCGACCGACGCAGCACCGCAGGCAAGTGCAGGTGAAGTTGCGGCCGACACGCAGGCCGTTCCGCAGGGCAACGCGCCCGCGGGTGAAAGTTCCATAGCCGGCGACAAGTCCGCATCCGCGCCCGGCAAGCAGGCGGTGGCCCCGCAATCTGACGCATCGCCCGTCTTTACATCGAGTGCGCTCGACAGCTACAGGCTCGCCTCTCCGGATTCCATTCCCGCGACAAGCCCGCACAAAGGCGGCAGTGCAGACAACGTTGCCCATAATACGCCCATTCCCATAATGAGCGACGTTCCCGTAGACCCCTACACCGCCTTCCCCGCGCTGGTCTCCCGCGTGTTCGCATACGCGGATTCCCTCTACGCGCAGGGTCTGACCGATTCCGCAAGCGCATACCTGCAACGTTTCCGCATCATCAAGCCGCTCTGGAACACCTGGGAAACGCAGACCGATTCCATGCTGAACGAGTTCGGCAAGACCCGCGCCGAGAAGGCGAAGGCGTTCGAACCCTACGTGCTTACCATCCAGAACATGAACCGCGTGCAGGCCGCCTACAGCATGGTCAAGGAGACTGCGGATAGCCTCATCGCGCTCGCCCCGGGCGACTCGCTCGTGAACTGGGCGAACGGCCAGATGCAAGTCGCCTACAAGAACACGCTCGCGAAGGCAAAGAAGGAATACGCAAGCATCAAGGCGCTCGCCGATGACCACGCCCAGTTCAAGGAGGCGGCACAGAAGGCAAACGAACTGCAGATGCGCTACCGCGATTTCGAGAAAGAAATTCAGATCCAGGCGCTTATCGACTACATCGCGGGCCTCATGGCCGCAAACGACGAGGAGGCAACCAAGTACTGGGAATCGCACGACCCCGCCGAGGCCCTCGCAAAAGCCGGCGAACTCGTAAAGGCAGGCAAGTACGCCGAAGCCAAGTCGCTGCTCACCAAACTCAAGGCGAGCAAGCTACGCAAGGAGGCGGGTACAAAGTACCAGGAACTCGCCAACACGTTCTGCAACGCGCAGCGCAAAACCACATCGCAGTTATTCGCGAAGGCGCAGAAGCAGAAGGATGCCACAAAGAAAAAGAAGTTGCTCCAGGACGCCATCGCACCGCTTGACAAGTGCCTCGCGGAATACCCCGAATACACGCAGAAGCAGAAGGTCGTAGACAACAAGAGCTTCCTCGAGAAGGAACTCGCGAAATGATTGACTCCGAAGTGTGGCAATACGCGCAGTACCCCGCATTCTTTGTGCTGGGGGCAGTAGTCAGCCTCATCAACAGCATCGCGGGTGGCGGTTCCACGCTGAGCCTCCCCATCATGATTTTCCTCGGCATGCCCGCGACCGTCGCGAACGGCACCAACCGAATCGGACTCATCATCGGGAACTGCAGCAGCGCATACAACCTGATGAAGCACGGCTACCTGAACAAGAAAATCTTCATGCAGCTCGTGATACCCACCTTCCTGGGCGCGCTCGTGGGAGCATGCTTCCTCGTGCACATCGGCGACAAGGCGTTCCAGGCGATACTCGCGGTCGTCATCTGCGTCGTGGTGGTCATGAGCAACCTCCGCAAGGACATCCTCGGCAAGCCTCCCGCGACACCCCCCGAAAAACTCACGTGGAAGGGTGCGCTCGGGTTCTTCGGCATCGCCATCTACGGCTGCATCGTGCAGGTGGGTGTCGGGTTCGTGCAGATATTCGGGCTTACGCGCTACACCGGCATGGACGCCGTCCGCGTGAACGCGCTCAAGAACGCGCTCACCAACGTGTTCCTTATCGTGAGTACCATGGCACTCGGCATCGCGGGCAAGATCGACTGGCCCATCGCCCTCGTGATGGCCGCGGGTGCATGGTTCGGCGGTTACCTCGGGAGCTTTACGCAGAGGAAAAAGGGCAACAGGTTCGTCCAGCACTTTATCAGCGCCTGTAGCGTCGCGATGGCCGTGTACCTGATTGTGGACCTTGTTATTTAATTCGCAATATTATGCGAATTAAATGCGTTTTACAGGTATAATTCATTTAATTTAATGAATTAGAATTCACGCATCCTGAACGGATTCCTTCAGTCGTTTCCGTTTATCGCGCAGCTTTTTTTTCGCAGTTCTTGACTGTTTTATTGCAAGTCTTGACTTTTTTATCGCAGGTCTTGACCGTTTTATTGCAGGTCTTGACTGCGCGGCGTTCTTTCCTTTCACGTGCAGACTTTTCCTCGAGGGTTTCGTTCAAACCCGCAAGCAGTTCCGTCGCAATCGCATCGTCACCGCCGGCAAGCAATTCCTTCTGCTCGCGGGCCAGCTTCTTGATACGCGCCTCGAGCCTTAGCGCCTGCTCGTGCGAGGGCAGTTCGAACTTGCGCAGTATGCACTCCGGCGGGAACGCCTTGGTGAACTTCGCCCCCTTTCCGGATTTGTGCTGTTCAAAACGCGCCTCGACATCTACGGCATAGCCCGTGTATATGCGGTTACCCGCACAGCGAAGCATGTAAACGAAGTGGGGCACAATTAAACAAGAGGGTAAAAAAATGTGGAATGTGAAATGTGAGATGTGAAATGAATTATTTCACATCTCATGTATTATTCGTTCTTCGGCTTTTCGGGAGCGTCATGCGGCTTCGACACGATGTTCATGTATATCGTACCGAGGATTGCCGCGCAGAAGCTTCCGAGCAATATGCCGAGTTTCGCGGAATCCTGGCGGTCGCCCACGTCGAAGGCGAGGTTCGCGACAAAGAGCGCCATGGTAAAGCCGATGCCCGCGAGCATGCCGCCACCCCAAAGGACCTTCCAGGGGTAGCTCGGCTTCTTGGAAATGCCGATCTTGACCGAGAGCAAACTGAACAGGAATATGCCGATAGGCTTGCCCAGAATGAGGGCGATTGCCACGGCACCCATCACCGGAATCTCGACGCCGCCGAGCTTGATTTCGACACCCGCATTGCTGAGCGCGAACAGCGGCATAATGAAGAAGTTCACCCAGGGCACCAGCGGCTTGAAGAAACGTTCCTGCATCGAGATACTCTCGCGCGCACCGCGCTTGAGCTGCTGGAACACCTCGTACTGTTCGTTCCTGTCCTTCGCCTCGCCCGAAAGCGCGCCGCCCAGGCTACCCGCAAAGTGGGCAAGCCTGCCCTTCGCGAGCACGGGCTTCGCCGGTACCGAGAGGCCAAGCAGCACGCCCGCGATGGTCGGGTGCACGCCGCTCTTCACAAAGAACGCCCACACCGCAACGCCAATCACGCCGTGCAGCAGCAGGTTACGCACGCCAATGCGGAACAGCACGTTGATAAGCACCAGCAGTGCAAAGCCTGTCCCGAGGGCCACAAAGTTGATGCCGTCGCCGCTCGGGTAGCCAATCGCAATCACGAGGATGGCGCCGATATCATCGGCAATGGCGAGGGTCAAAATCATCACACGCAGGGCATGCGGCACCTTCTTCCCGAGAATGGCCATGCAGCCCACCACGAAGGCGATATCGGTAGCAGTCGGCACGCCCCATCCGTGGGCGGCGCTATGTTCGCCATGCGGGCAAAGGAGCAAGTAAATAAGTGCAGGGAAAAGCATACCGCCCGCAGCGGCAATCACGGGCAAGCTCGCCGCCTTCGGGTCATGCAGTTCGCCGTATGTCATTTCGCCCTTGACCTCGAGACCGATATTGAAGAAGAATATCGTCATCAGGGCATCGTTGATAAACCAGTGCAGGTCGCCAGCGCCAGTCCAGCCGCCAATCGTCATGGAGAACGGCATATGCCAAAAGTGGTGGTACGATTCCGGGCTCAGGTTCGCCCAGACAAGAGCGGCAAGCGTCATGATTATGAGCACGATGCCGCCCGTCGTTTCCACCTTCATCAGGCGTTCAACAGGGGTAATGATTTTCCGGACGGGGGTTTCCGGGAACAGATCTTCAATCTTGTCGCTGCTAGTAACTTTTGCTGACATACAAAAACAATATAGATTATTTTGAAAAAATCTTTGACGGAAAAGCGAAAAACTGCAAAATTTTACGATAAACGGGCCTAAACGAGTATATCGCGGTAGGCATCCACAAGCCTTTCGAGCGATATGGCGCAGTTCGCGGGCGACGTGGAGGGGAGTTTGACCGCATCGATGCCTACATCGGCGGCACAGTACTTCTGGTATAGTTTGTGCGCAGTGGCGCCCGTACAGAATATGCGGGTTACCTTCGACCTTGCCACCAGCGCGGCTATCTTGTTCGGGACGGCATCCTCGATGCTCGTGTCGTTCGCCCCCACGATGGTACAGCTTTCGAGCACGTCCCAGAGGGCGATGTGGTGCCTCTTGAGCATGGCCTTCTTTTGCGGGATGGTCTCGGGAACTTTTTCGCCGAGGACTGTTGCGAGCACCTTCCAGAAACGATTCTGCGGATGCCCGTAGTAGAAGCCCACTTCCCGCGACTTGGGGGATGGTATCGAGCCCAGCAGGAGCACGCGCGAATCCCGGTCGTAAACTGCGGGGAACTCGTGCGTCACGCGGGCGCGCACGTTTTTGCCGGCAGGCGGCTTTTTACCTGCGGTCGGCTTCTTGCCGGCAGCAAGATGCGCGCGGTTCGTTGTATTTTCTGTTCTGGTGGTCATAAGCAACTGCGGGTAAAAATATGAAATTTTCTATCTTTCCCTGCATGGACAGAGCACGCCGCCGCAAGTTTGGCCAGAACTTTCTGGATGTACCTACCGCACAGATGATTGCGGGCGACTTGCCTGCAAATGCCGGAGAGGCAGTGCTCGAGATCGGCCCTGGGCACGGCGCCCTCACGGAACACCTGCTCGACCGCGCCGTGCAACTCACTGCCGTCGAAATCGACGAGCAGTGCGTGGAATTTCTGCAACAGAAATTCCAGGGCCGCGAGAACTTCCACATCGTAAACTGCGACTTCCTCAAGTTCGACCTGCAAGCATTCCTCGACGCGCACGAAAAGCCGTGGGTTACCGGGAACCTGCCCTACAACGTGTCTACCGCGATTATCGCGGGGCTCATGCCTCGCCTGCACCTCACGAAGGGATTCATGGGAATGGTCCAGCTGGAAGTCGCCGAACGCATCTGCGCCACCCCCTGCAGCAGCAACTACGGGAGCCTTTCCGTGCTCGTGTCCGCGTTCGCCGACACGCAGATATTGCGCAAGATCGGGCCCGAGCACTTCACGCCCCGCCCGAACGTAGACAGCGCCACGATGCTCCTCACGCCCAAGGAATGCCCGCTTGCCGCTCCCGAGGGCTACTTCGAGTTCGTACGCGCCGCCTTCACGCAAAAGAGGAAGACACTCGCGAACTCGTTCGGCCGCGCCTACGACAAGAAGAAAATCCAGGAAGCCATCGAGCTTTTGGACTACCCCACTACGGTACGCGCCGAGGAACTTTCCCCCGCGCAGTTCCTTGAATTCTACAAGGTCATCGTCGGGGAATAACCTTATTTTTCAGCCGTGGCCTGCTCGAAGTCAGTCGCGGCAAGGCTGCTCACGTCAACACTGCCCAGGTCGGGCGATGCCGCCAAGCGGTTCGCCTGCTTCTCGATGACCTTCTCGAACAGGTTGCGCACGTAGCGCCCGTTACCGAACCTACTATCCTTCCGGCTCACCGCTTCTGCAATGCAGCGCTTCATGGCTGCAGCCGCGGCCGTGCCCATCTTGTAGTCGTATTTGTTGAGGAACGATCTGAAAATTTGCGCAAGCTCGTCTTCAGTGTAGTCGGGGAAGTCTATGTACCTGTTGAACCTCGAGGATAGACCCGGATTCGAATTCACGAAGCGCTTGATTTCTTCGGTATAGCCGGCGATAATCACCACCAGCCTTTCGCGGTCATCTTCCATGCGCTTGAGGAGCGTGTCAATCGCCTCCTGCCCGTAGTCGTTTTCCGCACTGCGCGCGAGCGTGTAGGCCTCGTCGATAAACAATACGCCGTCCAGCGCCTCGTCAATTACCTTGTTCGTCTTGATGGCGGTCTGCCCCATGTAACCCGCAACCAAGTCCGCACGGGTCGCCTCTACCAAGTGGCCCTTCCGGAGCACACCCAGGTCCTTGAAAATTTCGGCCATGATGCGCGCAATCGTCGTCTTGCCGGTACCGGGATTCCCCGAGAATACGAAGTGGTACGATGTCGGGGGCACCGAGAGTCCCTTCTTCTTGCGTTCATTCTGCACGCGGATAAAGTTGTAGAACGTGACGACTTCTTTCTTTACCGTCGAAAGTCCGATGAGGGAATCGAGCTGCTTCACCGCCTCGCCGGACGGGACGTGTTCCTCTTTCTGTATGCGGAAATTCCGCTTTACGGCATCCTTCAGCGGGGTATCCTTGTAGTTCACTACGCGCGTCGAGCATTTCACGAATCCCGGGCGCCGCGCCGCCGAGCGGTTGTTGCCGATATAGCGTTCCAGGTACTGCAGCCACTGTACCTCTTCGGGAGTGAGCCTGCCGTCAATGTTCGCGAGCGCCGCGGAGTAATCGTACATCAGGCGCATGTACTTGCGGACCGCATCGGGCGAATACCCGCCAAAAATTGCAGAGAACAGGAAGAGTTCTCCCGTAGATTCCAACTGCGCGTGGTTCTTCTCGAGGTTATGGACCAGCGGGCCCATCTCTATTTCCCTGTCGACAAACGACTGCAGTACAAGGCGGTTCCAGTCCGTAGTGGCAGGGGCGTTCGTACGCAGGCGCAACAGCAGGGATACAAATCCGCACGACTCGTAATCGTCCAGGCTCATCTCGTGCCCGAGCTTTTCCGAGAGGTAGTTGACATCCGAAAGGAATACGGTCGAAAGTTCCTGGAAGGTATCCGTGCCTTCGCCCAGTTCAAAATGCTGGCGCAATTTCTCGGCAACGCCGTCGTAGTAAATGAAATCCTTGAAAAAGTTCGAGATGGCATTCACCGTTGGTGCAAGTTTTGTCATGTACTTCGTGAGCTTCGGGTCTATCTTGCCATCGGGCCTTACGGCGACGGCATACTGCGAATCGCCCGCGAGAGACTTTTCCAGCGGGGAGGTCATTACCTCCTTCATGAGGTCGGCAACCTGCTGCGCGGTCTCGGTAGAGCGGTAGCGGGTCCATATATGGAATCCGATAACCGCTACGATCAGGAAAAGCAAAATAAAGAGGAAGTACGAAGATGGGCCGAGAATAGTAGTGAGCTTGATTATCCCAAAAGACCCAAAAAGCATCACCAACATCATGACGATGGTGATGCACGTAAGCATTGTCTGGTTTATCTTTCTTCTCGGCATACCTTTCCAAATCTATAAAATAATATCCGGAAAAGAGCGCCAGGCATGCGGACAACAGAAAATTACTTGCGGTTCGGCCTCTTGTAGCCGAAGGGCTTCAGCAGGTCGTCGCGCACCTTGCGCACGTAACCCTTCCTGTTGGATTCCTTGTCCCTTTCCACGGGAGGCGTATCGCACTGCAGTTCGGACCTGACCGAGACATCGGTCTTGTACAGGTATGCGCCGGTCGCGTACTGGCGTCCGTCCGCCGTTCTCACGTAGCCGTCCTTGTCCGGTTTCTGCTCGAAGTAAAGCGTCATCACGCCCGCATCGTTCGTGTATTCGGGCTTGTCGAGCTCCTGCTCGAACGAGAAGTAGTCCACAAAATTCCCGAGCGTCGTGTACACCCAGATTTTTACCTTCATCGTCGTGTGGTACAGGCTCGCCTTCGAGATGTCGCTCCCGAGGGATTCCTGGAATTTCGCAGTGCAATGTTCACGCACGTATTCCTCGACGGTGTGCTTGTCGCCGTTCTCGGAATCGATACCATCGTAGTTTACAAGGCCGTCCTTCCCGACAAGGTCATCGAGCGTGGCGAGGCCAAGCGTGGGGCGAATCGTGGAGAGCTTCGTGTCGATGGCGAGCGTCGGGCCAAGGTGCCCCTCGAGTCCCGGGTACGGTTCATCGCCGCTCCCTTCCTCCGTCTTGAAATCGCCGCCACGGAGCGTCTCGATTTCCTTGTCCGCCTTCGAATTGTAGATGGTCACCGCGAAGGTCTGCCCTTCCTTCGGTTCGTTGCTGGCATAGTATTCCTCGGTCTTCTCGCGGGTCACGATTGTCACCGGGGTGACCACGGAAATATCCAGGTCCTTCGAGTTCTTCATAATGACCTTCACCGTATCGCTCGCCACGTTGCCCGCCTTGTCGCGGTAGAAGCGCACAATCGCATTGCCACCCTTCACGAGCCCCTGCTCGGTAAGCGTGTCCATCACCACGGGGCCGTTGCCGTCGTTCCTGTCAACGGTCCATTTCACGTCCACGTAGTTGGCATAGAATATAGCGTTGTTTTCCGGCGAAAGGATTTCCACCTTCGGGGGAATCACGTCGACCACGATATAGATGGACTGGCTAGATACATTGCCGAACGCATTCTCGTACGTGTAGGTTACCTCGTAGCCCACGTTGCCGTCCTTGTCCTCGATGGTCTTGCCCTTGGAATCCAGCGCATAGCCCACCGTGACCGATTCACCGTTCCTGTCGGTATAGCGGTAGCTTACCGTATAGACCGCACCCGTTTCCGATTCCACGGGCGCGCCGGTGAAGGCATCCGCCACATACGAAATCTCGACAGCCTTCCCGTCAATCTTCGTCGTGAACGAAACCTTTATCTGCCCGTCCACCACGTCGCCCTTCACGTTCGTCACGTAAGAGACGGTCACGGTATCGTTCCCGATAGCCTCCCTGTAGCTCACGAGCACGAGGCTGTCGTTGAAGGGCGCCTGCTTCACGCTGCCAGCGGGCATATCGTTCAGCACGGGCTTTTCCGAAGCAATCTTTTCGACCGTCTTGAACGTCGCCTGCGGTACGTTCAGCGTCTCGAACATAACTGCAGAAACGATGATTTCGCGTTCCGTGTACTTGCAGGTAGAATCCGTGTACGTGGAATCGAGAACCGGTTCCTTGACCTTGACGGAGATATCGTTCTGCTTCTTGTTCACGTAGAACGCGGTATCGCCCTCGGCGGGTTCTTCCGCGATGGTATAGATATTCGCATCGGGCATCTTTTCGACCGTCGTAGAAACCTGCACCTCGGGAGTCTTCGTACAAACGAATATCGTCACCTCCTTCACGGCGGGCATGTCCTTCGTCTTGTCGTAATAGGTAAGCGTCACCACATTGTAGCCCTCGTGCAAGTCCGTGAGGGTCGTATCCGGCTGGGGAATGGCGTCGCCCGTCCACGAGAGCGTGAGCGTCTTGTCGTTTATCTTAATCGGCTCCTTCGGGTTCGACTCGCTATAGTTGCCGTTGCCCGATTCCGCGTGGGTCACGACAATCACGGAGGTCTCCATCACGTTCACGATGTTGATTTTCACTTCGGCCACGCTCTTGTTGCCGTCGGTATCGGCAATCTGGACCTTTACCACGTAGTACTTCTGGCTGTCCGGGAGCGCCTCGTAGTCAAACACCTCGCGCGTCGTAATCACGCCCGTCTGCGCATCAATCTTGAACAAGCTCGAATCGCCGCCCACGAGGCTAAAGCTGTTCACGCAGAATCCGGAATTTTCGCCATCCTGGTCGTAGTAGAGCATCGTACCGACGGTCTTCCCCACGGGCATGTTTTCGGAAACCTGCATTACCGTATCCGTCACGGAAGGCGGATCGTTCTCGTCGACAATCAGGATTTCCACCGCGGTCGAATCTTCGGACGTGCTGTTTGCGCACTTCACAAAGAACACGTAGGAGGACTGCGTCTCAAAATCGAGAACCCCGTTGACGTATATGCGCGTAGTATCGAACCTGAAGGTGGCACCCGTATCGCCCGAAACGATAGCGCAGCTCTCGATGTCGCTAATGCGCAGCTCATCTATAATCCCGACGAGCGTATCGACCGAAGCGTTCTCGTTGATGGTGTACTGGAACCGCACCACGTTTATCGTCATCGTCCTCGCGGAATCGCTGATGTCCGGGTTATGGATGTTCGCCACCATAAATTCAAATGTCGTATAGGGCGAGCCGTACTCGTCATGCGCCGGAGTGTAGTTCAGGCTACCGGGGAACTTGATGAAGTCTCCAACCGCTACGGGAGCGCCGTTGTACTTGAGCGTGCCCGAGGCAGGGAGCGTCTTGATAATCACACCGTACTTGTCGAGTACAGTCACGCCGTCATTCTCGTACGCCGGGAAAGCAGTTATCGGCAAGGTCTCGTTCATCATGACGGTGACGGAAGTATCTTTCGATACGGGCCGCTTGTCGTTATCCACGATGACATACTCCATCGAGTAGCTGGAATCCGCATTGCGGTCGCCGTCCGAGGTAATCGCCGCCGTCAGGTTGAAAATCTTCACCAAGACGAGCTCGTCCGCTTCCTCGAGCATGTCGTCCTTCGCGTGGAAAACGATGGGCGTTTCCAAATCCTTCGAGAACTGCGGGAACGCCGCATGCCCCGTATCTCTCCCGCACACCGGAATCTCGGTGTAGTTCGATTCCAGCACGTCATTCGCGTTTGCAAAGCTGCAGGCAGGGTCGTCCATGAAGCCGTCGCATTCGCTCGCGGGCTTCAGGGAAAAACAGTAGTCGAACGTCACGCGGGTCGGCGGGTCCTTCGAAAGCACGAGCTTCACCGTATCGCCGCGGGCCTCGTTATCTTCGTAGGCCATGGAACCCACCGCCATGTTGATTACAGGAGGTCTGAACGGCACGTAACGGAAGTCGCCCGCCTTGAATTCGGCATTGATGGAAACCTTCTTTGCCAGGAGCTGCCCCGCAAAGTTGTAATGCTGCTGAAAACTGATTGTGCCACCCGAAATATACGTTCCCTGGATAGTGCAGTTCTCTGCCGGGAACGCGATGTCGTTCGGCGTGTAGAAAAGGAGATTTCCGCCGTAGTTCTTATTCAGCGTGGTGTCCAGGGTACCGCCTTCCCACTGCTGTGTCGTCTCGTTCCAGGAACCCTCCGTCACGTTCAAAATGACAATGTTGTGCAACGTAGATGTAACCGTAAGATTCCCGTCGACAAAGATTCTCACATAACGATTCCCCGACATGCGAATGAACAGGTTGTCGTTGTTGTTGTCCAGCAGCATGTCCCCTTTCACATGGATATTGTAGAACTGGCCGGAACCTGATGGAATGTCGATGTAGTTGGTCTTATCGCTGAACGTGTACGAATCGACTTCCAGGTCATAGGTAATCGTGGAATGGTCTACGCGCGGCACATCCAGTGTGCTATCAAGTGCCGGGATATCACTTGCGGCGCAGTCAAGTTTTCCCCCGCCCTTGGCCAAGCCCTTGGTCATGGTAGACTTGTCCCCACGCACGCAGAAGTTCCCGTGAAGTTCCACGTTATCGCTGTTAACGGCGTTATTGCCTATGTTGAAATTTCCGCCGAAGTACGAAGGGCCAGTCACGATATTGTCCTGGCCATCCCCGTTTTGGAAATTCCCTGCAAAGGCGAGCGGGCCACCAATGCTGTGCTTGATGTTGCGCATTTCAAGCCCGGCAATCGCGCTCCCCGAATACCCGACCGAATCAGTAATCTGCACGTCCTGCCCAATGAAGGCGACGCCATAGGCATCCCCACTTATGCCCGTCCCCCATAGTTTGTACTTGATGAGTCTCTGCCATTCGTCGTTCTGCTCCTTATCCGTCAACGCGTCAGGACTCGCACCGAAATAGAACGGCGTAATTTCCGAGGCGAAAAGTTCCGCCACGCCCCCAAGGCACAGGAACAGCGTCCCTAGTGCAAACGACAATTTACACTGATTCATCGTTTTTCTCCTAATAAATGCTCGAAGCACCCCGTACGTAAAAAAAATATAATAAAAAAAAGTAAACGTTTGTCCGCAATTGCCCCTTTTATAGACAATTCATCCATAAGTATCGAGGAACGGCGGGGAACATTTTTCCTATACCACATTAGATTACTTAATGTCAGGGTGTGCTCCGTAGGTGGACTAGGGCAAAAAAGGAGTACAAATGAGTATTATCACGCGCAGTTTTCTTGTAACGGCAGGCATTCTCGCTTTTTGCGGGCTCGCTTCCGCCTACACCGTGTCGGGCAGCGTTTCCGACGAGCAGGGCAAAGCGCTCGAGGGCGTCTCGGTAAGCCTCCTCAAAGAGGGCAAGGCGACCACCACCGACAACCAGGGCAAATTCACCCTCTTCGAGGACGAAACCATCGGCTTCCATGCCGTCAGGAATTCCGTCGGGTACGTGAGCGTCAACAACGGCGTGCTCTCTTACTCGCAGAGCACCAGCGCGCCCGTCCACGTGCAGATATTCAACTCGCTGGGGAACCAGGTTTTCGGCAAGACCCTGCAGGGCTCCGGCATGTTCGACCTGAACAGGGCCATCAAGGCGCACGGCACCTACTTCGCGCAGGTAACCGTAGGTAACGCAAGGCAGAATTTCAAGTTCTCTACCGAGGGCAGCTACAGCAACACCTTCAGCGCACATGCAAGCGCACTCCTGAAGGAGGTAGCGCAGGGCGAGGCAATCCGCTTCGTGGCAGAGGGCTTCGACACGCTCACGGTACCGCTCGGCACGCTCGACACCACGCTCAACGTGAAACTCAAGGCAGTGGCACCGCAGTTCAAGTTCGGTTATGCGCTGGGGAACGAACCCACCCCGAGCAAGGGCTGCGGTTCCAACTCCAAGTTGCAAAAGGTCAAGAGCGTCGAAAACGGCGACCAGTTCGAGATTCGGGTCGGAAGCGATACCCGCAAATACTTTATTACCCTGCCCAAGAACTACGACAACAAGAAGCCGCACAAGGTGCTCTTTGCACTGCACTGCTACGGCAGCAATGGCGAGGACTTCGTGCACCACAAGGCCGACTACGACCACCCCACTCCGTACTACGGCCAGCAAGTGCTCGACAAGAACGGCGACTACATCTTCGTTTCTCTCGATGCGGTTGGCGGCCTGTGGACCAAGGGTCAGGGCGACCACGACTTCTTCGCGCAGACGCTCACCACCCTCGAGGAGAACTACTGCATCGACACGAGCCGCGTGTTCATTACAGGCTTCAGCTTCGGCGCCATGTTCAGCTACTCGCTTATGCAAGATATGCAGACCCGCGTCCGTGCCGCCGCGACCTACGCTGTGGCCGACTACAACATCTGGCTGCCCGAAGGCAACAACATGAAGGACCTGCCCATCGCCTGGATGAACGTACATGGCGTAAACGATGGCCGTTGCAATTACGACCGTGCAAAGAACAGCGCCCTTCCGCGCATCCTCAAGCGTAACGGCAAGGCCGACGCGAACGGCGACTTCACCGACGCAAGTTCCGAGAAGCCCAAGGAAATCAGCGGCAATACGGGCCACGTGTGCTACGACTTCAAGAACGTAGACGAACGCTTCCCCGTCAAGTGGTGCACCTGGCCGGGTGACCACCAGTGGACCGCGCACGACACCGGCAACATGGGCGTCGGCTGGAACTGGGAACAGACCTGGGTTCCCGAAGCGGTACACGAGTTCTTCGAGCAGTTCTAGAGTTTTACACCTCCATAAACTACCCTAGGGTCCGCCGGTAACACGGCAGGCCTTTTTTTATTTTCCGTTAAGCCGGAAAGCCACGCAGGCGATATCGACGGCGCGGGGCAGGCTCATCTCGCGGCTCATGCCCTGCGGCAGGTTGCGGAACCCCACGTTGCATACCACATCGCAGAGTTTCTGCGCCACACCCGCAACGGAATCACCTGCGGGGGCAGAACCCTCCGCGGTATTGCTCGCCGCGTTCTGGAGCATATTGAGCAGCATGAACCCTGCACCAAGCCGCTGTTGCTTATCTACAAGCGTCACGAGGCGCGAGGTATCGGCCACAAGGAAACCAATCTGCAAAAGCGAATCGCCGGCGAGTTTCACCTTCACCTGGCGCTCCACCGCAGAGGCAGGCCGCACATGTTTCTGCAGGGGCTGCATGTAGGCGGCGAAGGGGCGCGCATTTACTGTGGATCCTATCAGGCCTTCGGCCTTCCAGGATGACACTGTGGACTTTGCACATTCCGCCCTATAGTTCGCCATGACAATTATGTTGTCTGCAAGGTCGAGATAGTCCCCGCAGGCACCGGCGACAAGGATAAAGTTCATACCCGCAGAAGCGAGAGAACGAATGCGGTCGGTCAGCGGGATTAGCGGTTCGCGCTCGTCGCCCAGCAGCTTGCGCACGCGCACGTCGCGAATCAGGAAGTTCACCGCCGAGGAATCCTCGTCGATAAGGAACGTGCGCGCTCCCGCTTCCATCGCCTCGAGCAGGTTCGCCGCCTCGCTCGTGGAACCCGAAGCCGAAAGCGTGCTGAAATCCTTCGTGCTTATACCACCGGGCAGGTCACGAACGAACATCGAGAGGTCGGTCCCGCGTACGCTGCGCCCGTCCTCCACGCCCACACGGAGAGCAGTATCGTCCACGACTATACCCTCGCGCCCGTCGCCCGGAACATGCGGGTACACCGCACGTACAAGCGCCTGCAGCAGCGTGGACTTCCCGTGGAACGCACCGCCGGTAATTACCGTAATCCCCTTCGGGATACCCATCCCGCGGATTTCGCGCCCGCAGGCATTCAACGTCACCGCAAGTTCCGCAGGCGCTGCAAACGGCACCGCCCCTTCAAGCGGCATTTCGCTCAGGCCCGATGCCCGCGGAAGCACAGCCCCGTCGGGCACAAACGCGCAGAGCCCGCGCCCGTCCAGCTGCGCAAGGATTTCCCTGCGTTCGGCAAGCACGCGGTAATGTCGCTGCATCGCGGGTTCGTCGCCCTGCGTGTAGTAGAGCCCCGCCGCTACCAGGTCGGGCATGACCATCGTGAGGATTTCTGCGGCGAGTTCCGCCTGGATCTTGCGGCCCTCGCCCGGGAGCCTCACCTGCAGGCACGCGCGGATCTCGCCGTTGTCTATCCACAGGCTGTTCCGCACCAGCATTTCGGGTCCCGCCGTGTCGAACACCACGGCGGCATCCTTACCCGGGTAGCGTTCCTGTACCATACGTCCGAGCCTCCGGTACAGAAAGTCGCTCAGCGCAAGCCGGTGCTCGAAATCCGAACCCCACTCCGGCGCATACCCGAGCGTCGCGAGTTTCGCACGCAGCAGCACGCGCGATGCCGGCGCATACGGGTCGCCCTGCACGTGGATGAATTCCAGCACAAAATCGCCGAAATCCCATTCTCGCGTGGCGAGGTTCTTGTAGGTCCCGTAGGGTTTCCCATCGAGGGAACGTATCTTCTGGTACAGTGCTTTCATATAAAATCAGGCCCGAAAGGCTCGTTTAAAAGAATTTTACCTACAAAATATTATAAAATGCGAGCCACTTCAAGGAAATCTTTATATTTTAGGGTAAAACGCAAATAGGAGTAAGCAAATGAAAAAGCTCTACATTTTCGCCCTTATGGTGGCGTTCCTTGTTACTGCGGCTGTCGCCGACGAAGATCCACCCCCGCGCGGTAAGGCCGCAACCGTGACCATCATTACCAACCCGCCCAACAGCGACGTGTACCTGGGTAACGAACTCCTGGGCAAGAGCCCCATCGAGAACATGCAGGTCAAGTCGGGCCGCCAGACGCTTATCGTCATCGACCAGGGCTACGAACTGGTGAACCAGCGCGTGAACGTGTGGCCGGGTAACGACAAGCGTAACACCTTCGACTACGGTACCAAGATCCCGAAGGGCAACATCGAAGTGACCACCAAGCCGGGCAAGTGCATCATCTACGTCGACGGTGAAAACTCCGACAAGACCGACGGTGCAGCGCTCACCATCCACAACCTGGATGCCGGCGACCACCTGGTTCGCGCAGAATGCTCCAACCGCAAGTCTGCTGAAATGCTCGTGACCGTGAAGGGTGAAGAAACCGTCAAGATCGAGCTCGACGCCACCAGCGGCAGCAAGAAGAAAAAGAAGTAATCGCTCAGTCAGGCATTACAATTAAAGGACGCCCTCGGCGCCCTTTCTTTTTTTATAGGATGAGGGTTTTGCCCGCCCTAGTCTCTATTTGCAAACCTTGTCGAATTCCTTGACCTTGAGCTTGCCGACAGCCTTCGTCACCGCCTCGGCCTCGGTCTTGCCCACGCCCTTCGATGACTTGGTAAAACTTACCTTGTCACCGGAAACAGACACCATCACGTCAAAGGAAAGCAGCTGGTTGAGCGAGCCCTTGGGCGTCGCCTTCACCTCGGCCTTGATAACCGGGTCCTTCGCGTTCTTGCCCACGAGCACCCCCTGCCTTGCCATCTGGTCGGCAAGCGCCTTGCAGCCCTCGGGGCTACCCGTGCAGTCAAACCGCACGTTGCACGAAGCCTGCTTCACCTCGTAGGGCACCACAAAGCCCTTCTCGAGCCTTGCCGCCTTCAGGATATCTTTCGGGAAGTCGGGCACGAACGATATGGCAAGCGTCCCCGCCCCAAAGTTCACGTTCGGGATGGTAAACACGGCAGTTCCGTTATCCTGCGTGCGGCGGGAATCGAGCTTCTTGCCGTCCTGCACCGCCTTGAGCGGGAAGTCCGTCACCGCGCCCTTCGCGTCGGTAACCGTCACCGTGAGGTTCTCTATCACGTCCTTCTCGAGCACGAGCTTTTCGGGCGCGGTCTTTACCTGCAGGTTACCGAGCTTAGACGCGATATCGGCACGCAGGCCCGGAAGGTTATGCTTCAGGCTGAACGACTCGTTCAGGGTAAACACCTGCGCAAGTTCGCTCTTCAGCGCGCTGTAAGGCTCAATGAGCGCCTCTGCGGCAGTGAGCATGCGGATAGCCTCGTCGTAACGCGATGCTTCCAGCGCGGCACGGCCGGCGGCCTCGTACTTCGCAATCTTCTCCTTCGCGTTAGCCATCTGCAGGCGGATGTTGTTCGTCATCTCGTCCACGTCGAGCGTCGCCGTGGCGCGGAACTTCTTGCCGTCCTTCGGGAGCGGCTGCACCTTCACCCACTTGAGGTCGACATTCGTCTTCACGTTCTTGTTCGAGGTGTAGGTCTGCGAAATCTTTTCCTTGCCGCCCGCGGAAACATCCTCGGTACGGAGCCTGTCGTCGGTCACGACCGTCGAGGAAACCTGCTTGGCGACACCCGCGATGGCCGTGTTGTTCGCCTGTTCCTGCGAGACCTCCGAGGAGGCGGTGTACGTGATTACCTTGCCCGCAAACGCGGCTACAGAAAGGGAAAGCAGCAAAAAGGCAAACTTCTTGATGTTCATACTACTTGAGTTCGATCAAAATCAGTTTCTTGGTAATGTTTATCTTACGCACGGTCACGGAACCCTTGAGCCCGCGACGGATGTAGCTGTAGACTTCCTGCGAGTCGGCGAACTTGTCCATGTCGGCAAACACGGTCATGTCGATAGTCTTTGCCGTCTGCACGTTCGTGTTCACGCGCTTGAACGCCTTCTTCGCGAGCATGTTCACGTCGTCCTGGATATCTTCCACGCGCTGCTCGTCAAAGTCGCCCTGCAACTTCATTATTACCTTGTACTGAACGCCGTTCTTGCGGTCCACTTCCCAGTAGCCCTTGATTTTCTTCTCGAGACCCGGCATGGCACGGTTCGCGGCATCGAATACCGCCTGCGCGATGGCGCCCTTGCTCTGCCCGTTTGCGGCAGCCTGGCTCGTCTGGCTACCCAGCAGGCGCGCAGTCGCCGCCTCGTAGGCGCTCAGCTCGATAAGCACGATACCGCCTTCGATGGAGGCGGAGAACTTGATGTAGATATCGGCACTCAGGGCGAGGCTCGCGAGGTACGAAAGGTCTTCTTCCGTCTCGGCGATATCCTGCTGCATCTGGATGACCTCGCCGAGGGTCTCCTCGCCGGCAAGCGACTTCACCTCGTACTGGCGCTGGGTCAGGTAGCCGTTGATGGCCTCGATGGCCATACGGTTGTTCGGGTTGCTTTGGAACGCCTGGAGGTCGCTCATGCCCTTCGCCTTCTGGGCGGGGACAACGATAATCGTAGGCAACGCCTGGTTGCCCATAGCTATAGACTGCTGTCTGGGAGCGGGCGCCTGCCTGGCAGGGGCCTGCTTCTCGTAGGCGGGCCTCTTCGCGGGCCTTGCCTCGTCGGCATCAAGTTCGTCGAACGCCTTTGCGGAACGGCGGCGGGTAGCGGCATCGTCTGCCGCAAAGGAAAGGCTCGCCATGAGTCCCATAAGGGCGATCAGTGTTATCAGTTTGCGCATATTTCTCCTCTTGGAAAGAAAGTCGCCGGGAATCCCAAGGGACCCCCTTAAAACTTACATAATATATACTTTTTTTCGCGGGTATATACAATTTTGTTTACATTGTCTTGATAAATAAGCCATAAATACCGATAAAATGCGCCGGAACATCACAAAAAAGCGGATTTTGGCACTTTTTCGCCCCAGGGGGCGCCCCATTTTGAAAATTTTTATCTAGTTTCAAGTCTAGAAGTTTTCCTAGGAGCATTTATGAACGCTAAAATCCTACTCGCAGCAGGTGCCCTGCTCGCCTCGCAGTCGTTCGCCATCATCGGTATCGGCGCGCACTACACCCCCAATTTCGGGACGAAGATGACCGGTTTCTCGGCCACCCCAGACAGGTTCAACAACAGCGTCGACGTTTCCGGTGCGAACGAAGTCAAGCTGTGGCACGGTGGATTCGACGAGATGATGCACGGTTTCGGTTTCAAGGTGTGGGTGGATATCCTCCCCATCATCGACATCGAAGCGACCTTCAACATCCAGTTCGGCTCCTACGACGCATCGCTGTTCGTCATCAAGGACCCGACCGCAGTTCTCGCGGGTCCTGCGGCAGCCGACCCGAGCGCCTACCAGCAGATTGACCTCGAGGTGGAACTCGGCGGCACCCCGTTCGGCAAGGCGAACCCGAAGTTCGTGCAGATGAACGGCGACCTCTCCATTACCTACCCCATCACGTTCATTCCCATTATCCGCCCCTACATCGGCGGCGGCCTTACCTACTACATGAACACGTTCATCCTGAACCAGCCCTTCACCTCGAAGGTCGTGGGCGGCACCTACAACGTGGTGAAGGCCGAACTCGAGACTGAAATGAAGAACGCGATTGACGGCGTGATGAGCAACCCGGCAGCGGCGCTCGACCCCAATTCCATTGCCCTGCCCGACCAGAACGCAATGGCACAGCGCCTCACCGACGCCCTCGTCGAAAATATCCAGGACGCCGCCCTCGAGGAAGGCCTCAAGACCAGCATCGGCGGCCACATTCTCGTTGGCCTGCGTGCAAAGCTTCCGATTATCCCGATTGCCGCATACGCGAACTTCAAGTACTACTTCGGCGGCGACTTCCCGGAAGAAATCGAACCGGGGCGCATGGCTGCTGAAATCGGCGTCGGTCTCGCAATTTAAACTAAATACCCCCATAGGAGTTTAAGGGAAACAAAAATGGCTAACAATACTAGCAACACTAGCATTCTTATTGTTGAAGACGAAATTGCAATTGCAGAAAGCCTCGTAGACCTCTGCGAGCTCAACGGCTACCACGTAAAGCATGTCGCCGACGGCGAAAGCGGCCTTACCGAGGCCCTCACCGGACAGTACGGCCTGGTGCTCCTCGACGTGATGCTCCCGGGCATGAACGGCTTCGAGGTCTGCGACAAGATTCGCGAAAAGGACAGAAGCCTCCCCATTATAATCCTCTCTGCAAAGAACACCGACGAAGACATCATCAACGGCCTCAAGTTCGGTGCCGACGACTACATCCCGAAGCCGTTCTCCACCCCGATGCTGCTCGCACGCATCGAGGCCGTACTCCGCCGCAGCCGCCAGTCCATGGAAAACGAAGGCAAGCTCGTGGCAGGCAACCTCCGCGTGAACTTCCGCGAATACGCAGGCACGCGCGGCAAGGAAGAACTCGCATTCACCCGCAAGGAAATCGAAATCCTCGAATACCTGTGGAACAACCGTGACCATGCGGTCCCGCGCTCCGAACTGCTCCGCGAAGTCTGGGGCTACGAGAACGCCGAATCCGTGGATACCCGCACCGTCGACATCCACATCACCAAGCTCCGCAAGAAAATCGAGGACGATCCTTCCCATCCGAAGCTCTTGGTCACGTTCCGTGGCGAAGGCTACCAGATGCGTTCTACACCTGAATGCTCAAAAACCGCTTAATAAAGAAACGTCTCGTTCTCATCTATTCAGCCATCTTCGCCGTGATTGCACTCCCGGTGGCGGGGCTGCTTTACGATTCGTACCTGCACATGCAGGACGAGTCGAAGGCGGAATGGGCCATGCACGCAACGCAGGTCCTGAAGATGGCGAACAACCGCATCAAGGACGACCTCGCGATAGAGAACAAGCGCTCCTTCATGGAGTACAGGTTCATCAAGGTCGCGAAGACCATTTCTGCAGGCGAGCAGCCCACCTACTCGGACCTCGCGCTCAACTTCCCGGTAACATCGTGTAATAGCGATTCCAGCAAGCTGGACTACTGCAGCCAGTACGCCGGACTTATCGGGCATTTCCAGATAGACCCCGACGGCGTGTTCAGTACCCCCTACCTGCCGGCGGGCGCGCTCGGGCAGGTGCAGCTCGAGAACAAGGATATCCGCGAGTCGTTCCAGAACAGGCTCAAGTTCATCGTGCGCGACATGGGCATCAAGAACAAGGGGACGGCCGCCACGCTGGATACCTCCAAGATTGCAGGCGAAAGTTCCAACGCGCTTGACCAGCTCGCCAACGAGGTGGACCTTTCCAAGAGCAAGAACCGCAAGAAGCGCATGCGCGTGGAGCGCACCTCCGAGCAGGAGCAGTTCGCGTTCAACGTGGAATCGGCCAAGATGGACACCTCGGGCCTGTACAGGATATTCCCGTACGTGGGCACGATGGACATCGCCATCGAATCGTTCCAGGCGGAACTGAACCGCCAATACATCGTGTTCTACAGGAACGTGCTGCGCGGCGAGGAGAACTTTGTGCAGGGGTTCGTGGTAGACCTTCGCGAATACCTGAGGAGCATCGTGGATCTCGAGGTGGGCGACTACGCGAACGAAGACAACCACCTCGCCCTGAAGTTTACGTACAAGGGAGACCTCGTATCGTTCGGTATCGACACCCGATTCGCCGTGAAGGTGTTCGAGGAAAACCTCGCCGAACCGCTGAACGCCATCACCATGAGCGTCTACGTCGACAAGTCGGTGCAGGAGGCAGGCGGCAACGGCCAGATTATCAGCAACGGGCAGCTGCTGTTCCTGATAGGCGGAATCATGTTCCTGCTTCTGGGGGGCGGCCTCATCTCTATCTACCGGCTTACGCAGAGCCAGCTCAACCTGGCCCAGAAGCGGCAGGACTTTATATCAGCGGTGAGTCACGAGCTCAAGACACCGCTCACCACCATCAAGATGCGCGCCGAGATATTACAGACAAGTTATCAGAAGATGGACGACGCCAAGCGCAAGCGCAGCTTTGACCAGATTGCAAGCGAGAGCGACCGTCTCACGAGGCTTATCCAGAACGTGCTCGACCTCTCGAAAATTGACGGCAACCGCTGGGTGGCAAACATCAGGAAGGACTGGCCGAAGGCCGTGCTCGACGACTTCGTGACCATGTACACCAAGAACATCGAGGACCACGGTTTTTCACTCACCGTGTCGTGCGACTCGGATATTGACCGCGTGCAGCTGATGATGGACCGCGACGCCGTGATGCAGATTCTCACGAACCTCGTGGACAACTCGCTCAAGTTCTCGAAGAACGCCGACTACAAGATGATTATCATCGAGATGAAGACGGAAGGCGACCACGTGTACCTCGCCGTGCGCGACTACGGCCCGGGCATTCCGCCCTCCGAGATGAAGAAGGTGTTCCAGGAATTCTACCGCGTAGAAAACGAGATGACCCGCACCACGAAGGGCACGGGCATCGGGCTCTCGATGGTGAAAAAACTCTGCGCGCTCTCGAACATGAAAATCGAGATAGAGAACGCGAACCCCGGTTTGCGCACGAAAATCCATTTCCCGCCGATGGTATAGTGGGCGCGGGCTCCGGATTTTTAGTATTTTAGGGTCACTATGACCCAAGAAGACATTCTCGCCAACCCGAAAGATTTTGACCTTTCTATTGAAACCGTCGGCAAAGGCACGCTGAAATCCCCCATGAAGGGAATCAAGTTCGTCTCGGAAGACGACCGCATCAGCCTCACCACCGACATCAAGCGCATACACGAATTCATAGACAAGGGTATCGAGGTCCCGTCGCTCGAGGCGGCCGGCCCGCGCGAAACCATTTTCCACGACCCCGCCTGGACACGCGCCGGCGTGGTGACCTGCGGCGGGCTCTGCCCCGGCCTCAACAACGTGATCAAGGGCCTCGTACAGGTGCTCTGGTTCGATTACGGCGTCCGCAATATTTTTGGCATCCCCTACGGCTACCGCGGACTCAACCCCGCATACGGCTACTCGCCCATCACGCTCAACCCCGACGTGGTCGATTCCATCCAGGAAGACGGCGGCACGATTCTCGGGAGTTCGCGCGGCATGCAGGACCCGGTGGTGATGGTGGATACCCTGATGCGCCTCAACATCAACGTGCTGTTCTGCATCGGCGGCGACGGCACCCTCCGCGGCGCACACGCGATTGCCGAAGAGGTCAAGAAGCGCAGGCAGCCCATCTCGATTATCGGCATCCCGAAGACTATCGACAACGACCTGAACCTCATCGACCGCACGTTCGGTTTCGAGACCGCGGTCCTCAGCGCGACCGACGTGATTACGAGCGCACACAACGAGGCGAACGGCGCATTCAACGGGCTTGGGTTAGTGAAGCTCATGGGCCGCGACTCGGGCTTCATTGCCGCATACGCAGCGCTCGCGACTACGGTCGTGAACTTCTGCCTCGTGCCCGAGGTTCCCTTCACGCTGGAAGGCCTGTTCAAGGCTCTCGAGAGCCGCTACAGCAGTGGCAAGACTCACGCGGTTATCGCCGTCGCCGAAGGCGCCGGGCAGGAACTGTTCAAGGACCAGGAAGAACGCCGCGACGCGAGCGGGAACATCCTGAAGAACGACATCGGCGAATTCCTGACGCGCAAGATAAAGGAACACTTCGACAAGGTCGGCAAGGAAGTGAACATCAAGTACTTCGACCCGAGCTACATGGTGCGAAGCATCCCCGCGAAGGGAACCGACGCCATCTTCTGCTTCCAGCTGGCAGAAAGCGCGGTGCACGCCGGCATGGCGGGCAAGACCGACATGGTGGTGGGCAGCATGAACGAGCAGTTCAGCCACGTACCCATAGAGTACGCCGTGAACGAAAGGAAGAAGATCGACCCGAACGGCACGCTGTGGCACGCCGTGCTCGGGGCCACCCGCCAGCAGGATTACTTTGCAGGCAAGGGCAAGGGCAACAAATAAAGTAACATTTAATTTTTTTGTATTATTACCGCACTATGCTCAAGAAAGAAGACAAGATTCTGATTCGCACCGCCATGATGGAATACCGTAACCTGCTGTTCAAGACATTCCATGGCACCGACGAAGAAAAGAACAGGATTGCGCACGTCAACAAGTTTCTGAGGAACTGGCAGACCTAAATGCGTATTGCATCCAAAATAGCACTTGCCGTACTGCTCTGTACGTTCACGGTTTTCGCAAACGACGACCTGCGCTTTGCGGATTCGTGCTATGCGGCCAGGGCCGAACGTGCAAAGGGCGACAAGGCGGATGCGCACAATGCGAAACTCATGATCGATGCCTACAGGAAGGCGATGGACGACGCATCTGTTGCCGAGGCGGCGACCGAGGGCTACGTGAAGAGCCTGTACTTTTCTTTCCGTTTTGTACCCTTCGACAAAAAGAAGCGCTCGCAGAAGCTGGACTCCCTGAAAAACATCAGCGAGGCGGCCTATGCGAAGTTCCCGAAGAACAAGGACATCTCGCATATATACGCAACCGCGGTATCGATGTGGGGGGCCGACAAGAACCCGCTGCAGGCGGTAAAGGACGGGATTGCGACAATCGTGCGCGACGTGGCCACGAAGACCGAGGACTGGCAAGTGCTCGGTCGCGCACACCAGCTTTTGCCCTACGTGCCCCTGATTCTCACGTGGCCCGACAAGGACCTCGCCGACAAGTACCTGAACATGGCCCTGCAGCAGGACCCGAAGGACCTATACAACTACTTCTTCCTTGCCGAACTGCGGTTCGAGCAGAAGCGATACGCCGACGCGCTCGACCTGATAGAGCGCGGACTTTCCCGCGGAATACGCACGAGCTACTTTATGGAAGACAAGCGCGGGCGCTGGCAGTTGAAAGAACTGAAGAAGAAAATCAACGCGAAGTTAGACAAGAAATAACCTGTCCATAAAAAAATTCGACCATGCACATTTTCATTTATAGAAGAGTCTTATAGGAGACCTTCCTCGCATGTGCGCGTTCTGCGGAGTGCGACCTTTCACGTCGTAAGCCCGATAGGGCCATCTTTTTTCGATACGCGCTCGCGACTTCACTGGGATGGCCGACAGCGCGGCATTCTGTCGGGCTATTTCTTCTTCGAGAGGGTCAGGAACATACCAGGAGTCCCCACCCCCCGCAGGCATAGTCGGAAAATAGGTACAAGGCCCAAGATCCTCGTTGCCAAAACAGTTATGTTCGTACAGGAAGCCATCGGGATATTGTTCCAAAACAGAATCAATGATGACGGTAACCGTATCCAACATTTCTTCAAGGCGTTCCTCAGACAGCACAATAAATCCACACTCCCTAAAACGCGAAAATTCATCACTTATAACTTCGCTTAGGGAATGGGTTGCAGAGGAAAGAACCCAAAAGGTAAATTCTAGCTTGCCATTTCTGCCCAAAAAATTCGTTTCCGTAATATAGAACACATTAGTATCCAAGGCAGAATAAAAAAGAGGGTCGCCGAAATTTCCTTTATCCAAATTAAAGCATGAATCGCAACGGGGACTTTCTTTTGGCGAATCCCAATAATATTCTGTATCGAGATTATGCCAGACATCACCCGGAAACGACATCTCAACACTTGTCGTAATCGTCACCTGTCCAGGCGCCATCCCTATAACAACCAATAACATAAGCGCTATTTTTTTCATATATCATATCCTCCTCGCGAGAATCATTTCCTTTATAGGCATATATTTCACTCTATATATCTTTGAATACTGATGCACATCTATGCCATTACCAAGAATTTGTCCATAAACAACCTTATATTTAGACTGACCAAGAACAACCTTTGCGTTCGGCGCATACAAAAAACCCGCCCATTCACCTTGGATTTGTAGGTTTTTTAATAGTGGGTTCATGAACAACCATATTCATTACCGGTTAAGTTAAAATATATCCTTTTTTCTTGTTAAGTGGTATAC